>JAJZAV010000079.1:1403-13893 GCA_021799255.1 Bacillota bacterium
AAAGCGGGCGCCGATAGGTTCTTAATGAGGCACGAGACGGCCGACGGAGTACTTTACGCTAGGCTTCACCCAGGAACAAGCCTGCGAGAGCGTATCGCCTCGCTCGAGGCTCTCAAGGAGATTGGGTTTCAAGTCGGAGATGGATTTATGGTCGGGCTTCCTGGCCAAGGGCCCGAAGAGCTGGCGAAGGACCTCACCTTTCTTAGAGACTTGCATCCGGACATGATAGGGATTGGTCCTTTCATTCCCCACAGTCAGACTCCACTTCACGACTGCGAAGGCGGAACGGTTCGCCAGACCCTCATTATGGTTGCTCTCGCCCGCCTACTCGTTCCGGACGCTTTGCTGCCTGCGACAACCGCGCTTGGAACCCTGCATTCTCGGGGTAGGGAACAAGCCTTGTCGGTCGGAGCAAACGTCGTGATGCCCAATTTGACTCCGGCCAGAGTGCGTCCCAAGTACCAACTGTATGAGAACAAAATCTGCGTTGAAGAGGATTCTGATCAGTGTAGATCCTGCATCGAGTGGCGCATAGAACTTGCGGGTCTGAAAGTCGACATGGGACGCGGCGATAGTTTGCGTTCTATGAAACGCCGACCTTCGGAGTCGACGGCGATGGGCGCTATTTGATAAAGAGGTTGCTGGAGCCAAATTTATAAAATGGGAGGATGCTAGGAGAACACAGAGAGATAACTTGCCGGCGAGTTTGTGAAAAAAATCACATATTCGGAGACTTGTCGAATACAAAAGGGAGAGATTGTCATGCAGGCGACAGAGCATCACGTCTGTCTAGAGAAACTGGAGCGGGTGAGAGAATCTGCACGTCGACTAAAGAGTCTAAGAGGTGCGTTGATCCCAGTTTTGCACGATGTTCAGGATCTTTATGGGTATCTGCCGGAGGAAGCACTCAGTGTCGTGTCCGAGGAATTGCAGATTTCTATGGCAGACATTTACGGAGTAGCGACGTTCTATTCCTTTTTTTCTCTAGAACCAAAGGGTGAGCACGTCATTCGCGTTTGTCTGGGAACGGCGTGCTACGTCAAGGGATCGCAAGAGATCCTCGACAAACTCTGCGAAGACCTCGACGTCGAAGTCGGGAAAACAACCGCGGACGGCAGGTTCACCGTGGAGGCCATGAGATGTCTAGGTGCCTGCGGACTTGCTCCCGTTCTGTCCGTTGAAAATAAGGTTTACGGAAAACTGCAGGTGACCGACGTTTCAAAAATTCTGGAGGACTATAGGTCCAAATAACCGACCATTTGCGACGAACTCTCGTCGTTGATGTAAGGACCTTTCAGGGGGGGGAATTCCCATGATGACCATCGAGAGGCTTCGGTCATTGAGCGAAGCGAATCGGCAACCCGAAGAATTCGAAGCGGTCGTTCGCGTAGCAACGTGCATGGCTACTGGAGGCATCGCCGCGGGATCCGCCGCGGTGTTGGATGTGCTAACCAACGAACTCCGTGAACGTCAACACGTGAAGGTTGAGATAGTGCGCAAAGGCTGCATTGGAATGTGTCGTCTGGATCCATTAGTGGATGTGTTCGTATCAGGTCAAGGCAAAGTTACCTACGTCAAGATGACGCCTGAGAAAATGCAAAGAGTCATCGAGGAGCACATTTTCGGCGGGCATGTGGTGGACGAGTACATGCTTCACCTAGCGAACGGCTTGATCCTCGACGACTACGTGGTTCTAGAGGGGTAGGAGGCGAACGCCATGTCGAACTTCGAGAAACGGTTGGTCGTTTGCGACGGCACCGACTGCGATGCCCCTAATGCAGAGAAGAACCTCGTTCGCGTCCTGCGCCGCGAGGTCATGAAAGTCGGCCTCGCGGACACCGTCGAAATCGTGCACGTCGGGTGCCTCAGCCTGTGCGAGTTTGAGCCTCTCGTCATCTCGTATCCCGACGGAGTCGTTTACAGCCGCGTAAAGGCCACGGACGCAGGAGAACTGGTGCGCACTCACTTGGTGGAGCACCGTACTCTTGAACGACTACTGGCACAAACCAATGGACTTCGAACGGAGCAGGCGTCATCCATCGACCACATTCCGTTTTTTTCGCATCAGTTTCGCATCGCTCTTCGTAACTGCGGGATTATCGATCCCGAGAAGATTCAGGAATACATCGCGAGAGATGGATATCAGGCATTAGCCAAGGTTTTGACGGAAATGACCCCGGCAGAGGTGGTCGCAAAGATTAAGGGGTCCGAACTGCGAGGCCGCGGGGGAGCGGGCTTCCCGACGGGGCTTAAGTGGGAATTGGCTGCAAGGGAGGAGAGCTCTCAAAAATTTATCATTTGCAACGCCGATGAGGGGGATCCCGGCGCGTTCATGGACAGATCCGTTCTCGAAAGCGATCCGCACTCCATTTTGGAAGCTATGGCCATCGCGGGCTTCGCCCTTGGCGCAAGCCAAGGCTTTATCTACGTACGCGCTGAGTATCCAGTTGCGGTAGAGAGACTTCGCTTAGGCATCGCGCAGGCGCACGAATATGACCTTCTTGGCGAGAACATCTTTGGCTCTGGATTCTCTTTTGACATCGACATTCGCCTCGGTGCAGGGGCATTCGTGTGCGGCGAAGAGACTGCTCTTATGAACTCCATTGAAGGGCGACGCGGCATGCCAAATCCGAAACCTCCGTTTCCGGCAACGAGCGGCCTGTGGCAGAAACCCACGGTCATTAACAACGTCGAAACGCTCGCCAACATTCCCCCCATCATTCTTCGGGGAGCCTCCTGGTTTTCCAGCATTGGGACCGAACGAAGCAAAGGGACCAAAGTGTTTGCACTCGGCGGAAAGATCAACAACGTGGGACTCGTGGAGGTTCCTATGGGGACCACGCTTCGGCAAGTGATCTTCGACATCGGGGGCGGCATCCCAAAGGGGAAGGCATTTAAAGCTGTCCAGACCGGCGGGCCGTCTGGAGGATGTATCCCGGCGCAACATCTCGATGTGCCTATCGACTATGACAGCTTGACGCAGCTCGGCTCCATGATGGGGTCCGGGGGAATGATTGTCATGGACGAGAACACTTGCATGGTCGATGTGGCTCGGTTTTACCTCGAGTTCACCAAAGACGAATCATGTGGAAAATGCTCACCGTGCCGAATCGGAACGCTTCGGATGCTCGAAATCTTAGACAAGATCACCCGCGGTAAGGGAAGCATGGAAGATCTTGATAACCTGAGGGATCTGTCTGAACAGATCCAGGTTGCGTCGCTGTGCGCACTCGGACAAACGGCTCCGAATCCAGTGCTGTCGACGATGCAGTATTTCTGGGACGAATACGTAGCTCACGTCGTGGAAAAACGCTGTCCTGCCGGTGTATGCAAGTCGCTGGTGCGCTATACCATTAACCCGGATCTCTGCCGGGGTTGCGGATTGTGCGCCAGGGAATGCCCAGTAGGAGCTATTAGCGGAGAACTGAAACACGTGCATGTCATCCATGACGATGCGTGCATTCGTTGCGGCAACTGTGCAGAAGTTTGCAACGTCGACGCGGTTTTACGTGGATGAGGGAGTGATAGACATGTCCGAAATGATTCGATTCTCAATTGACGGAACCGAAGTCGAAGTCACACAAGGGACGACGGTTTTGGAGGCTGCTAGGCAAGAGGGCATGCGCATTCCGACGCTTTGCTACCTGAAGGACGTGAACAGTTCCTCCGGGTGCCGGCTGTGCTTGGTGGAAGTCGGCCCCAAACTTATTGCGTCGTGCTCCCTAAAAGCGGAACCGAATATGCGGGTGCTGACGAATACACAAAAGGTGCGCGAGGCCCGCCGTACGGTATTGGAACTCCTTTTATCTAACCACAAGGAGGAGTGCACCATCTGTGTTCGCGGTGGAACGTGCGAACTGCAGGATCTGGCGAACGAACTGAATGTGCGCAAAAGGCGGTTCAATGGGAAGAGGGTAACGGCAAAACTGGACGATCTGTCACCCTCCATCGTTCGTGACCCGGAAAAGTGCATCCTCTGCGGCCGATGTGTCGCAATGTGCAGCCAAGTCCAGACCGTAAGCGCGATTGGTCTATATAAACGAGGCTTTGAAACCATGGTGGGGCCAGCGTTTGGGAAGTCGCTCGCCGATTCGGTATGCGTTAATTGCGGTCAGTGTATTGTGGCGTGTCCGGTCGGCGCGTTGTCGGAGCGCGAGAACATTGACGACGTCTGGAATGCCATCGCGGATCCTACGAAGGTGGTGGTTGCCCAGACGGCACCGTCCATCCGGGTGGCCCTCGGCGAGGAGTTTGGACGGCCCATCGGGAGTCGGGTCACTGGGAAAATGGTCGCCGCTCTCAAATTGATTGGATTTGACAAGGTATTTGACACGGACTTTGGGGCCGACTTGACCATCATGGAGGAGGGGACGGAACTCCTGAACCGACTGACGAGTCGTGAGCACCTACCGCTCATGACATCTTGCTGTCCTGGATGGGTCAAGTTTGTAGAGCACAATTTTCCGGATCTCCTCGGTAACCTCTCAACCTGTAAATCACCTCATCAAATGGAAGGTGCCCTGATTAAAACCTACTTTGCGAAAAAGATGGGGATCCGTCCGGAGCAGATCGTAGTGGTGTCCATCATGCCGTGCGTCGCTAAGAAGTTTGAACGTGGGCGCGAGGGAATGTCACGCGCAGGACTTGATGATGTCGATTATGTGCTTACGACGAGAGAACTCGCGCGGATGATCAAAGAAAGCGGCGTGGATTTTCTCAACCTGCAAGACCAGGAGTTTGACAACCCATTCGGAGAAGGCTCTGGCGCAGGTGTTATCTTTGGGGCGACCGGTGGTGTGGCCGAAGCAGCGCTGCGCACGGTTTTTGAACTCGTGGCGGGCACAGAACTCGAAACCGTCGAGTACACCTCAGTCCGGGGAGGCGATGGAATCAAAGAGACAACGGTGGTCCTCCCCGATGGAACAACCATCCGTACCGCGGTCATTCACGGCCTTGGAAACGCTCGCAAGGTGATGGACATGGTACGGCAGGGGGAAAAGAGCTACGAATTTATTGAAGTGATGGCTTGTCCTGGGGGTTGCGTCACAGGTGGAGGTCAGCCCATCGTGAACGCACAGTTGCGAGCTGAGATAGACGTCAAAGCCGCGCGAGCGCGATCGATTTACGAAGAAGACAGGGCGCGTCCGATTCGCAAGTCTCACAAGAACCCAGACATCATTCGTGTGTACGAGGAGTTCTTGGGTCATCCCAACAGCCACGAAAGTCACGAGTTGTTGCACACTCACTATGTCAAGCGGTGCAAGTTTTAACATCGCTGTTATGGGAGAGGGGACAACGGGCATGATGCGGATTCAGACGGCAGACTTCATCGATGATATGGAGATTCATGAGGCACTTGACTTTGGTAGATCCGGGAAATCTAACGCAGCACTCGTTCGTCAGATCGTCAACAAGGCGCGCACGGCGAAAGGTTTGTCGCATCGCGAAGCTTCTGTTTTGCTGCACGTGGACGACGAGAATCTTTGGGAAGAGGTGTTTCATCTCGCGCGGGAGGTCAAAGAGCGCATCTATGGCAAGCGCATCGTCATGTTCGCGCCGCTGTACGTAAGCGATTTTTGTGTGAACAACTGCGTCTACTGCGGTTATCAGCACGCCAACGCAGACTTTACCAGGCGCCGGTTGTCCATGGACGAGATTCGCCGGGAAGTCGAGATCCTGGAGTCACTGGGACACAAGCGGCTGCTCGTGGAAGCGGGAGAGGATCCCGTGCATTGCCCAATCGACTACATCGTCGAGTGCCTCTTTGCGATTTATTCGGTCAAGGTGAACAACGGAAGCATCCGCCGAGTTAACGTCAACATCGCTGCGACCACGGAAGACGATTATCGCAAACTCAAGAATGCGGGCATCGGAACGTACAGCCTGTTCCAGGAAACCTATCATCGCGAAACGTACGCCCGAATGCACCCGAGCGGGCCAAAGAACAACTACGACTGGCACACGACGGCTATGGACAGGGCGATGGCGGCAGGCATCGATGACGTAGGTCTCGGAGTACTTTACGGGCTGTACGATTTTCGGTACGACACCGTTGCCCTTCTCATGCACGCAGAGCATCTCAATCAAGATCTTGGCGTCGGTCCGCACACGCTCTCCGTCCCGAGACTGAGGGCCGCCGAAAACGTGAACCTCAGCGGGTTTAAACACCTCGTATCCGACCAGGATTTTCGTAAAATCGTCGCTGTTTTGCGGCTCTCTGTCCCGTATGCAGGAATGATTCTGTCGACAAGGGAGAAACCCGGGTTTCGCGACGAAATCATTGGGCTCGGCATCTCTCAGGTCAGCGCGGGCAGTTGTACCGGCGTTGGAGGCTATCAGGAGACTTACGGCGGCAAGGTGGAAGTTCCCTCTGCCCAGTTCGACGTTGGAGACCATAGGTCTCCAACCGAAATTGTAAAGAGTCTCGTCAAAAGCGGGTATATACCGAGTTACTGCACCGCCTGCTACCGCCTCGGACGTACGGGAGACCGATTCATGCAACTCGCCAAATCAGGTCAAATCCAGAACGTATGCCAGCCGAATGCAATCCTCACGTTTAAGGAGTATCAGGTCGACTACGGAGATGAAGAACTGCAGGGTCTTGGAGACGAACTTATCAAACAGCACCTCAGGGAAATACCCAATCAAGCAACGCGAAAGGCTACGCAGAGTCGTATCCGACGCATTGAAGAAGGAGAACGCGACTTACGGTTTTGATCAGGAAAACATATAGGGAGTGGTATTCATGTTGAATCAGGCTCCTGCGGCAAGCCGGCTACACATTGGACTCTTTGGACGAAGAAATGTGGGAAAGTCGAGCCTCATCAACGCCATCACAGGCCAGCAAATTGCTTTGGTGTCCGGCCAACCGGGAACCACAACGGATCCTGTGTATAAGTCCATGGAAATACTTCCCATAGGTCCCGTCATGTTTATGGATACGGCGGGTCTCGACGACGAAGGGGAAGTGGGAACCCTTCGTGTCAACAAGACGCGCAAGGTGATGGACAGAACCGACGTGGCTTTGCTGGTTTTCTCGCCACAAGTTGCGGACTGGTCGCTGGAACTGGAGTGGTATCAAGCCTTCAAGGCGCGGAAAATTCCGGTGGTTGGAGTCATTAACAGAATCGACGAGAACGATGTGGACGCTGCCCTGTTTGAGGAGTACTTCGACGTTCCCTTCGTAAAAGTGAGCTCTAAGACGGGACTTTACGTTGACAAGCTGACGGAGGCCATTCAAACCTACGCGCCTGTCGATCTCTCTGGGGTCGCACTTGTGGGGGACCTCGTAAACAGTGATGCACTGGTTGTGCTGGTAGCCCCTCCCGATAAACAATCCCCCAAGGGGCGTCTTAAACTTGCCCAAGTGCAGGTGATTCGGGACTTACTGGACCATCACGCCATGGCTCTTACCGTGACGGACGACGAGTTGCCTACCCTCCTTGCGTCGCTCAACCGCCGTCCCGATCTCGTCATCGCAGACGCACAGGTGTTTGACAAAGTGACGCGGGTTTTACCCGGCGATGTTTTGTTAACCTCCTTTTCGATGGTCCTCGCTCGCTTTAAGGGCGATCTTGGGTTGATGGTGGAGGGGGCAAGAACCATCGATTCTCTAAAACCCGGAGATAAGGTGCTTATTGCGGAGGCCTGCACGCATCATGCGATGGAGGGAGACATAGCTCGCGAGCGACTGCCTCAGTGGTTGTCGCAGAAGGTTGGGGGCGATGTTAGCATAACGGTGAACACGGGAGTCGATTTCCCGGAGGACCTCGGACAGTATAAACTCGTGGTCCATTGCGGGGCCTGCATGTTCAACCGCCGGCAAGTCACTACCCGACTGCAGAAGGCTACTCAGGCGGGAGTTCCCGTTACGAACTTTGGAGTTGCGATTGCCTACCTGAAAGGAGTTCTAGATTCTTCGTTGCGTGCCTTTGAGGATGGTCATGCATCGATAGAGAAACGTTGACAAACACAAGAACGGCAGTGCCCGTTTTTGGGGTCAGGCGCTGCCGTTCTTGTAAAACTCGGGAGGTGTGTTTCGTTAGAAAAACGGGGCACAATCGCCAGCCTCTCCAGCTTTGATCAATGAATGCACAATAGACTGGATCCGGATCCGCTTCGTGCTCTCCGCTTGATTCACTGCCATGGGGGAAGCAGTGAATCAACATATTCACCCACGAGAAACGACCAATTCTAAGAGACAAAACTCTCTGTGTGGTCGAAACCCCTGCACCGCAACAAACCATAGGGGCTTTCTTGGGAGAGGCGGGCGATGCTACACCGTTTTTCCGAAATAAACTGGCGAAACTCTACACCATTCGCACGAATCATCTTGCACATCTACTGCTGTGAATGATTCCTACAAAGGATTACTTATATTATCAGACGACTGGAACATAAGGGCATGACACGTTCAGAGGGTTCAATAACAGTAGATAAAGACTAGTGCAATTAGCTCAACTCGAATAGTACAAGAGCACCACTATCCAACTCAGATGAGTCATGCGTTCGAACCACCATCACGATAGGTTAGAGGATGAAGGACGTTTACGAAAAGCAGGTGCATACGATTGTCCCAAGAAGCGAATCGCCCTCACGTCCGTTTGCAGGAGTCCATCAGAGACATTGTCATCGGAATGGCGGATGGATTGACTGTCCCGTTTGCGTTAGCAGCAGGTCTCGCTGGGGCGTTGCCCACTACGCGTCTCGTTGTGACGGCCGGCCTCGCGGAAATTGCGGCGGGATGCATTGCGATGGGGCTCGGTGCCTACCTAGCGGTGAAGTCGGATCACGATTATTTTCACGCTGAACTTGAAAAACGCCAGATTAACATTCAGAACGAGCCAGAACAAGAACGGCAACTGTTAGCTGGGACGTTGGCCGAGTCTGGAATTCCGGACGAACTGATGGATAAGGTTGTTGCGGCCATCACAGAGGAACCGGAAAGATGGGTCAATTTTACGATGAAGTACCACGTTGGCGTGGAACACCCAAGTCCTGGAAGGGCCAGGAACAGTTCAATAACCATTGGGCTCTCTTATGTTATCGGTGGCTTGATACCGCTTTCGCCGTACATGATCATTACGCAAAGTCACTATGCACTGATGGTTTCCGTGTTAGTGACCCTTCTTGCACTGTTCTTATTCGGAATCGCCAAGGCTCGATTTTTGGGAACCAATATGTGGCAAAGTGCATTTCAGACGACAATTGTCGGGGGACTGGCGGCCGCGGTGGCTTACGTAGCGGCCCGTTGGATTGCATGAAACACTACGGAGCACGGTGCCAAATGAGCCCGCCGTCCTCCGTAGTAAGATGATGGCCTTTAACTTTAAGTACGAGAGGTTCCGCGGGTTTGTCCGCCAATGAACGAACGAGATGCCATGGCGCGACTCGCGAATTTACGAGTTCTGCGAACTATCTGTAACTGTATAGCCTTCCCGCATTGCATAGGCCGCCGCTTGTACGCGATTGCTTACTTGCAGTTTATCCAGGATATTTCGGACGTGATTCCGAACTGTGTTTTCGCTGATGTATAACGCGTTGGCTATTTCTTTGTTGCTCGCTCCTGTGCTGAGTTGCCGGAGAACGTCGACTTCGCGCTCCGTAAGGGCGTCCACGTCCGGTGTGGTACGCTTTTGCTTTGGTGTCGACATCTCGTGGATAATCTTTATGGCAAGATTACCGGGAATCACTGGCTCGCCTGAACTGACGCGAAGAATGCTGTCGACGACCACCTGGGGGTTTGCGTTTTTTAGAACGTACCCAGAGGCTCCCACCTTAATGGCTTCAAACAGCGAAGCGTCCGTTTCGGACACTGTTAGCATCAATATCCGTGCCTCTGGATCTAGATGACGAATCTGACGCGTGGCTTCTAGTCCGTCCATGATGGGCATGTTAATGTCCATGATGACAGCGTCGGGGGAAGTCTTGCGGTACAAGTCGACGGCCACGACACCATTCTCGGCCTCCCCGACCACAGTCACATTCGGATGCGCGTTGAGAATGGAACTCACACCTTTTCGGAACAACGCGTGATCATCCACAATTAGCACGCGGACGGCTTCCATGCCTTGAACCTGCTGTTGTTGCACTCCGGACCCTCCTTTCCGTACGTTCCGATGCTTTTCATCTTATTGCATAGGATTCTTCCTCACATGAGCGAAACGGAACAGAAGGGAATAGGCAAACTGGACTACTTGAAGCCGGCGCGATAAAATTCGGCATCACCTCGCCTCGCGCTGCATCTGTGGCTGGCGAGCTTCCATCTCTTGAAATAGGTCCTCAAGTCTAGACAACTCGTTTGTTACCTCCAACAGCTCTTGCTTTGGAGCATGACACTGAAGGGGGAACAGAAGAAAACGAATCGCAGCGAGCGATGTTCTTACGTCGTTGACTGTGTTCCATGGCAACACCTGAGGGTCGTGACGGACTTGAATTGGTCCTGATTGCTGGTCAATGACGGATTTATGGCGATAACCAAGCCAAGCAATGCAGGCGAATCCCAGTACCTGTAACCCGATGCTCGCGACCGAAAAGTGTGACGAAGCGATTTGCAGGTAGACGCTATGTGCCAGGAAAGGCATGGCGGCGCATAGGCCGAAAAGCAATCCGTAAAAGAAGCCCACAGCACCAGTTAAGACCATTCCGCATGCAAGCAGGTACTCGTGCCTAAACATTTCCCACACGGAGAGGCCCAAAGCGATACACGCGAGGAACAGATTGGCGTGCCCTTGAACGAACTTGAGCAATGCGGCATCGACGTGCGACGTTTCGGGACGGTGTAATAGAATGGTCCTTCTCATGGTCAGGCCCCCAACGTTCCATGTGTGGGATTCTGACTACCATGATAAAGTGAAACCGATTTCTCCGGACAGGTACGCATGTGCTGTTTTTTGAGTTTCGCCTGGACTAGGAGATAAAAGTACAATCGAGCTAGTGCTCCGCTCTTGACAGTGGATCTAGCATATTGTGGAATGTGGACGATTAAGTGGAGAATTTCCTGCGATACCAGCATACCACCTTCGACACTATTAGCCAAGTGATTTTTTTCACATTCCACACAATAAGTGTCGAAGGTGGTGTCGCAATCATCCGCAACTCGCAATTTCGTCGATAGTTACCTCGGAGAAAGGGCTACACTCCTACTTCTGAACCGTTCCAGAGCTCTCCAATGAGTAAATCGGAAGGACCTTCTATCTCAAACTCGGCAGGCCCGTCATTTGTCTCAAGCAAGACCATATAGAAATCCCCAAAATCATCGCATAGACTCAAAATGTCTTTGACCCTTCCTGCGTATTGTGCGCCATTCCAATCGTGAAACTGGATGGTCTGGTCAACTTCAATCGCGTTCACTTGAGTCACTTCCTTTCCGTGATTGACCCTTCGTGTTCCTACCGCAGAATACCTCATGCTTCCCCCGTACAAAAGACTCAATCGCACCATGTGCTCCCGTGATCGTCCGGTCGGCTAGCTGTAGTCTATTTGGAGCACAAGTTCGCGACTGAGAAATAGTTGGGATGCAAAATAACTAGCTCAAAGGAACGTTATGAATTAGGAAAATTGCATCTCCTCAAAAAGACCTAGACCACTGTAAACTTGGCGACGAAGACAGGGACAAGCGGTGACAAACGGTGCGTTGGCGTGGACAACATCGAGATGACACAGAAAAGGCGGGTGGACGCATTTGAGCAACCTCATCTTGGCAAGAGTGCAGTTCGGCGTGACGACGGTATACCATTTCCTTTTTGTGCCGTTAACCATCGGACTTATCTTTTTGATTGCCTTGATGGAAACGCTGTATGTCGTGAAAAAAGATGAGACATACAAGTCGATGGCAAAGTTCTGGGGGAAGTTCTTTCTTATTAACTTCGCCGTCGGTGTGGTTACCGGCATTATGCAAGAGTTTCAATTCGGCATGAACTGGTCTGATTATTCACGATTCGTCGGGGATGTGTTCGGGGCGCCCCTGGCGGTTGAAGCCCTTTTGGCCTTCTTTATGGAGTCAACCTTCATCGGAATTTGGATCTTTGGCTGGGACAAGGTTTCAAAACGAGTTCATCTGGCTTCCGCGTGGTTGGTTGCCATTGGGACGACCCTGTCTGCCTTCTGGATTCTAACGGCAAATTCGTTCATGCAAGAACCCGTTGGCTACACCGTGAGAAACGGGCATGCGGAGATGAGCAGCTTTGGTGCGTTGCTCACCAACCCGCAACTGTGGCTCGAGTTCCCCCACGTTTGGTTTGGGGCCCTCACAACGGGTGCGTTCTTCGTAACCGGAATCAGTGCGCTGTATCTTAGAAAAAACCACCGAGCGAGAGACTTCTTTAAGAGGTCCTTTACGATTGCCATCAGCGTAGCGACGGCAGCTAGTATCTTGGTAGCCGCGCTGGGGCACGCGCAGGCGCAACATCTCATTTCGGCCCAGCCCATGAAAATGGCCGCGTCCGAGGCCTTGTGGAACACGAGTTCCGATGAAGCCCCGTGGACGGTG
>JAJZAV010000080.1 GCA_021799255.1 Bacillota bacterium
TCTCTTCTTTGAGAAGTTCTAAGACGACTTCAGCTTTGAACGATGCCGGATAATGTTTTCTCATAGCCATATTGTAGCTTAACCGGTCCCTTCTCGACTGTCTTGTTTCCTGGGACCACTATACCTCCCCCCAACCCTCATCTTTTTGCGGCGGCCCATCGGGTCGCCGCTTTTGGTTGCGGGAATATGGTACAGGAGCTACACGAGTCTGCCCGAGTGTCACGGGTGTCCGCGCGAGTGTGGCACCGACCGACGTTTGCGTGAGTGACACCCGAGTCTCCATAAGTGTTCTCGCCCGCGACCGTGGCACGGGCATCACCGAATTGGCGAGTGTTACAGGTGTCTCACGCCACGTTGGCGCGAAAATTTCTTCCTCCTATTTGACCAATAGAAAACAAACGCATACTAAAGGTTATGGTGGGATGACGATTGTCCTGATAACATTGGGGTATACGAACAACGGTTCGAGGAGGCGGAACCCATGCATCGGAATGGTGACGATGCGAAACCAATGGATGATTCGAAGTTCCAAACTGGAGAGTCGGCTGGTGAGGCTCGTGAGAATCCCATGACTTATGAGGATTATGCTAGGATGCCAGACGATGGACATCGATACGAACTCGTCGACGGCAAGCTGGAGCTGATGAGTCCGTCACCAAACCGCACACACCAGGTGGTCGCCTTCGAGCTTTGTTCTCTTCTTAAGACTACTTGCCAGCAAGATTATGTCATAGTCATGGCCCCAGTCGACGTTCTCATCTCCCCACACGAGGTGCGCCAACCGGATGCCGTTATGATTCACAGAAGTCGACTATCTATTTATAAGATGCGGGGTAATATCATCGAGCCCCCAGATCTCGTGCTAGAGATTCTGTCCCCAGATTCGCTGCGACGGGACAAGATAGCAAAGCGAAGCTCGTACGCGAAGTTCGGAGTGCCCGAGTATTGGATTGTAGATCCCGACTCGGCCACCCTGGAGCAATTCTCTTTATCAGATTCGGGTGCTTATGCTCTCGCTGAAACGTACACCGGGGATGAGCAAATCACATCCGAACGCCTGCCTTGTGTCTCCTTTTCTATGGACGATGTTATGAGATTGCCTAGGCAATTCCCTAGCGAATGACAGTGGGCCCGCCTCCGGATTGCCAACGTGACCGGCGTTACGCACCTGCCGCTACACCTCACATCGGGTGTAACACGCAATATTTCCTGACTACGTGAAGTACTCCTACACCCGTTCGCTCGCCCGCTTCAGCACATCTCTCGCAATCACCATCTTCTGAATCTCAGAGGTGCCCTCTTCGAAGCGTTGCATGCGGGCATCCCGATACAGTCGCTCTATCTCGGAAGATTTGAAGTACCCGATTCCACCGTGGATCTGCAGGGCTTTGTCTGTTACGCGCTGCAGCATCTCGGTTCCAAATAGTTTCGCCATCGCCGCTTCGGTGGTGATGGACTCGCCGCCGTCGAACTTCTCTGCGGCGTGCAGGCATAGGAGCCTCGCGGCCTGGATGTCCGTCGCCATCTCGGCGAGCCACATCTGGATGGTCTGGCGTTTCGCCAAAGGTTGGCCGAATGTCACGCGATTCTGCGCGTGCTGTGCTGCCAGTTCCAGACTGCGCGACGCCGCGCCTACGCACGTCATGCCGATGGCCGTGCGACTCGGATCCAGGAATCCGCGAAACGCGACGTCGAGTCCGTCACCTTCGTCGCCGAGGCGATTTTCCACCGGCACCCGGCAGTTCATGAGCTTGAGGTGCCCGTGACCAGTGCCCGTGATGCCCATGGCCGGTTCCATCATCTCAATGATGAGCCCCGGCGCGTCGCGGGGGACCAGCAACGCCAGAGTGCCGTCCCCCCCCGTCGTGCCTTCGAGTCGGCAGAAGAGAAGGAAGTAGTCCGTGACGTCGCTGAAGATGATCATCCACTTTTCGCCGTTCAACACGTAGTCGTCGCCGTCGCGACGGGCCGTCGTCTTGATGTCGGCGCCGGAACCCGAGTTGGGCTCGGTGAGCGTGAATGTAATTCGAATGTCGCCTCGGATGAGCGGCAGCACAAACTTTTCGCGTTGGGCCGGGGTGGCTTTGCTGTCGACGGATCTCCAAAGGCTGTTCATCACGTGGACAATGACACGCATGGACCCATGCATGTGCGCAAATTGCTCCAACAGTTGCAGGTATTGCACGAAGCTGAGGCCGGATCCGCCGTACTCGCGCGGGGCCGAGAGGCGGAGGAAGCCGTGTTGACGAAGATCGTCCCATATGACCTGGGGAACGGTCCCGGTCTTCTCGATGGTGTCCCCCCACGCCTTTGCCGGTCCTTCGACGTATCCTTTGGCTGCTGTCATCCATTCATGAAACGTTCTGTCCGCCACTTTGGCGTCCTCCTTTGGCGATTCTCTAGCAAGTTCAGCGTTGTGTCTCGGCGGCCAGCTTCGCGGTGATGTCGTTTCTCAACACGTACTTTTGGATCTTTCCGCTCGGCGTGCGAGGCATCTCTTCAATGACCTCCACGCGCTCCGGCCAGTAGATTTTCGCCATCTTTCGTTCGCCGAGGAAGTCGGTCAACTGGGCCAAGTCAGGCACCGCATGGCCCTTGTTCAGCACGATGTAAGCACACGCGCGCTCACCGAGCCGTTCGTCCGGCATGGCGACCACGGCCACATCCAAAATGGCTGGATGCTGGTAGAGGAGGTCCTCAATTTCAACCACCGGAATTTTCTCGCCACCGCGATTGACCACGTCCTTCTTACGGCCTGTGATTTTCAGGTATCCGTCGGCGTCGATGGTTGCCAAATCGCCCGTGATGAAGTACCCGTCGTCGGTCATGGCGGCATCGTACCACTCGGGATGATGAAGGTAGGTGATGAACATTGCAGGTGTTTTGACCTGGTAGTTTCCTTCTTCGCCCGGTGGCAACTCGCGACCCTCGTCGTCGACGATGCGGATGGACATGCCGTCGATGACGCGGCCGTCGGTGCCGACGAGTTTCTCGACGGGATCGTCCGGCCGACCCACGGTGACGAGGCACGATTCCGTCGATCCCCATGCTCCCACCACCCGACATCCCAGCGCGGAGTTTGCTTCCTGCGCGAGTTGGCGCGGAATGGCGGCGCCGGTGGCGATGAAGATGCGCAGTCCTCTCGGGGGCTTCGGATGGCGCGTGATGTCGGCGAGAAACGGCATGGCGGCCTGGACAAACGTTGCCCCGTGCTCCTCAATGGCCGCCTTCGCGACGTCCACATTCCACGTCGCTTGGTACACCCCGGTGGCCCCAAGGTAGAACGAGACCATCATGCCGTAGAGGAACCCGGTCTGATGGGCGAGCGGGGACGGGACCCAGATTCTATCGTCCGCCGTCAGCCCCAGCGTCGTGGTGTGCGAGAGCAGCGCCGAAGACAGCGTCTGATGGGTCTGCAACACGCCTTTCGGCTCGCCGGTGGTGCCGGAGGTGTAGAGTAGTTGCGAATGTGACGAGGCCGTCGGCCTCCGCGCGGCAAGGCGCGAGGCATCTGCCGGGCTGTTCGCAGCGCGAGAGGCGCTGTCGGAGGCCGAGGTGGCGTGGGGGGTTCGGTCGAAGGCCGACGCGTAGGAGGCGGTGGAGGTGGTGGAGGTGGTGCCTGCGGGCCGTGCGGAGTAAGCAACAGATTGGCCCGACAGTAGCCCGCCTAGCTTTGACGTAGCTGGATCCGCATCCGATGATGGGACGGTGAATACATGCTTCAGATTTGGAAGGCCGCCCCGGATGGACTCCACCATCGGGGGATACTCGAAGTTGCGAAACTTGTCCGGGACCACCAGCACGCGGCTGCCGCAAGACTTGATAATAAAGGAAACTTCGCGTTCGCGAAGTGACGGCAACAGTGGACAAGGGGTTGCCCCGATGCGCCAAATGGCGAGAGTCAGCACGATGAACTGCCAGCCGGTCGGTAGCTGATACGCGACAGGCTCGTCGGGCTCGATGCCCAGATCTAGTAGATTGAGTGCGCACTCGTCGGCGATGCGCGAGAGATCACCGTAGGTGATGGTGAGGGGGGAGGGAGCGGATCGAGTGGAGGATGACGTCGATGCGCCTTGCCCAGCGGGGCCGGAGCCGAGGTCGATAATCGCCAGTTTATCAGGACTGTTCTTCACAGTCTCGTCAATCTTGTCCAAGAACAATGGGGCATTTTCCAAGTTCACGAGGTCAACTCCTTCACTCACGCTATGTACATAGACGGCGCGGTTTATACTTTCGCGCCATGATGTTGGTTGGTTGCATGCGGCAACCACCTGTGTTAAATCCCACGGCCATTCTAGCACACTCCGCCGGGGGGATCTGTTGTTAGCTGACACACGTATAGAACGATTGTCCATGGACGTACGAAACGTCTGGTTGAGAAAATTCCTGTTTGCAACGCTCGTGTCAAATGCGAACATGCCTGCGAGTGGGATGTAACATGTACCGACGAATACGAGTGGAACCCCCGACAGGGACAAGCCACCTAGCATCTACCAGTTGGTGCAAGGTATTGCGAGCAAGCTCGTTTCCGACATGAAGAGACTTGCACACGTCTGAGGGCGTGATGGGACCTGGGGACCTTAGTGCGACGCGAAACGCCTCGCGTTGCCACACAGTAAGTTCATCCATGGCGGCTAAATTGCCTTCCCAGATGCCGAGCAGTTGCTGAATTGTTCGCTGGCATTCACGAGGATGCGACGCCACTGCTATGTACGGAAACCGTAATAGGAGCCACCCATCAATGACGAGATGGTTTTGTCTCTGGAGGTCATCCCAGAACTGGGCCTGCGTTATGTCTCTCGAATGGGGTCCGTACCCATCAATTTCTATAGCCACTCGAAACGATGATTTTATGTAAGCGAAGTCAATATACCGAAATCCATCCTTATAGTCTAAGACCTGAAATTCGGGGTGCAACCATTCGAAGTGTCCGTACATGGGCCACCAAACCTTCTCTAGAAATTCCCGTTCGGCTACGCCAAGTCCCTGTTTTAGTCGCTTCAAACGATCCCCTTTTCCATGTCGCAGGTGGTACGCCATGAACTTCGCATATTGCGTGGAAAAGTCAGAGGTATCGGTGCGCATGAGGGCCCCTCCTGATTGCAGTTTCAAACGGTTCGAGATTGTTCTAAGGACAGCGTAATGGTGTGAAAGTGTTTAGTCCATGACGAGTAGTGCACTCTCATTTTGCTTGGGAGAATTGCCTGGCCAAACTCGCGAAACTGGCGATTTGCCGAGCAATATGGGTGCTCGGGGCTTGACCAAGCCGGGGGTGAAACCGGGGCGCAATAAGGCGGTGCGGCAGCGTTAACGTATCGGAAGGTGAAGGGAGTGCGCGGATAAGGCGGTGAAACCGCGTAAAGCGAGGCGGGAGCCTGGGCCGGGGGTGAAACGGGGCCGCAATAAGACGGTGCGGCAGCGTTAAGGCATCGGAAGGTGAAGGGAGTGCGCGGATAAGGCGGTGAAACCGCGTAAAGCGAGGCGGGAGCCTGGGCCGGGGGTGAAACGGGGCCGCAATAAGGCGGTGCGGCAGCGTTAACACATCGGAAGGTGAAGGGAGTGCTCGGATAAGGCGGCGACACCGCCTAAAGCGGTGCGGGGAGGCCATCCCCTACCCGCGGGCCCTTACGAGTGTTAAAGTAGTAGCAAATCAAATTGCAGCGCGGGCACGGCGGTTCGGGGCACTCCTAATCATTCGCCGGCTTCAGCCGGCACCTATCGTAATGGGGCGACAGGCAATTGGGGCGGCAGGTGCCTGGTTACCCCCAAGCCTCGCCATCCCAACTGGCCCAACTGGCCCCAGCCCAACTGGCCCAACTGGCCCCATCCCAACTGGCCCAACTGGCCCCAGCCCGACTGGCCCGGCCCCGCGGGCCAGCCCTACCCCCAAGCCTCGCCTCGCGCGCAGAACGGAGTCTATTTCATGCCAGATTACATACCAAAGTTGGGAGTCAAAGTGGAGTATCAGGCCTTGCGCCAGCCCGGGCGCATCGGGAGCCTGGAGTTGCCGCATCGGATCCTGATGGGATCCATGCACATGAGCCTCGAGAGCCAGCCGGATGCCCTGGATAGACTGTGCGAGTTTTACAGGGCTCGCGTGAGAGGCGGTGCGGCGCTCATCATCACCGGAGGCGTCGCCGTGAACGAAGTAGGCGGGGGCGAGAATATGTACGTTCTCACTCGCGAGCAAGACATCGCGGATCTCACCAAGGTTGCGGAAGCCGTCCACGACGTGGGCGGGCGCGTCGCGCTGCAACTCTTCCATTCTGGACGATATGTTTCCTCGCAGGAGATTGGGATGCCGGCCGTGGCGCCTAGCGCCGTGGCATCGCGCTTGACGCGGGAGACGCCGCGGGAGATGAGCGTGATCGATATAAAGGATACCATCGACGCGTTCGCCGCCGGGGCCGTGAAGGCGAAGGCCATGGGGTTTGACGCTGTAGAGATCATGGGATCGGAGGGCTATCTCCTAAACGAGTTCCTCTCTCCTCTCACGAATCAGCGCAGCGACGATTACGGCGGAGCCCTGGAAAATCGCATGCGCATCAGCCTCGAAGTGGTAAAGTCTATCCGCGACGCGGTGGGCCTTGACTATCCCATCATCTTCCGCATGTCCGGCTTCGACGGCATGCCGGGTGGCACCGCCGACGAAGAGTCTGACTTGCTCGCGCAAGCTCTCGAAAAGGCTGGGGTCGATGCGCTCAACATCGGCATTGGCTGGCATGAGTCGAGGGTGCCCACCGTGCAGCAGGTGGTGCCGCGCGGTGGGTTCGCGACCATCGCGGGCCGGATCAAGTCCCGCGTGAGCATCCCCATCCTCGGTGCCAATCGCATCAACACACCTGAGATTGCCAATTTTCTCGTTGCAGATGGGTTCCTCGACTTCGTGGCGCCCGCGCGGCCTTGGCTGGCCGACGAGCGGTTTGCGGCGAAGGCGCTCCGCGGCGACAGAAATGGCCTCAACGTCTGCATCGCCTGCAACCAATCGTGTCTCGATCACACCCTCGTCCGCCCCCAGCAGCCCGTGAGCTGTCTCGTCAACCCGCGAGCAGGCCAAGAACGGCTGTGGCCGCTGGATCCGTTCGATCCGCTCGATCCCCCCCCAGCCCCCGCCCCAGCCTACGCTGCTGCCCGCGCCACCTCCGCACCTCACGCCACCTCCACCGGGCCGGCCGCCTCCTCCCCCCACGTCACCGCGTCGCGTCGCGTCGCGGTCGTCGGGGCCGGGCCAGCCGGGCTGCAGGCGGCGCTTACGGCGTCCCTGCGGGGGCACGCTGTGACTCTATTTGAGAAGCAGGCGGAGATAGGCGGGCAGTTTCGAATGGCTGCGCGAGTTCCGGGCAAGGACGAATTCTATGAAACCATACGCTACTACGGCGAAATGCTTGAACGTCTGTCCGTAACTGTTAAAATGCAAACAGAGCCCACGGCGGACGAACTTGCGACGTTCGACGCGGTCATTCTTGCGCATGGGGTCGTGCCGCGTGTGCCGGACATCCCCGGCGTCGACTTGCCGCACGTGGTGACGTATGCGCAGATCTTGAATGGATGTGCAACCGTGGGGCACAACATCGCAATTATCGGAGCAGGAGGCATCGGCTGCGACGTGGCGACGTATCTTGCAGAAGGGGGACATGCTTCGGCAAGTGTACAGTCCTTCTTCGCACATGCCAAAATCGGACAACCGTTCAGCCTGCCGCGAAGCGTCACGGTCCTGAACCGGAGCCCACGCTACGGCGGGGGCATCGGCCCGAGCACACGCTGGGTGGTCAAGCAGGAGATGGATAGGCTTGGCGTTAAGCTCGTGACCAACTTCACGTACCGAGCCATTGAACAAGATGGGGTGCGCGGGGAAGTGGACGGAAACGAAGTGTTTGTGCCCGCGGACCAGATAGTCCTGTGCGCGGGGCAGGAATCGGGGCCTTCGCTACAAGTGGAACTAGAGGATCGCGTGCCCGTCTACGTGGTCGGCGGCGGGCGCGAGAGCAAAGGCATCAACGCGGCTCGAGCCATCCGCGAGGCGATGGAGGCCGCGTACCAGATTTGAGGGTTTCAGATTTGAGGAGGTTTCGTTGTGTCGGGATTGTTGGCAGGGAAGAAGGCGTTCATCACCGGAAGCTCCCGCGGCATCGGTAAGGCCACCGCGCTTGCGATGGCGCGCGAGGGAGCGGACGTCGTGATCCACTATCGCCGCGCGGTCGAGGAGGCCGAGAAGACGGTCGCCGAGGTTCGGGCGCTTGGGCGCGAGGCATTGCTCGTCAAGGCGGAACTCGAGAGCCAGGACGAGATCAACGCGGCGTTTGACGTGATTGAAAAAGAATGGGGAATCCTCGACATCTTCATGGCGAACGCAGCCGCGAGCGCGTTCAAAACAATCGATCAGCTCAAGGACTACCACATCGACCGCACCTACCGCGTGGAGCTCCACAGCACGGTGTTTGCGGTCCAGCGTGCCGTGCCATTGATGAAGAACGGCGGACGCATCATCACGATGTCCAGCATGGGCAGCACGTACACCTTGCCGCGCTACGCGACGCTCGGAACGGCGAAGGCGGCGCTCGAGTCCCTGACGAGATATCTGGCGGCGGAACTCGGGCCGAAAGGAATTACAGCAAACGCGTTGAATCCTGGCGTAGTGGATACCGAATCCGCGAAGTTCTATGGCGGCCAGAATTACCATCAGTACAACGCCGACGTCATCGCCCACACGCCGCTTGGACGCGTTGGCACCGTGGAGGAGATTGCCGACGTCGCCGTGTTTCTTGCGAGCAATCTCTCTCGCTTCATCACGGGTCAGGTCATCCGCGTCGACGGGGGCCTCACGCTGTCGACCGGCGGTTTCGAGAGCTTCTAGAGCCGCTGGCACGCATCCGCGCGTCCGTCTGTCTTCGGCCGACGCACTAGTTCGATTCCTCATGATTCACCACACATACGAGATTGGAGACGATTACCCATGGCAGCACTCACGAAGGAGCAAATTCAAGAAAAGGTACTCAGCGTTGTCTGCACGCAGTTGCAGGTGGATCGGTCTGAGGTGAAGATGACGAGCCTGTTTGTGGACGATCTCGGTGCCGACTCACTAGATCTCACCGAACTCGCGGTGGCATTCGAGGACGAGTTCAACATCGAGATTCCTGATTCCGACTTCGGTCAACTCGCGACCGTCGCGGGCGTTGTAGAATACGTCTCACACCGTCTCGGCTAACTTGCCACCTGCAACGCGTTGACGGGCAAGGGCCCGCGGCCGCACAAATCGACCGTCGGGCCACTCGAAAAAGGGGGTCGGAACGTGTTTGATTTTAACGGCAGGATGCTAAGCGAAAAGCGGGCCCAAGAGTACGTGGATAAGGGGATGTGGCCGCCGGAGTCCTTTGTGGACGTTTTGGCGGCAACGGCCAGGCGCTATCCGGATCTCGTCCACAAGGACGAGGACAGGAGCATCACGTATAACGAGCTGTGGCAGGAAGTCGAGGCTGTCAGTGCCAGCCTGTACAACATGGGCGTCCGCAAAGGCGACACCGTCGCCATGCAGTTGCCAAACGTGCTCGACTACGTTGTGGCTGTGTTTGGGACCGCGCGCATTGGAGCCATTGGGGTGTCGCTCCAAATCGATCTCGGTCGTGAAGCCATACAAGAGAGCCTTCGCACGTCGAAGGCGAAGGCGTGGATTATCGCCGACAACTTCCGCGGTCAGCCGCTCTACGACATGGCGCTGAGCGTCCAAAAGGAACTCCCAGGGTTGAAGCATGTCATTCTCCAGGGTCACGGGAACCTGCCGGAAGGCGCCCTCACCTTCACCAATCTCCGGAACAGCGACGCCAGACTCTCGGACGAGGCGCTCGAGGCCAATCGCCCCGAGGCACTGGACGCCTTTTTGATGGTGTTTACTTCGGGCACGACCGGATCGCCCAAAGGAGTCGTACACCTGCACGCCAACTACCTCTGGGCCTCCCGGGCGTACGCGAAGAACTTCGGCTATGAACCGGGGGACGCTGTCCTGTGCCTCGCACCGATTTGCCACCAGACGGGCATGCTCGCCGGCGTCATGATGACCATCACGGCGGGCGGTCGAATCTTCCTGTTGGAGCGCTTTTCCGTCACCCGCGTCATCCGCTGGATTGAGAAGGATAAGCCGGCGTACCTCATCGGCGCGCCGCCGCACGTCATCCACGTGGCCAACGCTCCGAACCTAGCGGACGCGGACACCGAGAGCGTCAAGCTGTTCATCTACGCGGGGGCGCCAGCTCCGGCGGCGGTCTTGGAGCGCCTGCAGCGCGATGGCGGCATCAAGGTCGGGTGCATGTTCGGCTGGACCGAAGGGTTCCTGGCGACGGCGACCCGTCCGGACGATCCGCTCGAGGCCGTCAGCCGCACGGTCGGCTTCCTCATCCCAGGCTCCGAAGTCCGCCTCGTCGACGAGGATGGGTACGAGGTGCCACAAGGGGAGCCGGGAGAGATGTGGTCCCGGGGGCCGAACTTCAGCGCCGGCTACTACGAGAATCCGGTAGCCGCGAAGCGGCAGTGGGACGAGGAAGGCTGGTTCCACTCCGGAGACTTGCTGCGCCAGGACGAGAACGGCCGCTACAGCTTCATCGCGCGCGCTGACGACGTAATCAACCGCGGCGGTACGAAGGTGGATCCGAAGGCCGTCGAGGACGTTATCGCTGCGCATCCGGCCGTCGGCACGGTGGCCGTGGTCGGAGCCCCAGACGAGACCTTGGGCCAGCACACGGTCGCCTGCGTCGTGCTCAAGGAGGGGGCTGAGCCGTTCCCGCTGTCGGAGTTGAGGGACTTCCTCGGATCGCGCGGGCTCGCCAAGTTCCAGTTCCCGGATAGAATCGAATTCATGACGGAACTGCCGATGACGCACTCCGGGAAGATCAAGAAGAAAGACCTGCGGGAGCACTTCCGCCTCGAAGCCGAAAGGGGAGCACAATGAGTATCCTGAACGCCTCTGACGAAAACATCATCAGCCTGCGACAACCCGAGGTGGACCCCGCGTTGGTGCAGCGCGCCAACGAGATCCGCAACCGAGTCATTCAGTTTCGAAACGAAGAGGCTGGGGATTTTGCGGCCGAGCTGGAGCGCACCGGCAAGATCCCGGACGCGCTGTGGAATCGCATCCGCGAACTCGGGTTCCACAAGCTGACGTTACCCACGTGGGCGGGCGGCGAGGGTCTGCCGCTCATGTTGTACTTTCCAATATTAGAGGAAGTGGCGCACTGCCACGGAACCATCCGCATGATTGTGCACGCGTACAACAGCATCTGGCGCACAGTGGGCCAGGGCAGCGACTCGCAGCAGAAGGAGTGGCTGCCCAGGATGGTGAACGAGGGGGCTCTAGTGGCATTCGCGCTGACGGAGCCGGGCAATGGCACTGGCATCGATCTGCGCACCACCGCCACTCCCCAGGCTCAGGGCGCAAAATACGTTCTCAACGGCGTCAAGCACCTCATTACGTTTGCGGAGGAGGCCTCGGTCCTCGCCGTCGTCGCGAAGATGGAGGGCGAGGCGGGGCGTGGTGCGCTGACCGCCTTCTTGATTCCCCAAGGCCGCGCGGGCATGAACCTGACGCCGATGCCGCACATGATGGGCGACAAGGGCTGCTCACACGCGGTCATCACGTTTGAGAACTGTGAGGTCTCGGCCGACGAAGTGCTCGGCGAGGTGGGCGAGGGTTTCGGGGTGGCCGTGCACGGCTTTTTGGATCAGAGCCGCGCCTGCATCGCGCAGAGCGCCGTGGGACTCGCGCAGGAGGCGCTGGACAGGACCCTCGAGTTCGTCCAGAAACGAGTCACGTTCGGCAAGCCCATCGCGAGCCGCCAGGCGGTGCAGATGCGCATCGCCGATATGCAGATTGCCATTCAGGCCACGAGGCTCTTGTGCCAGGACGTCGCCCGCAAGTTCGACATGGGCGCGGACATCTCGCTTGAGGCCTCCATCGCGAAGGCGAACGCTATTCAGATGGTGGGCGACGTCACCGACTCCGCGCTCGCCTTGTTTGGCGGCATGGGCTACGCGATGACGAGCCCGGTGGAGCGCTTGTACCGCGACGCGCGCAGCCTCTGGTTTGAGGAAGGCACCACCGAGACGCAGAAGCAGACCATCGCGATGGAACTCCTCGCGAACGCGCGTGAGCGCGGTCGCGCCGGCGCCACGGCGGGTCGCGGCGCAGGTGCTGCGGGTGCTGCGGGTGCTGCGGGTGCTGCGGGTGCTGCGTCGGACGGGGTGCGGGGCTGACGATGCGGGCCCTGCAGTTTTCGCCGGATGACGGGTTTCGGGTGGCAGAGACGCAATCCCTGCCGCTCGGACCCGACGAGGTGCGACTTCGCGTGGACGCGTGCGGGGTCTGCGGGAGCGACAGACAGGTCGTCGCGGGCGAGTCCGTCCCGCAGGGGACCGCGTTCCCGCTCGTGATGGGGCACGAGATTGCGGGTACCATCATAGAAACTGGAACCGGGGTGGCCGACTGGCGGGTTGGCCACCCGGTTATCGTTCATCCGTTCATCGCGTGCGGCGACTGCGCGCCGTGCCGTCACGGACAGTCGAATCTGTGCATGCGCCAGGTGTGCGTGGGCTACCAGCGATCCGGCGGGTTCTCCGAAGAGGTAGTTGTCCCGGCAAGTTTGCTCGTGCCACGCCCGGCAGCTTGCTCCGCGGCCGCGGCGGCTCTGTTGGTGGACGCATTCGCCACGCCCTATCGCGCGATGAAGGACGCTGGGCTGGTTGTGGCGCGGCCCGGCTTGGACGGCTTGGGCGGTGCACCTGGCGAAGGGAGAAGCGTCGGCGGGAGCCCGATTGCCTACGTCACCGGTGAAGCCGTGCATACGGATGCCACCGTGCTCATCATTGGTACGGGCGGGCTGGGCCTAGCGGCGCAGATGCTATGCGAGGCTCTTGGCATACACCATGTAGGGGTGCTGACCCGCAGATCGCTGGACGGTGCGAAGACGGCGAGCGACACGGAGGCCAAAAACGGAGATGCGTCCGTCGGGAGCACCATAGCGTCACCGGAGATTATGGTATCTTTGGCCGATGGTGCAAGAGCCGTCGCGCGCCAAATCCGCAGATGGTCGGGCGCTGGTGGTATCGACTTCGTGCTGGACACCGTTGCGACGGCGGACACCATCGCCATCGCACTGGAAGTGGTGCGCGTCGGCGGCACCGTCGCTTGGATTGGCATGTCGGAAGAAGAGGCGCGAGTGGCCGTCGCGAAGACGGTGCGCAGAGGAATTCGGATAGTGGCGAGCTATGGATCCACCATCAATGACGTCCGGGAGCTGACGGCGCTGGTTGAGTCCGGGGGGCTGAATCCTGCCCGGCTCTTGGCAGGCACACTGTCGCTGGACGAGGCAACGCGCGCATTTGGACCGGACAGGACCTCGGGCCGCTGGGTCGTCTGCCCGTAGGATGGGCGAGGGTGTAGCGGATCGGGCGCAGTGTGGGGAAGTGCGAGAAAGTGCGGGGAAGTGGCTGCGGATGGTGGGAGTGGCTCACGAAATAAGCGGGTCCCACCGTCTTAACGGCCGACATTCACGCCGAGGGCCCACATAAGCGGTCCAGGCCGTCTTAACTGGCGCCGATTCGTGGCGAGCCAGGATGATGGGGGCCAATAAGAGGCTGTGGCCTGCTAAATCGGATCGACGGCCGGCTGAATTTGGCCGATAAGCGGGCTGGAGCGGCTTAATCCGCAACGAGGCCCGCGCCAACCCGAGGCCCAACCCGAGGCCCGCGCCAACCCAGGCCTCCCTGCCCTCACGCGCGCCAGGAGGACCGATACCAAATATTACGTACGAAGAGGTGATTCCGTTGACCAAACGGAACTTGACTATACAGGACTTGCATCGCTT
>JAJZAV010000081.1 GCA_021799255.1 Bacillota bacterium
GGCTTTTTGATTTGATAAAACACGAAATCACCCATGAGGAGGAGAGACCATGAGCGTGCCAATCGATGCGAAGAACAGCACCATGCATCACTCGGCTATCACGGATGCGGAACGAGAGAGGCTGTTGGCCCCGGACGTGGTGAGCGGATCGGAGATTCTATTACGATCTCTACTACTCGAAGGCGTCGAATGCGTCTTTGGATACCCCGGTGGAGCGGTGCTCTACATTTACGATGCGATGTGCGACAACCCCAACTTCCGCCACTTCTTGGCGAGGCATGAGCAGGGGGCAATCCACGCAGCAGATGGATACGCACGGACGACGGGCAATGTGGGCGTGTGCATGGCCACGTCGGGCCCCGGTGCGACCAACCTTGTTACAGGCATCGCGACCGCAAACATGGATTCCGTCCCGCTTGTGGTGATTACGGGCAACGTGGCGACGGGATTGATTGGAACCGACGCCTTCCAGGAGGCGGACATTGTCGGCATCACGCTTCCCGTCACGAAGCACAGCTACTTCGTTCGGGACGTCAAGGACGTTGCGCGTACGGTGCGCGAGGCGTTCCATATCGCCAGCACGGGACGCAAGGGGCCCGTTCTCATCGACATTCCGAAGGACGTCTCGGCGGCGATGACCAAGTTTGAATGGCCGGAAGAAATCAGCATCCGCGGGTACCACCCGGATCCCCGCGTCGATACGGATCAGGTGGACGCGCTTTTGGAGGCCATCGCGAGATCCAAGAAGCCGGTCATCATTTCGGGTGCGGGCGTCGCTCACTCCGGTGCGAGCGAAGAGATGGTGAAGTTCGTTGAGGCGGTGCAAGCCCCTGTGGCAACGACGCTCCTCGGACTTGGCGGTTTTCCGAGCGCGAACCCACTTTGGATGGGCATGCCGGGCATGCACGGAACGTACACGGCCAACACGGCGATTCAGGAGGCGGACCTGCTGATCTCCATCGGTGCCCGCTTCGACGATCGTGTGACCATGAAACTTGACGGATTCGCACCGAGGGCCGAGATTGCCCACATCGACATCGACAGAGCTGAAATCGGCAAGAACGTGCCGACGGATTATCCGGTGGTGGGAGACATCAAGGCGGTCCTCGAATACGCCAACACGAAGGTGAAGCGCGCAGATTCGGAGGATTGGGTGGCGGAGATAGCGGATCGAAAGAGGAATCACCCGCTCACGTACAAGGACTCCGAAGAGGTGCTAAAGCCCCAATGGGTTATTGAAATGCTTAATAGGACGACGGGCGGAAGGGCCATTGTCACGACGGACGTCGGTCAGCATCAAATGTGGGTCGCGCAGTATTACCGCTTTGACAAGCCGATGCACTTCGTCTCCTCAGGGGGCCTCGGCACGATGGGGTACGGATTTCCGTCCGCCATCGGCGCCCAACTTGGGAACCCCGACACCTTGGTGGTGTCCATCAACGGCGACGGCGGAATGCAGATGTGCTCGCAGGAGCTTGCGGTGTGCTCCATCAACAAGATCCCGGTGAAGATTGCCATCATCAACAATCAGGTACTTGGCATGGTCCGCCAGTGGCAGGAACTCATCTACAACGGCAGGTACAGCCACATTGATTTGAGCGGCAGCCCGGACTTTGTCAAGTTGGCCGAGGCCTACGGCGTCAAGGGCCTGCGGGCCACCAACAAGGCGGAGGCGGAACAAGTGTGGCAAGAGGCTCTGGAGACCGATGGGCCTGTGTTAGTCGAGTTTGTGGTTCCCTCCGAGGAGTCGGTGTACCCGATGGTTGCGCAGGGCAAGACGCTGGAACAGATGCTGTTGGGAGATGATGACTGATGGATCACTGGCACACGATGGGGGTTCTGGTCAACAACAAATCGGGTGTTTTGCAGCGCGTGTCGAGCCTGTTTTCCAGGCGGGGATTCAACATTGAGAGCATCACGGTCGGCGCCTCGGAGGAACAGGGCCTCTCCCGCATGGTCATCGTGACGAGAGGCGACGACTCCGTCTTCGAACAGATTAAGCACCAACTCGAGAAGCTCATCGACGTGGTGCGCGTCATTCCGGTCAGCGACAAGCCGATGGTGGCCCGCGAACTGGCTCTTATTAAGGTAGAGTCTGCGCCGGAACGACGCCCTGAGATCATCGCGCTGGTGGAAACGTTCCGCGCCACGGTCGTGGATGTGGGCCAGAACTCACTGATGGTTCAGGTGGTGGGTGAGACTGACAAGATTGACGCGATGATTGAATTGGTACGCCCCTACGGGCTGATTGAACTGTGCCGCACGGGAGTAACGGCGATGGCCCGCGGCAACGCGCAGGTATAGGATAGCGCCGGGAGAGCGGCTGGCCCGCGTGTGATTCACCCAAAAGGTGCTCCTTTCTAGCTAACGATGCGGTTCTGAGCAAACGCATCTTAGCCTTGTAGGGAGCACCTTTTGGGTGGTTTCATTCACTCCATAGATATCACCTTCGTCGAAATCCCGGTTCAATGTTCCATGCATTCCCGCACCCATCCCTCCCGCCCCCCGCCCCTCTCCTGCCCATGCGGTGCACCCTCTGTCTTTCGTAGTCATGTCCTATTGGACGAGGGCATACAGTGAAGCAGAGCGGGGAGGGACACGGCTTTGGCGCACAACGCTCACAGTATGATTGAGATTTTAATGATGGCCGTCGCGCTTGGTATGGATGCTTTTTCGCTCGCCATTGGGCTCGGTTTGCACGGCATGACTCGCAAGAAGGCCTTTCAACTCGCCTTTCTGATTGGCTGGTTCCACGTCATGATGACGCTTTTGGGCCTTACCATCGGAATGTTCATGGGGGGGCTGGTTCCTAAGATTGCGAAGAAGTTTGGTGCCGTTCTTCTTCTGGGTTTGGGATTACATATGGCTTACTCCACACTTTTTGGCCGACCGGGCAAACACCATGTCGTGATGTCGAACGTGACCGGAATGATGCTGTTCTCCGCGGGAGTGTCTATCGACGCCTTGTCGGTTGGCTTTAGCCTCGGGCTCAGAACCACCACGTACGGCCTCGTCTCCGCCGGAATCTTCGGCATCGTGGGCGCTGGGATGTGCCTGGTTGGGATTGTGATTGGCAAACGGGCACATCAGTACGCCGGGATCTATGGGGAACTCATTGGTGCCGCGATTCTCATCTGGTACGGATTGCGATTCCTTTCTGCGTAGGGTTGGCATCAGCCCCACTTTCCTGATATCACGCTATCCGGCGCAACCTCCCCGATGCCCTCTGGGATGACCGCCCATCGCGGCTTCATCGCGGCCATCCCCGTGCGGCCGCCACTCTGCGGCGCCCCCTTGCGTTCCCTTCACCGCCTCCGCGCGTAGGCGTCGGCAGCACGTCGGCAGCCCCGTGTGGTTTGCCCCTTGGAATTCCCATTGCCATGGCCATCCGCATGCATTTCGTTGCATCGCGCTTTGGGGAGAGGATATACTGGAAGAACGGACTCATTCGTCACGCATTGAACTTTGAAACAGCATCACTTTCAGGGGGTGTCGCCTGATGCACCTTCTCTTTGTGTGTACCGGAAACACGTGCCGAAGCCCCATGGCTGTCGGCATCGCGAGGCGAGCCATACGCGAGAGAGGGCTCGACTGGACCGTCGGATCCGCAGGGACGTTCGCCATCGCGGGAGCGCCCATGGCCCCTCACGCCGCGAAGGCCCTCGAGAAATTGGGAATCGGGCCGATTGAGCACAGATCGAAGCCTCTGACCGAATCACTCATGCAAGAGGCCGATGTCATTTTCACCATGACTTCCTCGCAGGCATGGGAACTACGCGCAAATTACCCCTTCGCATTCGACAAAATTCACGAACTCGGGGTCTACACGACCTCAAAAGGCGCCCCCTTGTCCGAATCGTGTGATATTGTAGATCCGGTTGGAGGATCACTCACGACTTACGTAGAGTGTGCCGATACTCTCGTTCATTTCATCGAGATGGCCATCGACAAATTGGCACAAACAGCGTTCGGCGACGCTGGCGGAGCGGATGGGACTGACGGAGTAGACGGCGCTACAGACGGGGGAGAGAAAGAATGAAAGTTGCAATTGGCAGCGATCACGCCGGGTTTCACCTCAAAGAAGAACTGAAGAAGACGCTTGAGGATCTCGGAGTCTCCTACGAGGACGTGGGCACGAATTCGGCCTCGTCGGTGGACTATCCGGACTACGCCGAAAAGGTGGCACGGGCCGTCGCAGAAGGTCGCGTAGACAGGGGGATTCTCTGCTGCGGAACCGGGCTTGGAATGTGCATCAGCGCTAACAAGATCCACGGTGTTCGCGCCGTGACGGCACATGATGTCTTCTCCGCCGAGATGTCGCGCAGACACAACAACGCGAACGTGCTCACCATGGGCGAACGCGTTGTCGGTCCTGGCATTGCGGATCAGGTGCTGCGCGTATGGATAAACACGGAGTTTGAGGGGGGCGGGCGACACGAGGCCCGCGTCAACAAAATGATGGTTCTGGACGAGGCAGGGAAGTAACCATGGAGCAAAACCCGCGGGTAGCCGGCGACTGCGACGAAGGCGTTCTGGAAGAGGACACCTCGAAAATTGAATCCATAACAGAAACAGACGCCTCAGCGGCTGCTACCACGCTAGGTTCCGACACGAAACAATCCATTGCTTCGGCCCTTCGGGAATGCCTCGAAGACCTCGCACAGGAGGCGGGGTTGAAAGAGGGGAGTCTCGTCGTCGTGGGGGCGTCCACCAGTGAAGTGCTGGGACGACGCATTGGCACCGCGACCTCCGTCGACTTGGGACAAGTCCTCGTCGACGAGGTGCTGGCATTCTTCACCTCCCTCGGGTGTGACGTCGCCTTTCAATGCTGCGAACACCTAAACCGGTCGTTGGTGCTTTCCCGAAGCGTTGCCGAGTCCCGAGGATACAATCAGGTCTTTGCCATTCCGGTGCCAGGCGCGGGAGGAGCCGTTGCCTCCTGTGCTTACTTCGCGCTTCCAGACGCCTGCCTTGTCTCGCAGGTATCCGCCGACGCGGGCATCGACATTGGGGACACGCTCATCGGCATGCACCTGCGTAGAGTCGCCGTGCCCGTTCGCGGGCGCCGGAATCAAATAGGGAACGCGCACGTCACCATGGCGAGAAGTCGTCCGCCCCTCGTCGGCGGATCGCGTGCGGTGTACGACGAACAAACGGCCCGAGCCAGGCTCCTGCGCCGTTAGTTTTCCATATAACTTGCAGCATATCATTCACAGAGACAAGTGGAGGGAATTACGAGGATGACGAATCTACGTGCGCAAGATCCGCAAGTGGCTGCCGCGATGCAGCAGGAACTCGGTCGCCAACGCGACAAAATTGAAATGATTGCTTCTGAAAACTTCGTCAGCCAAGCGGTCATGGAAGCCATGGGAAGCGTGCTGACCAACAAGTACGCCGAAGGGTATCCCGGTCGCCGCTACTATGGCGGCTGCGAGTACGTCGACGTCGTTGAGACAATTGCTCGCAATCGACTCAAGGAACTCTTTGGGGCCGAGCACGCCAACGTCCAGCCCCACTCGGGCGCTCAAGCCAACATGGCCGTGTACTTCTCCGTCCTAACTCCAGGCGACACGGTGCTCGGGATGAACCTGGCGCACGGCGGCCACCTCACCCATGGGAGCAAAGTGAACTTCTCTGGCCAACTCTACAACTTCGTGGCCTACGGCGTTCATCCGGAAACTCACACGATTGACTATGACGAGGTACGCAAAATAGCGAAGGAAAGCCGGCCCAAAATGATTGTGGCCGGAGCCAGCGCGTATCCGCGCATCATCGATTTTGAGGTGATGCGCCAAATTGCGGACGAGGTGGGAGCACTGCTGTTTGTCGACATGGCTCACATCGCCGGTCTCGTCGCGGCGGGACTGCATCCGTCCCCGGTACCGCATGCCCAGTTCGTCTCCTCGACGACACACAAGACCCTTCGCGGACCCCGCGGAGGACTGGTGCTGACCACCTCCGAGTACGCCAAGGCCATCGACAAGGCCGTTTTCCCCGGCGTCCAGGGTGGCCCGCTTATGCACGTCATTGCCGCGAAGGCCGTCGCGTTTGGTGAGGCCCTCGAGCCCTCATTCCAAGACTACTCGAGGCGCATTGTTACCAATGCGGCAGCCCTGGCGGGGGAACTCGTCAATAGAGGGTTCGATCTCGTTTCGGGTGGGACGGATAACCACCTGGTGCTCATCGACGTGCGCAACTGCAATCTCTCCGGCAAGGAGGCCGAACGCCGCCTCGACGAGGTGGGAATCACGGTCAACAAGAACGCGATTCCGTTCGATCCCGCTAGCCCCAACGTCACCAGCGGCATTCGCATCGGCACCCCGGCCATCACCACGCGTGGTTTCGGCGAAGCCGCGATGTCCGACATCGCCGAGGTATTCCGCATCGTTCTCAAGGGAGACTTCACAGAGTCGGAGCAGGAGTCGGCTAGAGCCATGGTGCGCTCGCTCACGGATAGGTTCCCGATGTACGAAGGACTTTCGTATGCCCCGTAATGGTTGCGAGAATTAGGCGATGACAACACGGTTGCGTCCGCGCGTTTTGCCCTCGTACAGGGCCACATCCGCGCGATTCACGCAACCGTGAATCGTTTCTTGGCCCGGCATGAAGGTGGCCCCGCCGATGCTCGTCGTCAGGGGAATGAAGAGGGTCGTTGTGCTCTGGAACTGGGGCGCGAACTCGCCTTGGCGTATCGAATTCGCGGACGCGGCCCTAGGGTCACGATGTGGCGAGGCCATACGGGCCACTTGACCGCCGATGTTTCCCGGCCCTTTCGTCAACACGAAAGGGTGCTGCTCCACCGCCATGCGGAGTCTGTCGGCGTACGCCGCGAGGTCAAAGCGGTGATCGTGATGAACGATGAGGGCAAACTCCTCGCCGCCAACGCGTACAAAGACGTCCGTGCGACGAATATGGGCTTGGACGGTTTCGGCAAAGTGTACGAGAACCTGGTCGCCGACGGGGTGACCGTGTTCGTCGTTGATGCGTTTGAAGTGATCTAGATCCAGCATCAAAATGCTGACCAATTCGTTCAATCCGGACGTGCCCAGGCGTTTTTCCAGCATCGCGAGCGACTCGTCAAAGTACAGGCGGTTGTATGTTTTCGTCAAGGCGTCAATCATCATCGCAGACTGAGCGTCGGACAACTTTTCAAACAACCAGATGGATTTTTTCAGGTAAAACCAGCACCCCACAGAGACCATGAGCCAAAACATGGCACCGTTCAATCCCATGACGAAAACCACGTTGCTTGGGCTGACGTGTCGAGCCGCCGCTATGATGAAACTTGCCACAAACATGGCTCCGCCTGTGGCCGTTGCCATCCAGAAATAGACGCGATGGAAATACAAGGTCGCGACGATGGTCATGAGCACCGACGTCTGAACGATACCCATGAAATAGTAGTCTGGGACGACCATATACACGAACATGGAGAGGGAGACGGCGCCGAGCCCCGCTGCCAGGAAGGCCAATTTGGTGGCGCGCAAGAGGTGTAATACGCTTATGGCGATGGTAAACGTCCACAAGGTCACGTAACAAGGCCAGGGAACCGTCCGACTGCTTTGCAAGAAGAGAATGGTATTTCCAACCGTGACTAGCCAGTACACAAACACGACGAAGGAGACAGTATGTTTTCGTTCCGATTGGAGCAGGTTTTCCAAGTCGTCTTCTCTTTGGACATGATTCAACGTGTTCTTCAGATGCCCGGACGGTTGCTCCGCCATCCCTAAACACCTTCCCCGTATCGACGAATCAGTTCGTCCCTCGTCATCCAAACCAGTTTCATAGACATATCCTTGTGGCCATGCCCCAGCCTTTGAAATCCATCTTTGTGATATAACCCCATAAGAAACCTCATGTAGATTTGAAGCGCTCGGGTTGACAGGCTTCGAGGTAATTCTTCGACTTGAAACCCCAAGAGCTCTATGCCTTTGCTCATCAGCGTATGGGCCATCACGACCTCAACGTCGCAAAAGTCAGGATGATATTGCAACAGTCGGGCGACGTCCTTGAAGCTGGATTTCAGCAACCGCAGTCCCTTTACCAACGACTTCGCGTCGTCCGGATTGATGGACATGAGAGTTTCGCTTTGGAAGTGAATGTCGAGCGCCTTGCACCCGTCGTGAACCGCGACGGAGGGATGAGCCAAAATCTTATCCCCGTGCTCCCATCTGGCCGGTCCCACTCGCAAAAGCGCGTTAACGGAAAGAACCCGATAGGCTTTGTCAAAGAAAAATTCAACAATTTTCCAAACGCGAATGAGCACCCGGCGCCACAGGGGATATGGGGCGAATGGACTCGGCATGCGTCTCTTCGCCTCGTACGCCTCGTGGAGTTCCGATACCGTGCATAGCTGAAACCCAAGGCGCCGCAACTCGTCGATAAGATTGGGCAACGCGGCGATGGTATGGAGTGGAGCCCCATCGTCGCCGCCCGCATCGTGACAAAGAACCACGGTGCCCGGTTGCGCGTGAGTCGTCACTTGCGACACGATGGCCGACGGACTTGTCCCTGCCTTCCAATCCATCGCCCGGACCTCCCAAAGCACGGGGGTCACCTCGTACATTCGGCATGCCATTCGCGTAAACGGATTGAAGGCGCCCCATGGTGGCCTATAAAATCGGCGGCCGTCCTCACGATGTGAGTTCGCCAGCTTATTGAACCATTCGTTGACGTTCTGAACGTCTCGAATCGTCTCCCAAGGCCACCGCAACCACGCGTGTTTGTGACGGTACGCGTGAGACGCTAACTCATGACCCTCTTTTTCTATTTCATCGATGAGTTCGGGATACCTTATCGCGTTCTCACCGACGACAAAAAACGTGGCTTTCGCCTGTTTCTGTTTCAGAAGATCTAACACGTGAGGAGTGTATCTGGGATCTGGTCCATCATCAAAGGTGAGAGCGATGGACCGCTCGTCTCGGTTGCCGTGGTAAAAGGTACCGATGTGCCAAATATGACAAAGCAGTTCAGGAACCAAGGTGTAGCATAGAGCAAGACATACGACGGACGTAATCACGAGGAACCAGACCACGATTCATGAACCCCTTTTCATGGTTCATGCCCATCAGTCTATCAATCTTCTTAGTCTCTGACAATAGACGTGGACGCGATGGCTCAGCGTCCGCCCGCAGTCGTCCTCTGACGCGGGCGGCGTTCTTCCCTCTCACTCTGGTTTTTGCGCGAAGCGCTCGAGCGGCTTGCCGTCGGCAACGGCATCAGCAGGTACAGGAAGCCCATCAGGAGGATGACCCCGGCGCTGACAAAGAACGGGGCCGAAGGGCTGAACGCGTCCCACACGAGTCCGCCGACGAAGGGTCCCACAGAGCTGCCGATGCCCTCCACCGTCATGAAGACGCCCCAGAGGGTGGCTTTCTTATCGGGATCGATGGATTTATCCAGAACGGCGTTCCACGAGGGCAGGATGAACGCGTACGAGAGGCCGAGAATGCTGATGACGATGTACGAAGACCACAGCGTATGGAACATCGGATAGACGGCGAGTGCGCAACCAGCGACGAAGAATGCAGGAACGAGAAATCTCCTCGGACCCATCCTGTCCACCATTTTCCCCGCCGGCAAGAGAAGCGACACGGTGAATATGCCGCCGACAACGAGGATGGAACTGAACATGACCGGGGAAACGTGCAGGACGAATCTCGCGTACAGCGACATAATGGGGATGAGGGACGCCACCGCAAAGGTCTGGGCAAACATGCCCGGGAACAGGAATGCGACGCTCTTCACGTTACGCAGCACGCGCCTCCAGTACCCGCGCTTCCTCGTTTGCCGATGGATGAATTCGGCGCGGCGCATGGCGTCGACGGATTGTTTGCGGACAAGAACCAGCGCGAGGAGAAGCGCCGTTGCTTCGATGGCGACGAGGACGACGAATGCGACGTGAAAGGTACGCCCAATCAGGAAGTTGATAAGGACGGGACCCGAACCCATTCCTGCCAGCCAGAACATGTAGAGGTACCCCATGAACGACGCGCGCTTTTCCTCCGGCGTCGAGATGCCGAGGCCTGAGATGGCCGCGGGCCACACGGGAGTCACGCCCATGCCGTACAGACCGGCCGAGAGCAGAAGCCCAATGAGGGTATGTACGTTCATCATGACAAAGACCGACACGGTGCAGATGGCAAAGCCCAAAATGAGGACAATGCGCTGTCCCCACTTGTCGATGAGGATGCCAACCGGAGATCTGAATATGTTGTCGACGGCGGACTGTATGGAGATGGCGAGCGTTGTCCACTCGGCCGCCAAACCGAGGACGGATCGACCATAGATGGGAAGCATCGATAGCGTGAGTGCACCCCGCACAAACTCCGACAGGGTCAAACAGGCCAGCAGGCCAAGCACAAACGGCTGAAACAACTCGGGTTCAATGAAAGACTTCGCTTTTGCTTTTAGCTTCCATCCGATGGACTTCCCTGTGCTATCCATGGTGTCCTCCTATTCTAAGATGGCGTGTCGGCCGTCCAGCCGTGGGTTCGCGGTCTTGGCGGCTAAGACAACTCATTGAATCCAGTATGGACCCAATTTAGGCGTTCCAAGCAACGGTATGAAAACAAGCGCTTTGAAAAGCCCTGCTTATTGCTTTGTGGAGGACCACTTATATAAGTACGGGGAAGAACCTATCGCCTGTCCGTCGGCGATTTGAATCAATCCTTCGGCGATTTCCTGAGCGGATTGGAGCTTGCGTACGCCTTGCGCCTTCTCCCGCATTGCGCGAAGTCGGCAGGGGTTATTCACAAGCAGTTCGAGTAGGTGGATGGATACCTCGCGCCGACTGTGGGCCAGCACGGCCACGCCTTGATTGACGAGGAAGTTTGCGTTTTGAACCTCCTGTCCCGGAATGGGGCGATACAGTAGCATCGGCAACTGCAGGGCAAGCGCCTCGGAGATGGTCAGGCCCCCGGCCTTCGTCACAACGAGATCGGAGATGGACATCAGTTCGTGCACTTCAGATACAAATCCGAAAATGGACACCGGTCGGGTAGCCCGCTTCACCGCGTTGTCGAGCTGCGCTTTGAGGCGCAGGTTGCGGCCGGTGACCACGATGACCTGGATGGGATGCGGATATTGAAAGAGTTCCTCGCAGATTTGCAACAAGTCCCCCATAACGCCATATGCTCCGCCCATGACGAGGACGGTTGGGACGTTCAGAGCCATCCCGTACTTCGCTCGCAACGCACCTTTGTCCAGCGATTCGAGAAAGGAGGGGCGAACGGGGATGCCTGTGATGCGAATCGTTCGGCTGTCGATTCCGCGAGCGATTAGGCCTTTGCGAACGTGCTCCGAACCGACGAAGTACATGTTCGTCAGGGGATGAATCCATTGGCTATGTATCGCATGATCCGTGATTACTGTCGCCAGCGGCACGTTCGTTCTGCCCTGTTGCTTCAGGTACGAGACGACGCCCGCAGGCGTCGGAAACGTCGCGAGTACCACGTCAGGCTGATATTCCTCCAAAATCTCGGCGAGATTTTCGATACCCAGGGAATTGAGTTGGCGTTGGATCAGGGAAGACGGGGCAATTTGGCTCGTTCCGTAGTAGAACCAACCGTAAAGAGCCGGAGCAAACCGGACGCTCTTCAAGTAACAGTATTTCACGACGGAGTCCAGAACGGGATGAACGGATTTCATGAAATCGATGATTTCCACTTGCGTGTTGGGGCTCTGTTGTTGCACCGCATCTCGAATTGCGTTTGCGGCTTGTTGATGCCCTTCGCCGTAGGAAGCCGAGAGCACGAGCAACCTCGACAAACCAGCCAAGTTGGGAGCACCTCTTCTCGCGTGGGTAGAACTCATGTATGAAAACAATCCAGGGAAAGACGACGGTTCATGTTTGTGCCACATTATAGCACACCTCTCCATCGGCCATTGGCTGCTCGCCGTGGGCACTCCCTCTGATCCGCGGGTACACGCAGGTTCCTCCGTGCTCGTATGTGTCGTATTTGGTTCTGCTATAATGTTTGGGACATGCAGGTTAGGAGCGAAAAGCCATTGGGACAGGTTTTGGTATTGGATCACCCGTTGATTCAGCACAAGCTTACGTTCATTCGGTCAAAGGATACGGGAACGAAGGAATTTAGAGCCCTCGTGCAAGAGGTCGCGATGCTCATGGTGTACGAGATGACGAGGGATCTTCCCCTTGAGGACACGGTCGTGGAGACTCCCGTTGCCACGGCGCAGACAAAGATGATTGCGGGCAAGACGCTGGCGCTTGTGCCGGTATTGAGGGCGGGACTCGGCATGCTGGACGGGGTGTTGAACCTGGTCCCGAACGCGAAAGTAGGGCACATTGGCTTGTATCGAGATCCAAACACGCTACAACCGGTCGAATACTACTGCAAAGTGCCGAGCCATCTCGAGGAAAGAGACGTCATTGTGGTGGATCCGATGCTCGCAACAGGAGGATCTGCGGTCGCTGCCCTGCAGGCGATGCGGGACAGGGGGGCCACCTCGTTGAAACTCATGTGCCTGGTGGCTGCCCCCGAGGGGATTCATGCGGTCGAAGCCGCCCACCCGGACGTAACCATATACACCGCAGCCATCGACGAGCGTCTGAATTCGCACGGATATATCGTTCCGGGCTTGGGCGACGCTGGGGATAGGTTGTTTGGCACCAAGTGAGCGTTTTTTGGACGAGCCAATTGGGGCGTGCTTGCCCCGTAGGGAGGGTCTCTCTTGTCAGATAGAGTCCGTGTCATGACGGTTTTTGGCACTCGCCCAGAAGCCGTGAAAATGTGCCCGCTTGTGAAGGAACTGGAGAAGCGCGACGAAATCGAATCCCTTGTGTGCGTGACAGGCCAACACCGCGAGATGCTAGATCAGGTGTTACGGGTGTTTGACGTGACCCCGGATGACGATTTGGCGATTATGGAGCCCAATCAGTCGCTCAGCACCATTACGCACAAGGCGCTCACTGGAATGGAACGCGTCATCAAGGAACGGCGCCCGGACATCGTCCTCGTGCACGGGGATACGACGACAACGTTCGCCGCGGCTCTGGCGGCGTATTATCAGCAGGTTCCCATCGGACACGTCGAGGCGGGGTTGCGCACGTACGACAAATATAGCCCGTTCCCTGAAGAGATGAATCGGCAGCTTGCCGACGTCCTGTGCGATATGTTCTTTGCGCCGACCCTCCTTTCGGCTCGGAATTTGGCCGAGGAAGGAAAACCCTACGAAAAGATCTACGTCACTGGCAACACGGCGATTGATGCGATGAGGACCACCGTGTCAGGAGAGTATACGCACCCCGTGCTGGACGCGATTGAGAAGACCGACCGCATCATCTACATGACCGCTCATCGTCGGGAAAACATCGGTGAGGGGCTTGTCCACATCTGCCAGGCCGCCCTTTCGCTCGTCACCGATTTCGAGGATGTCCACGTGATCTATCCGGTTCATCTGAACCCAAAGGTGCGCGATACGGTGTTCTCCATTCTCGGAAATCACCCGCGGGTTCACCTGATGGATCCCCTCGAGGTCGTGGACAATCACAACTTCATGGCCAGAGCCAAGCTCATCCTTACCGACTCGGGCGGCATTCAGGAAGAGGCGCCGTCGCTCGGCATCCCAGTTTTGGTCATGAGGGATACCACCGAACGGCCCGAGGGCGTCACCACCGGGGCGTTGAAACTTGTGGGGACGGACGTGGACGGGATCTACGGGGAGGCGGCTACGCTCCTTCGGGATGCCGATGCCTATCGAAAGATGTCCGGGAAAAAGAACCCGTACGGAGACGGCAGAGCGTCCGAGAGAATCGTGGACGCGATTCTGTACCAATTTGGCAGAGGGAAGAGGCCGGCCCCGTTTTCTTGATTTTGCGTCGGC
>JAJZAV010000082.1 GCA_021799255.1 Bacillota bacterium
CGATGACCCCCGCCCCTTGGGCGACCACCCGAGGAGCGGCGTCGACTTGGCCGCGGTACTTCAGGGCTACCGCCTTTTTCGTCTGCATGTCAGTCCTCCCCCTCCCTTAGAGAACTCACGGACCAGCGCTCAATGTGCCAACCCAACCCTTCGAGGGCGTTTTTCAACGGCTGCGCCGTTTCACACGCGCGCCGGAGCGATTCATGATTCGTTTCGATGTGGACGGACAAAGAAGGTCGACTGGACAACAAGGTCACAAAGACGGCTTCTCCGTCCACTCTTGTCTCAATCACGAGCCGATGAACCATCCGCCCGTCAGAGAGGGGGACAGAGTGGCTTTCGGCCTTCCAGCGTATCGCTTTACGCGGTTGCTGGCCAGCGGGCAAACCTCCCACGACATCGGTCGAGTCACCCCTTTGCCAAGAGCCAACGAGCGTCGGAATGAACAGACCCTCGCCGCGCATGCCGCGCACGTTGGAACCGTCCGACACCGACGACAGCATGCGGTTCCGCAAGACAAGCTTTTTGATGTGCGCGGGCCAGTTTTGCGGAAGGGAGGTCAAAAGGGCGAAGTCGAGTACGGACGGAGCCGATGGATTCGGACCCTGCAAAAGATCCGCAGGAGACGTGGGGACCTCCGTCTGCCACAGGTTCACCGTCGACGGCGACGACAGTTCACCGAGCATGGACCACAGGCTCCGCATGCTATCCAACGACTGGCTCGCCGAAACGGGACCGTTTCGGTTGTCCAAGGACTGGGACAAGGCGGATATTTCCCGTCTCCACGCCCACTCTGCCATCATCGCCTCCTCGTCCCTCAACACGGACAAAGGCAGTTCGGCCATCCACGTCTCGGTCAACCCGGTCGACGACGACACGGATGGACCCAGCCCGGCCCTGGCCGTTTCGGAGCTCGCCGCCTGCGAAGCCTGCCCAGTTGTCCCATGTCGCGATGATTGGCCGATTCTGGCGGCCGCATCAGTTGCCATCGTCGGGCGAATTCCGGAAGCATCCATTTCTATGCGCCTCCCGAGGTGTTTTCAAGAGCCCGCACGGGTGCAAAGGTCATGCGATGTTCTTCGCAAGGACCATAGCGGCGAAGTGCATCTAAGTGAGCGGCTGTGCCGTAGCCGGCGTGGTTTTCAAATCCGTACTTGGGATAGAGGCTTCCGAGTTTGTCCATCAGCCAATCCCGCTCGACTTTGGCGATGATGGATGCGGCCGCAATCGAAATGCACCTGGCGTCACCGTGGATGACCGGAACGCATGCGAACTCCGTGAGGTTCGGAGTCGGAACATAAGGACCGTCTATCAAGGCGACGTCGGGAAATAACGATAGGTCTCGTAGAGCCCTCGACATAGCGAGCATACTTGCCTGAAGGACGTTCAGATGGTCCACTTCGCGTGCAGAAGCCGTCCCTCGTCCTATCGCCAGGGCACGAGCATTGATCTCCTCGTAGACCCTCTCCCTTTGCCGACGGGACAGCTGTTTAGAATCCGCCACTCCCGCCCACGATATGTAATCCCCGTCGAGTACGACGGCAGCCGCGTACACCGGCCCGGCTAGACATCCCCGACCCGCTTCGTCAACCCCGACCAAAGTTCCCAGATGACCAAACTCTGTTCTTTCGTGCTCCCACAGCTCTTTCGCTACCTGTCGCTTTCGCAGCGCATTCTGCGTACGTCCCGCCGATGTTGCCATAGAAGTATCCCCCCACGGCGGCAACTAACTGTTTCGCCAGCCCATTCAAGTGACCATCCGTTTACAGGCGCCTCGGTGACAACCCGAGTTTCACCGATTGGAGTCCCATTGTCTTGAGTGTACCGCCTAAGCTTCGTGCCATCCAGAACGGCTTTGCATACGAGATTCGTACTATAGGCAATGAACGCGCGTAAGAAGTCCACACTCTCTAGCGATCTCCGTCACTGACCCAGTCGAACGACATTCTGCCTACCATGCCCGTTTGCACTTCTCGCAAGATGGTCTGGGAGCACCGTTCAAGATCAGGCCTGCCACCAGTCAGCAAAAACCCGCGACGTATGGCAATCTCGCGTAAAAGAGGCTCCGAATAGGCCCATCCATCGGCAGACCCACTCCAGGGTTTGACCTCTGGCGCCACCACGCCGTATTTCTCTTCCAGCAACTTTGGGTAGCGACTCGCGGCAAACATAAGGAAGTAGCTGCAAATGTCGAACGTATCGAGGATTTCGGACTTAATTGCCCCGCTGACAGCCAACGCGTAAGCCGTCTCTTCGTCATCGAATTTCGGCCAAAGCACACCCGGGGTATCCAACAACTCAACGTTTCCCAAGCGGATCCACTGCAAGGCCGTCGTGACACCGGGCCTGTCTCCCGTTTTGGCAGCACTCTTCCCGGCGAGACGATTGATAAGGGACGACTTCCCTACGTTCGGAATTCCAACGACCATCGTACGAATCGGGCGGGGGCGAATCCCCCTCTTTTTATCCTTTTCGCGTTTTTCCTTCGCAGCCGACTCCAGAGCAGGGGCGATGCGAGCGATTCCAGCCCCTGTCTTCGCGTCAACTTCCACCACCGTGCTGTTTCCCGAATGAAGCTTTTTGTGCCAAAGGGACGTCTGAACTGGGTCCGCTAAATCGACGCGCGTCATGACGATGACGTGGGGCTTTGCCCCCACCAGCTGACCAAGAAGAGGATTTCGGCTGGCTCTTGGAAGCCGAGCGTCAACCAGTTCAAGTACGGCATCGACCCGCCGCAGCGACTCCGTCATTTCTCGCCGCGCTTTGGCCATGTGCCCAGGAAACCATTGAATCGGCAAGGTCTTAATCCCCTCTCACGCCAATAAAAAAACGGGAGACCGAAGTGTCCCCCGTTTTTTCAAGCCGTCATCGCATGGCTTCTTTGATTCGAGCCGCTTTGCCCGACAGACCACGCAAGTAGTACAGTTTGGCACGACGAACCCTACCACGACGAACCACGTCAATCTTCTCGACTTTCGGGGTGTGAAGTGGGAACGTTCTTTCGACACCGACGCCGTAGGAAATCTTGCGAACCGTGTAAGTTTCGCTGATTCCACTGCCACGGCGACGAATGACTACGCCCTCAAATACCTGAATGCGTTCACGTTGTCCTTCACGAACTTTAACGTGGACACGAAGTGTATCGCCAGGTCGGAACGAAGGCAGGTCGGAGCGTAACTGATCCGCTACGACTTCACGTAATAATGTACTCATGCATAATGGCCTCCTTCCCGCAGGTGTTCATGCCAGACCTACTCATTCACCATCACATCAGTCACATGGAAACTGGCAGCGGACCACCGTAATCACGCGCCGCATTGTACCATATGTCGGGGGCGAAAATCAAGGATTCGTACGATGGATTCGCACGGTCACGTTGGTTCCAGGGATCAGGTTGTCGCCAGCGGTGCCCGATAGCCGAATGACGACCGGAATTGTCTGAGTCACTTTGGTATACGTTCCGCTGGCCACATCATTCGGTGGAATGAGTGCAAAGAACGAGTTGGCTGCCAAGCCGATTGAATCCACCGTCCCCTGAAGAGACAGGTTCGGGTAAGAATCCACGTAGACGTCAACCGTTTGCCCCACCTGAACGTTACGGATATCGCTTTCGTTGACATTTGCCAGCACGTAAGGATTTCCGGTCTCCACGACTTCGGCCAATGGTTGCGAAGGAGCGGTCGTCTCACCGACGACAGCATTGACATTGGCAAGCGTGCCCGATATGGGCGAAGTAAGCAGCGCCGCGTTTTTCACAGAGTCCATCACGCTTTTCACCTTCGCCGCAACACCAAGTTGCGCCAACTCCGCGCCCGTGCTCACCCGGCCGAGAACCTCTCCCGACTTAACCGCAGTTCCATTTCCATACTTCCAACTCGCCAGTTGTCCCGCATATTCCGGTTGGATGGGAACGACCGTCGCGTCGATGGTCGCATTGTCCGTCGTGACGTAGTGGGTGGATCCGTAGTAATAAGAATACCCGAAGTACGCTAAAGCAACGACGACGATGCCAAGGATGACATTGATCAACACCGCACGACGCACATTCACGCGATTCATCCTCCCTACTCACGCGCTGAAGAATCACCTCGCATTGTACCACAGGAGAAAGAAACTCCACAAAAAGGCAAGTCCACGACAGCCTTCATCAGTACTGGTAGAGCAGACTTGAATACAGCGTTGGATCTATAGTGATATCGGCACCCGGCTTGTTAATGTTAAACAGGATGGTATTCGATTGGATCTGAACAGAGCCAACGTCGGTTACGGAGCCCTCTGAAGAGGTGTTTACCTGCCGGAGCTCGCCGGAAGTTTGCCCCACGAAGAAGGTGTAAACGACCGGGCTCATATTGGCCGCGTGATACGTCGAAGAGAAACCAGGCAAAGTCGACAACAACGACGCCGGAATGGTCGCCTGATACACGTTGCAGAACTCGTCAACGACGTACTGATTCGGCTGTAATTGAAAGACCGGTATCTTCGCCTTACTCACCGCTTGCAGTAGTTTCGCATACTCCGGGTACAAGTTGATGTTGGATAACGCTGCATGCTGTTGCCATTGCCCATCCATTTGGCCGTACGCCGAGAGACCTTGTTGATAAAACGCCATATTCGCGCCGTTTTGATGAAAAGCCACGTCCATCTTGTTCGGCGGATTAATTCGCCCATACACCTGGAATCCGCTCTGAATCGAGCCCTCGGTGATATTCACGCTCACCTTCTCCATGTACGCCTTGGCCGCTTCCCCGAGTTGGACAGACTTCATCACCGGGGCCCAAGTCGCCTTGGTCTGACTCGTGGTAGTTGACGTGGAAACGGCCGTCGTGGTCGCCCCAATCGGAACGGTCGTAGAAGGAGAGCATCCTGTAACGAGGGCTATCAACACACCCCCGCTCAATACCGCAGTCGCCACGGACCTCTTGGACCGGAACTTAGGACTTAGACTCAGCACGCTTTTGCCCTCCCATTCTCATCCTTAAAATGAAACCGATGAGCACCGACAAGCCCAAAAGCGAAGCCGTGATAGGAACGACTGGAATGAACTGACGGCTCAAGATAAAGAACTTACCCTGGTTGTAAATGGTGAACGCCAAGTACATTTTGCCGTTCGGCTGGAACCTCACAGGGTAAACGTTCACGACGTTCGTGTGGTAGACGCGCCAATTGCGGTACAGCTGTCCATCCCGGTAGGTATAGGAGGTCAGGAATCTGGTGGGAGTGGGCCGAAGCAGACTGGGATCGTCCGTAATAATCTCCGGAGTCTTGTCGCTGCCCCAAACGGCCGAACCCTCGAAGCGAAGCGACGAATTCGGCGGCGCAGTGTACAACGTCTTCCACGGACCGTGGGCCGACGCCTGCAAGATGAACGCAGGAGCATCGTTGACGAAGATAGCTTCCCGACCCGAGTTGTCGATGGCCCCCACTCGGATGTCACTGGAGACTGGACTGGTGGCGGACCCAACGTACGTTGATACCAGCTTGCCAGATCCGCTGTTCAAATCGACAATCTGAAGTCGATTTGCCCCCTCGAGAAGAGCTTGTTGAGCGTTGGGAGATGTAAACGATCCGGTGGCAACCAACGCCGTGGAGTTCACCGCGACATGAATGTCGTGCCCGTTCCACGTCCCATGGAGAATCCCGTTGGCCACGGAGAGTTGGTGAGTTGGTGTAATCCCGAGCTTCGCGAGGAGCTCGTCCCAATTTCTCATGTTCGCCTCTTGCACCTGTTCCGCCATAGCTAACGCATTTGACGGATAATTCGCGGCGTCATTGGAAATCTGCGCATACTGCTGCGCCGTGATGGTTGGAACGGTGTATTGAATCACTTTCCCGTTCTCAACCGACCACCTCGCCTCTTCCATTGGGAAGAACGTACTCACCAAATCGATAGGATTCAAGCGAGCGATGTCGCTCGGCTTGGCTGGCACTCTCACAAATTTTCCGTTTTGATACGTGATCTCCATCACTTCGTACCGATGATCAAAGCTCTGTATTACGTCGTGGAGCGAGTTCGGCGTGCTTCCCGCGGCAGCTACCGAGGTCTGAACGTCCTGTGTTGTCTCTGGCATCAGAGACAGGGTGATGAGGACGTTTTTGCCATTACTCGTCGGCACCGGCACCACGGGTAACGAGGGCATGTCCGCAGGATTTAGCCCCAGCTTTCCATAATATGCAACACTAAAGTGCGACAAAAACGTCCAGTCGGAAAACGGCAACCACCAGTTTCCGGCGATGAGGACGAGCGCACCAAATACCAGTGACAAAATCCTGACTTTTCCAACCCAGGCTGCAAGCACAATCAAAAGAACCGAAATGACGATGGTCAAAACCACTCTGTGTCCTGTTGGGTAATAGGACAGTGAGGAGTATCCCGTTCCTAACATGATGGCGAACAACGTAAACGTGATCCATTTCTTCCGCCACTTAGGCGGGATGCTAATGAGCCATATCCCGAGGATAACGAACAAGGAAATGACACCGAGGATTGAATAATCCTCCACCAAGGGTCCGATAAGCCAAATGTTGCACATGTTTATGAACAGAGCCCACAGGAGGTAAAGTATCCAGTCAACTCGCTTGATATAGTTCATGGTGGACCTCCTCGGCATTCGCTCGTCCCAAAACAGCCGCTATGTAATGGGGACCAAAAAGGTAGTTTCGTAAATAGATAACGGTTATGGCAAGGGCGAGAAATCGGTATGCCATTCCTTCCATGCGGGTGCGGACACCTGCTGACAGGGGAGTCAGAGCAAAAAATGCACAACTCGTAAGCGCAAACACAACGCTAGACAGCTTGTCCAAGGATGCCCAATGTTTCATCGAGGCGCCGTGCCCGAATTTAACGCCGGAGCTTGGTGAGTGCGCTGCACCTATACGATCATTCGTCCACCGATGGGACCATCCGTCCATTCTTACGGATCCGTCGGATGCAGCTAGAACAGCCGCAATTCCGCTAACCTGCATACCCTTCACTCCAGTCGCCAAACTGTTTTTCATTATAGCACACAATCCCGGCTCAACCCGGCATTATTCCAGGGGTGATATGTACGATCCGTATACGTATCCAGTCACGTTATCCATGGACAGGACGTGATCCCACTGCTTGTTGTCGCCTCCCCCTAACAACTCCACTTGTTCCCCGTACGAGAGGGTACCAATGATGGGGCTGGTCAAGCTGGGTTTCGTTCGAAAGTTCAAGTCTGATACGAGAACCTCTCCCAAGTTCGTCGGCTTCGCAAACTGGCTTGATACGTAGAGCGTCGCACCGTTGCCTTGTATCTGATACCAGCCCGGAACCCATCCGGTCAGGTTCAGCGTCGCGTGATCGTTTGCTTGACTCACAACAGCGTAGTTCAGCCCCGGTCCACGCCGCTCGTTCAGCCCTCCCACCGTCGTAATCCCGCGCACTCCAGAAGGGTAGCTAAAAATCGGTTCTGCGCTGTCGGTCGGCAACACGGTGTGGCTCCGGTAGAAGGAGGGTTGATACGCGCTGATGCTCCACATGACAGCGGCAATCTTCTGTGCCCAATTTGGGTCTGTCGCGTAGTCAACGTTCATTCCATCCAAATTGGATCCATGGTAGTACGGGCCGCCCGGGTCCAAGTAGTAATTTCGAACAAACCAAGCCTGGTACAAAATTGCGTAGGCTTTGGATGGAAATGTTGTGGCGCTGGCGTACGGGCTGCTGTCAAACGCACTGTAGCCAAAAAGGTTGTTCTTGTCATGCGCAATCTGCGACTCTCCCCAGGTGCTCTCGACGATAGCATGAGCGACTAGGTACTGGGCATTGACGCCGTACCGGGATTGCGCCTCCAGAAACACTGGCACTAGGGACACCAGTGGGCTCTGGGGATTGTTCGCTTTGAGATAATCCGACAAATCGGCCGCCGAAAGCGGAGTAGGAAGGCGCAGGTCCATGAGCCGATAGGGATTTTCAAAATGGCCGACGTACGTAAACGAGTTCCCTTTAAGGACGTAGTAGTCGTTATCGTTAGCATAATACGTGACACCTGTCTTCATAAAGGGACCCGGGGGCCCAATGCTGTACGTCGACGAACTCGTTACGTCGTACTCGTATAGTTGCCCATTGTGAACCTGGTAATAGACCGAAGTAGACATACTTGTTGGCGCCGGCGCCGGCGGTGGCGGCGTGTTGCCTGATGTCGCATTGCCTGACGGCGTGTTGCCTGACGGCGTGTTGCCTGACGGCGTGTTGCCTGACGGCGTGTTGCCTGACGGCGCGGTGCCTGCAGTCACGTTGCCCGATGTGGGGATTCCTGCAGCTTGGCTGAACAACGTCACTGCACCTTGGCCCGAAGTCGCACTGGCCATATTCGAGGTCAGATTGTTCAACACTGTAAGTCCCCGAGTAACGGCCTGCAAATCGACCTGTTTAGCTGAGGTCGAGGTGACCCCTTGCTGTGCGCTGGAACTGCTCGATGTGCCACTTCCCGAACTCGGATTCGCGTAGACAATTGGGCACAAGGAGGGGCCTGCGAAAACAGATAGCGAGATCGCAAAAATGACAGATAAACGGTTCACCTCACGCCTGTCCTCCCAAACGAACAAAAGACGTCGACCCAAACACCATTTAATCGGACCATAGCAAAGCCTGTCAACGGGAGACGTAGGTTTGCCCGTGAGTTTGCGACAGATTTTCGTCAATTCTCCTATCTTCGCGTCAGCAAGACAAAACTTCCGAGAGAATGTGTCCACTCGCACTGGGACGAATATGAAGTTCTTCGCATGGTGACCCTAACTTGGAAGAACCGCAATCAACCTATTGAATTCGCAGGGAGTGAATTATTTCGTGCAGATTTCAGAATGGAACGATCTCTCAAGCCAAGTCGCCGGATGGGAGCGCGAGGGAATGACACTTTCGGACGCTTGGTTTCATTTCGGGGAATTTCGCACCGAAGAGGCCGAGCGATTGCTGGAACTTCAGAACGCTTCCTTATCGTCCCTGACACGGTTGTCCAGCGATCTCGATGCGTGGATAAAGGAACACCCCCGAGACCAACGTCTCGAGGATGCCCAATACGCGTACCAATTGATTCAGGAACTGATCCAGTCCAGATCCGCAAACACCGAACTCCTGCAGAACATGCTGTCCGATGCCTCAGAACGCCATCCCGAGTTCGGCCGAGCACTGGCCATCAAGGAACGAGCGGCTTGGGAACAAGCGAACACTTTGCAACATTTGGTGCAGCGCCTACAGTAGATCTTAAAACACATGCCAATGCCGGGATTTCACCTTTTTCCCGGCCATTGCTGGTGGTAAATCGAGCTTGATCTGCTTATTCCATCCTCGAACTGCCAAAAAAATCAGGTACAAAATGACTAACCCAATGATGACGTCCATCAACCATGATGGAAATGTGCCTCCCGTAACCGGGATGGCAATTGCCTCGACAACCGCTGCAATCACTATGAATCGCCAAAGATTACCCATTGCTCATGCCTCCAAATTCCATGTCAACGCCATTCTACTCCGGCATGGTTCATGAGTTCAACTCTTTGGCGGATAGATTACCTTCTGCGGCATCCTTTCCCACGACACAAGTAAAGGTGAAGGACTAAATGCCCATTCGTGTCGGCCAAAGTCCCGGTACAATCCAAAGTGCAAATGCGGAGGGAACTTTCCGCTTGTGCCCGGCGGACCGTAGCCACTGCTACCCACGTACCCAATGACTTGCCCGGGGCGAACTAGATCTCCCTGCTTGAGCCCTTTGACATAACTGCTTAAGTGCGCGTAATAGTAGTAGATGTTATTCGCATCCCGAATCCCGAGTCTCCATCCTCCGAATCGATTCCACCCTTTGAGTTCCACGTAACCATAGCATGATGCCAGCACGGGCGTGCCGTAGCTGGCGAAGATGTCAACTCCTTCATGCCGCCTTGCTCCCCCGTAAGACCTGCCGGCTCCGAACGAATGCTTCACGGAGTAGTTGTACCGCTTGGCCACCGGAAAGCAGTGCGCGCTCATGTTGGTCCCGTACGTGTTAAACAGATGCGCGAAGGCGAAAATACGCTCTACGGCAACAGGGTCCTGAAACAGGTTCCACACCGCCGTCTCCGCATCTTCTTCCTGGGAAGCACCATCAATCCATCTAGCCATGGCACCAATCCTATCAGCAGGATCCCAAGGCAACGCCAACCCATCGCCGTCTTCATCAACCCCAATTCCGTTGAACAGGCGTATGGTGGACGGATTGTAGTCGTCCGGGAGAGGGTTTGCAATCCCCTCCCACGCGCTCGGCTCAAAACCGAATCCGTAGTACGGAACCTCTTTGCGCACGGACTTCGACTTGGTCAACTCCGCATATCTGTCAATGGCCGCTAAAAGGGCCCACGACACGTCGTATTCTTTGTCGCTGGCTCGATATAAACCAAAAAGTGGTTCTTGCGTTGGTTTCGGCGTGGCTTTCGCAGTTCGGTACGATGAGGCAAGGGAAACACTGGCCTCTGAGTACAGAACCAATGCGATACACGCGAAGATGACAGGCGTTCGTAAATGTGCCAAGCGGATCCTCATGGAGATGAAAACACTCCCATCCCGTGATCTCGACCGTCAAAGTCGGTGCGGCATCCTCAATCGCACTTACCGTTTCCCGCCGCACGCCTAACTATTCGAGACCACGAAAAGCCAACACATCGCGCGAAAAAGGATGGCGCATACGCCATCCCGCGACTCATTTATTAGACTTACGGAGACCACGCAGTTGTTCGACTTAATGCACCCCGTCGGCTTCTTTCCCAGAGCGACTTGTAATCCCTTTCAATCCAGATTCGAACTGGATAAAGCTCCAAATCGACCTCTTGAGCTGCCCTCCTCGCTTCAGAAATGGAAACAAACGGGCCTTCTCGATACGCGACTGCGTCATCATTGAGATAATAATACAACCATACGTCGCTCTCTTGTTCGGACACGGCACCACCGGGGTCCCACTGTAGATTAACCTTGGATAGGTCATTGGTGAAACCTTGGTATTACTCGTATGACGGTCCCGGCCAGTCTTATGCAAAGAATCTATACACAATGTTACAATGTCCCACATACCGACAAAGAGGAGGAGATTGGCATAGAGACGGCAATGGATATCACGGTGCGATCCACCGAGATTGACGTCAACGGTCACGTCAATAATGCGAAATACCTTGAGTATTTGGAGTGGGGCAGAGAGGACTGGTATGAACGCCTTGGCCTCCATTACGACAGACTCCTCGACATGGGTGTGATCACCGTGGTGGTTCACGTCAGCGCCGACTTTCGCTTGGAGGCAAAGCAGAACGACAAGTTGATGATAAGGACGAGGCTGTCCAAGATCGGCAACACGAGTTTTACGATGAAGCAATCAATTGACAATCAGCGCGAGCAACGCGTGCTCGACGCTGAATTTGTCATCGTCACCGTGGACGCACGCTCTCGGCAAAAAACTGAGGTCCCGAGTGCGATACGGGACGTGCTTGTTCCGTGAGGATTGTAAGCGAGGAACTTTCGCGTTCTCACTAGGCACAAGTTTTGACCCATGAGCCCAGCTTGAGCGAGCTCTGACGAGAGGTGCCAACTCATGGGCCCTTCCCTTTCGTCGAAGGAGGGCGCGAAATGTCTTCAATCTGTCGCTGAGTATAGCCCAGCTTGCGCAGGTTTTCGAGAAAAGGACCCGGCAACGGCGCCGTGAGCAACTTCCCCTCAGGGAGTTGCAGCCACATGGCGTGCAACCACTGATGCAGTTCTTCCCGTGCATCCCGAGTGCTCGTGGAAGAGGTACTACTTCTAGGTGCTGCTCCCCCATACTTGACATCCCCCCACAGGGGGCACCCAATCCGCTCGAAGTGCGCACGAATTTGGTGCGTGCGCCCAGTAACCAGTTCGATTAGAACTAGGCACGTGGAGCGGGATCGAGCGACGGTCCAAAACCGCGTTTCGGCCGATTTTCCACCCTTCGCTAGCACCGTTCGATTTCCCGTGGCTGACCTATCAAGGGTAGCTCGAATGGTCCCTTGCTCTGGAGCCTGCCCCTTGACGATGGCTATGTACCACTTGTGAATGCCACCATTCGCGATGGCCTCGGACAGTTCCCTGGCAACGACAGGAGTCTTTCCGAATAACACCAAGCCACTCGTATTCCTATCTAGCCGATGCACAGGTGCAGGGTAAAACGGTGAGTCTATAAGCTCGTTTAAATCGTAAAGCCTAGCAAGGACACGGTTCACGAGGGTATCTTTTTGCTCAGTTTTATCTCCGTGTGTTAGCAAACCTGCAGGTTTGTTAACCGCCAAGCACCGACTATCCTCATACACAATCTCGACGTCTCGACTTACGCCGCCAAACTTGCCCTTTGGCTTACGAACCGCCTCATAGTCTTCTTGTGCCATGAACAGCCGCAAGACATCTCCCTCAGCGACTACGTCGTCCGGCTTCACCTTTCGGCCGTTGGCCTTGATTCGACCCGTTCTAATCATCTTGTGAATCCCCGACAGCGGCACTCCCGGCAACAATTGACGAAGTAATCGGTGGACCTTTTTACCGTCCTCCATGGGACCAATCGTATACTCAACCATCGATGCACCTGCACCTTTCCTGTAAACAGTACCACTCTACAACAACGCGTCGGTAAGATCCAAATCACTGAGCGACGGTGTCCATTAACTCCGCGCCGCACCGCTATGGCGATGACTCCCCATCGTCATGCCTACTTTACTCCCCGCAGAGGCGTTCACGGCGCGGCTTCCTTCCGCTTCTCCCCTCGATCCGCTCCCATCCCCATTCGGGCCTGGTTGCATAAGACCACACCCATATAGGCCTGCGAAGAAGGTCTGGGTCCATTCGCATCCACTTTGATCCATGAAGCAGTGGCGCAAGGGTCTCACTGGCCGTTCGGGAGGTAATGGACTCAGTTTTGAGTCCCACGCCCGGGTTCGCATTGGAGATGGGGCAAGTTAGCGCGGTTTGGCCGTCTTATTTGAGTGTGGACCTAAGGTGGTGACGGTATAACGCTGCCAATCCGCCTTACTCGCGCGTCTGGTGGCGGCCAACCTGTTTGCCGTCCCACATAAGACGGTTTGGCAGCGCTATTTGGGTGGTTCCTGCCGGTGGATCCCCGATAGCGCGGTTTGCCCGCGCTATTTCTCATCGGTGCTACGGCTCCTCCGCTTCTCTCCCCGATCCGCTTGTCCCCTCGATCCGCTCCCGCCTCCATGCGGGCCTGGTTCCATAAGACCACCCCCATAGACCTGCGAAGAAGGTCTGGATCCATCCGCGCCCACTTTGTTCCACGAGGCAGTGGCACCAGGGTCGCATGTCCGGGTTCGCGTTTTGGTCGGGGCGAGTTTAGCGCCGTTTGCCAACGCTATCTGGGGTGAGGTCTGAGGTGTCGATGGAATAACGCTGCCAAACCGCCTTATTCGCGCGTCTGGTGGCGGCCAACCTGTTTGCCGTCCCACATAAGACGGTTTGGCAGCGCTATCTGCGTGCTTCCTGCCGGCGGATCCCCATTAGCGCGGTTTGCCCGCGCTATTTTTCATCGGGTGCCACGGCTCCTCCGCTCGATCCCGCTCGATCCCGCCGCTCCCCGATCCGCTGCTCGCCTCCATCCACTCTCGCCTCCATGCGGGCCCCGTTCCATAGCAAAAAGCCCCGTCTCTCGACGGGGCCTTCGCCTCTCTCGCCTG
>JAJZAV010000083.1 GCA_021799255.1 Bacillota bacterium
GGCTGAAAATCAAATCACCTCAATGGGGCGATGGGAAAGCCGTCAACGAGGCGATTTGGGAGAGCATCGAGGAACTTCGCCCGTGGCTCCCCTGGGCAAAAGACGTTCCGACCCTGGGAAATTACGCAACACGATGATATTCTCCAAAGTCCGCGGTGCCGAATTCTAGATTTCTAGCCATCCCCATGAATCCAGAATCAGGTGGGGGCGCTAGGCCCCCACCAACGACTACAAGTACCTTCTGAGCAAATACTTGCTATGCCCATCCAGGGTTGAGGCGTCCGCCAATTCAAAACGCCGGCCGTCGACACCCGTCAGTATCAGCCGAGACGAACCCATCACACGCACATGCTCGTGAATGTTGCGCATGATCAGTTCGGCGGGGCCCCTGTCCGTTTCAATTGTCCATCGCCAAAACGCAGGCTCTTGCTTGATGGACTGAATGCTCGTGATGGTCGGCACCACGTACCGCAGTTGCAGTTCCTGTTCTGCGGCGGATTTGCTTTGATGGTCGAGATGGTCCAAATCACGAATCATGCCGACCTCTTGCGGTTCTTTGTCCTCATGGGACAGAATGGCGAGATATTGCCGTGGCAGAGAGAGCGGAAAGGCTCGGCTCAGGGATAGATGGGCGTATCGTTTGCCTTCGACGTACCCCTCCAAGACACCGTTCTTTGACTTTGAGAGCCGAATGGAACTTGGATTCAGATATTTCGCCTCAAACATCTCCTCCATTACCCCTCGACCCCCCTTATTTTTGAGAGCTCGCGTTGCGCCTCTACGAGTTTGAAATAGGCGCCTTTTTGCTCGAGCAACTCCTCGTGCGTCCCTACTTCCGCAATTCGTCCGCCGTCGAGCACAACCAATCTGTCAGCATTGCGCAGAGTCGAGAGTCGATGCGCAATAGCGAACGTCGTTCTGCCCTTGACCAGCCGCGCCAGGGCCTCCTGAATCTGACGCTCCGTTTCGTTGTCGAGGGATGCCGTGGCTTCATCAAGAATAAGGATTCTTGGGTTGTGCAAAAGGGCGCGGGCAATCGCGATTCGTTGCCTCTCCCCACCCGAAAGCAAGTGTCCCCGTTCCCCCACCAGCGTGTCGTAGCCGTCGGGCAGTTTCATGATGAAGGAATGGGCGTTGGCAATGCGCGCGACGCGCATAATGTTCTCCTGCGTCGCATCCGGGTACGCATAGGAAATGTTTTCGGCCACGGTTCCGTCGAACAGGAAGGTCTCCTGCAGGACCACCCCGATGCTCTTGTGCCATTCCTCCTGCTGGATGTCGCGAAGATTGTGGCCGTCGATGAGGATAGAGCCTCTATCGGGATCGTAAAACCTGCAGATCATGTTGATTAGCGTCGATTTCCCCGCGCCGGATTTGCCGACCAGCCCTATCATCTCGCCAGGCAAAACGTCGATGGAAATCTCCTTCAACACGGGGCGATGTGATTCGTAGCCGAACGTGACGTTTTGCAGTTCTACCGCCCCTTTCACCTCGCCCAAGGAAGGTGTATCGGGCCTGTCCACCACGGTGGATTTCGCATCCAGAATCTCGAATATCCTATCCGCGGCAGCCAACGTGTTATTCAACCAATTCATGAATTGGCTGAACCATTGCAGGGGACCGATAAACATCCCTAGGTACGAATTGAACGCAATCAGCGTGCCGAGGGTGACTGTCCCGTGCAAAACACCGCGCCCGCCAATATACCAAACCAGCAGTCCGCCGGTGCTGCTCAGGAACGCAAACATGGGGAAAACCCCTTGCCAGATCCCTTCCATTTTCGTGGTTTGCATCACAAGTTCCTGATTCGCTGTGTTATAACGAGATTTTTCGGATGATTCCCGTCCAAATGCCTTGACGACACGAATCCCTTGCAACGAGTCCCCCACGAGAACGTTGAGGCGAAGGATGCTCCTCCACTGCTTATCCCACAGATTGTGCACCATGGGCCAAACTACCAGAGAGGCGACGATGATGAGCGGAATGGTGGCGAAAGAAAGTAGTGCAAGCAGCCAATTCATCTTTAACATGACACCCGCGATGGCTAAAACCATCAAGATCTGGCTAACTAAGAAGACGACTCCGTCCGTCAGAAACTCCCTCATCGAGTTTGCGTCACTATTCACCCGGCCGATGAACTGCGAGGTCTGCCTCCTGTCGAAGTAGCTTAACGACAGTTTCATCAAAGCGTCGTACGTTTTGTGCCGGATGTCCCCGGTTATGCGGCTTCCGCACCACACGCCGATATATCCCCGCAGCGATTGCGTCAGCATCCCGAGCAGGTTGACGCCAAACAGCGTCAACACCAAGGCCAACAGGTAGGTCACGGCCTTCGTGAAGCTGCTCGACTGATGCGGGACCAACACATTGTCCACTAGCAACTTCGTGACATACGGAGGAACCAATTGAAAGGCCGTGGCCAAAATGAGGATCAGTCCACCGACGGCAAGTCTCCCAGAATAGGGTCTTGCAAATCCAGCAAGCCGACGAATGACCTTTCCCCTGTCCAAACAGGTCGGGCAAACGCTGGTTCCTTCTCCCAAGGGTCTTCCACAAGAGGGACACACCTGAGGAATATCCCGTTCGGAGGGAAGGGGAACCTCTTCTCCTTTCGTCAAGGCGTTCAGTACAGTGACGGCGTAGCCAAACTTAGGATAAAGGCCTACTGAGAAACGAGCCAACACCATGGGACCAACGTCCGTTTTGAGCAACAGAGACCCCCCGCCAACACCTCGGTCCAACTCGGCTTCCCGAATGTCCGAGATGGGCACCCGGATCCGCACGTCGTGATCCGAGGACAGTACGCAGGCTTCTGCGGGTGAAATCACGAGCCAAGAGTCTCCGAAGGTTCCGTCTTCTCTCAAGTCAGCACGTAGACTGACGAGGGGTTCATGATCAAGCTCGAGATGAACCTGATCCATTTCAAGTTCGCGGATGGACAATGCAAAGCCTCCGTTCCGGCCCAACTCGGGCCTCACTTGAACATCAAGCTCGTGATTGAAAAAGCGGGCGGGCCCGATGGCGTTGACCTGACGGGCCCTGTGACCGCTTACAACCGACACCTTATTTCTTGTCCTTGTGCTGCTGTATGCTCTTCATTTTTGCAATCAGATCTTGTTTTTGGGTTTGTCGACGTTGATCCGATTCCGCATTCCTCTGACCCGGTTCGAATTGGGCCTGGTGTTTACGACCCGGAACGAGGCCACTTTGATTGAGTGGCTTTTTGCGGTTCTCTGCCTTTGGCATGGTGACTCCTCCGTTCAGTCAATGAGGAGCATGGAGAGAAGTTTCTGGAGATGAAATGTCCCAATTGAAACAAAATGACGTATCAATTGAGCAAAAGCAACTCCACTCCATGCGGCCTCGGGATGGCAAAAGACGGACATAAACCACGCGCAGTCACGTGATCCTCTGTCACTCTTCTTTTATTAGCCATTACCGAATCTTCAGCATGGTGAAGTCGCGATTCCCCTTTCGATACATCTCCGATTTCCATTATAGTACATACTGTGGAAAAATGATACCAATGGAAAGGACTTTCAGTCCACGACCATCGTTGAACCGAGATCGTCGAATCTATCATTTATCGCGTTGTTCCTATGTTTCGGCTCATATTTATCTGAAACTCAGGGCGAGTCACATAGTCCATGTAAAGCGGACGACCGTCAAAGTCGAGATACGCCTGATACCGCGTGCGAATTGCCGGAGCGGTGATGAAGTCGAGCACTTGGTCTCGAGCCACCCAGCCACTCTCGGACGTCTCTTCCGATGTTGATAACTCGCCGCCAGTTGATTGGCACGTGAAATCCAACATGACCTTCGTCGGAACGTCTGTGACGCCGTCGTACCACTTGTGCGTCCCGGTGTTGGAATACACCCCTATGAGGTCGAGGACATCGACGTCGATGCCACTCTCCTCTTTGACCTCTCGAATGAGCGCATCCATAAGATTTTCCCCAACCTCTACCTGCCCTCCAGGAAATACCCATCCACCATCATGGGTTTTCACGAGCAGAATTTCACCCTTCTCATTCTCGACAACCCCGCCTACCGCGACAATGTGCGTTGGCATCGTCATTGAATTGGCCTCCATTCTCGCCTCAAAGCCTCCCGAGTCGCTTCGAGCGACGGGCGGCGAGTGTCCCGCCATCCTCCCTCGCCGAAGTCCCGTACTCGAAAAAGGTGCGCACACAACCCTGCATAGAATATTCAGATTCTGGATAGTAAGGAGAAAACCGTTCTGGGGCTCAAGCGAGGTCCCGAGGAGACATTGTATCGTGCGTCGTTCATTCACTCCTAGCAGGTTATCGCGGATGTTGCCAACTGCATTCGTTCGGTGTACGAATTATCGCGTTCAGTCCCCCTTTCGTTCGGCAATAGGGTCTCCCCCCTTCTCTTACGGCCGTCACAAAACGAGTCGCCCATGGGCCAGGCTAAACAGCTCACCAATCGACCAAAAGACAATCCACACGGTGCCCCATCCAACCCTCTTTGTTTGGCACAGGTAAATGCCGAGCGCGAGAAAGCCAAAGAAGAACGCGAAAATGCCCCATCCCCAAGGGCTCTTATCATAATGTTTGCAGTCCGTGGCTACGTAGACAATAATGATGATGGACACAATGAGGCTAATGAAGAACAACATTGGGCATCGCCCCTTCCATCGATTCACTGGTTCCTATCATGACATATGCAACTTTTTAGGAAACAGCACGGCGGACAGCACACGTTGGCCGTTTGACTCTCACCCAACCGGAGAGCCCGGGGAAGTCTCACAACACGTCCACCCGACATATTTTGTCCAGCATAGAAAGTCATTCGCGTGAGGTTGCTTTGGCAATCATTTGATTGTACCACTGTTCAAGCGATTTGCTGTGAATTGTATATTGAGTGGCGTGTCTTATGAACTGGCCTTCGTTTACGATGGAAAATGCGCCATTGTTCCCAAGGTTTATCAAAGCGATTTGGAAACCGTCCTTACAAATCATGATAAGGTAGTTTGACGAAGACAACTCAAACATCCCTGTCTGAGTCGCGACTATTTGTGCATGGCGAAGATTGTCGACGAACTCCTGCCTTATGTGAGGGGTTGTGATGACGGCGATACTCGATTTGTTTTCTATCACACTGATGTTATTCACGGTCAGCTCGCTCTTGATTTTGTCCCATCCCTGCTGCACAGCCATGTGTTGTGCAAAGGCCAAACCTGCAATGGATGGAATCGCCGCAATTCCAATTTGGACTACGGTGCTGAGCGTGACAAGCAATTTGGGAGGATTGGGGTTTTTAGTGCCAGTGAACATGAGCCCAAACGGCTCCATGACGAAATCCTGGAATTGATTCGTATCAGCCCTATTAAAATTTCTCCATCCTCCCCATATTGGCAGTACGAGAAGTATGACCAAGGCGCAAAACGCTAACACAACGGCATCTAGCACCATGCCCAGACCAGGCCTTTGGTGATATGTCAAAATCACCGATATCACGGGTGGGATTAACGCGATAGCGACCCAGAGTAGCTTCTTCATCGTAACCACTCCCATCAACATTCGCCAGGACTTGATGCGCCGGTCGAAGCCTTCCACCTTGGCCAGTGGCCCATACATTCCTTATACGCAACAGACGTAATGACATAGTTCATTATTACAGTTTTTCAGCTTAAAGACAAGTAGTCGATGAGCCGTTCAAGGATAGGTCCGTGCAAATAACCCGTGATCCATGAATCCTGCCTGAGTCACCGGGCCATTCACAACGTATGCACCGCACGACCAGTGACGGTAACATACGTCCAGATCCAATTCACCAACATGTCTTTGACCGAAGGCTTATTCGTCCACGTCCAGAATATAACGCGCTGCCGGAGAGAGTCTGTCGTAGGTTGACTTTCGGAGGAACTCTTTCTGATTGTACTGCTGTGGAAACTCCCGCGCGATGAAGCTGGGATGAAGCACGCGCCTCGTCTTGTTGGTTCTGTTTTGCGTGCCACCGTGCCACATGTGCATGTTGTACGCAAACACAGTACCTGCCTTGGCAATGACCAACTGTTCATCCGGGTGTGGAGCACGCACATCCATCACGTAATCCTTCGGCGATCCCGCTAGCTTGTGGGTCGCTGGAACAAACCTCGTTGCTCCATTGTCTGGCGTGAAGTCGTCTAACAACCATATGGTGTTGACACCGCCGTACAAATCATCGAGACGTCTGGGTCCCCAATCGGCATGCAGGTCTTGATGCCCTTGTCCCGGTAGAGCATCCCGGCCATTGATGGAATTGACCTTAAAGTCTCTGCCAATCACATGATATGCGATGGCTAAGATCTTTGGATGTTGCCAGCATATGTCAAATTCCTGCCCCTTGTTGATGAGATCGGAAAGCCGTCTCGTCCCAGCTTCCTGCTGAAACTCTTTGCCAGCATTCTGGCCTTCCCGTTCCATCAGTTCCTCATACTTGTCTTGTAGAGCCTTCAACAAGCCATGATCGATAAAGTCGGTGAGAATGAGGTATCCTTCCTCATCCAACTGTCTCTTTTCCTCATCAGATAAAGTGGTTGACGTCACCCCTAATTGGCCGAGCGCCTCTTCAATGTTCATCTGTAAGCCTCCGTCCCTATGGTTTATCCCCATGGTTCAGCACCGTTTTACCACGGAAACCAAGTTAAGAATCTTGAATTTCACGGCATCGCCTTCAACTTATTCCCATAGCGACTACCCCTGTTCCGTATTGTCCACCGAAAAGTCTGCATCCGACAACACCGAATCCAGTTCTAATTCAAAGGGTACCTGCAACTCGCTAGGCAGGGCGCTCAAGAGTTTCGCAAACCGCGCGTCAGATTGTGCTGCCGTCGAGTCTTCCGGACGTCTTGCCATCACTCGAATCCACTCACGTATGGTATCCATGAGGACGTAAAACGTCATCTGAAATCGATCCGCGTCATCACCGGCGTCTTCCATATCACTCTGCTTCATCGCTTCCCATAACTCCAGCACTTCATCGAGCACACGACATACTTCCGTATATCGTTGTGCCTCCAACCCGTCAGTCTTATCCACACTTCACCGCCTCAATTCGCCGGCCATTGTCCCACAAAATCGGATGGAATACAGGAGTGCACGTAGGCCTCTGACGAATCTCTTCGTCATGGACCAAGACCCCCTTCCAGAAATATCAAATCGAAGCAACGGCCTTTACACCCGTCATCCGCAATAGACGTAATGACCATGGCGGAGTGTTACGGATTTTCAGTTTGCAACCAACCAGATGGCCCGTCTCCATAAGTCCGTCGAATTGGGATGGGGATGCACCGCGATGCGTCCATCCGCTCCAAAGTATAGGAATCATGACTCACTTGCTATCGCGTATAAATTGGATGAACCAGATGACCCACAATATTAGCGTTACAAGGGCTATGAGATTAAGCCAGTAAGAAAAGAAACCGATGCTGGAAACACGGTAAAAAGGAAAGACGTAATCCCGTGAAAGTGGACTCAGGCCTCCTTCCGCAAATAGGTATTGTAAATAAACCGACAACAGAATGGCTAAACCCAGTGTGATTTTTGTATTCTTACTCAATCTACACCCCTCCCAACAGACACATCGGAACAATTTTCATCCCATCACCGCCGATTCTGGATATATATTCCTCGTCGAGTCAGGTTATCCTCCCCGTAGTTTCCGACGCACCGCCTACTAAAGTGACCTTGATATGGAGACTGGCGAGTTGCAATCATGGCGCTTCAGGGAAAAGAAGTTCGGGTTCAAAGTACGGTGGACGAAGGAGGAGGAGGCACCATAAGAATGATGTTCGCGTATCTGATGTAAACAACTCGTAGTTCACTCTGTATCCCCACATATCACGTCATCAAGGTTGTTGAACTCTAAGCGAGTTCAATGTCCTCGTATGCTACATACCTGTTCAGTTGAATTTCCCGAAAAACACGAATGAATCTGACTGAGAAAGTGGGAAATGGAGAGAGGACTGTCGCCGCAGAAGCCTTCATTTGAACAATTTCGTCTGAGCTCATACCCCACTGGGTCTGCCCTAACGTCAGATGTGGGATAAACCGTTCCATTTCCATATACTGCTTCACCTCTTCTGGCGGCGGACAGACAGCTTCAACCAGTCGCTCATGGAAGTCACGAATTTTAGGGGATTTCACAGTCAAATAGGCAACAGCGTCCCCAAACGTGTCTGCGTCATCGATGGACACTGTGAATCTCGGGAATGATGCACAGGTTCGTCTAATTGACTCCAGCCAGCGCAAATCCGAACCTAATCCGCTTTGAGATTTGACAGTAATGTGAGGTCCAGCGACTTCCCAGGTACGGTTGCGTTTCCATATCTTCTGAAATTCGACAATCCTTCTTCCAAAGTCATCAGGTGGCACGATCCCGATAAAATACCTCATCATCCTTCCCCCCCAACGCCGAACCTCCGTATGGAAATCAGGGAGGGGATGTGCATCCTCCCCTCCCTTGAGCACATGATATTTACGGTTTCCTTGCCACCAGCATGATCTCGACGTCATTGATGGTCAGTGGCCTGCGCTCAAATTGACCTGCCGTGCAACCATAGCCAGCATCCACTTGGAAGCCACAATACTCCGACAATAGTTTTAACTCACGAAAGGTGAACGTCGTCGTGCAAATCATCACATCGCGCCATTCATCTTCCGGACTGTGAATGGTCTCAATCTCTCGACTAGTCCCGGTATACGCATCAAACAGTTCAGGGGATGGTTTCTGTTGCACGACGCTGTAAGAGTTGATAGCGGTAAGGACAAACCAGCCGCCAGGCTTAAGCGCATTGAAGATGTTGCGTAAGACCTGTTTGTGTGCCTCATCGCTGCCCGCGAGTCCAAACGCCCCTTCGCACAAACAGATTACCGCGTCAAACTCAGTCCTGAACTGCATCAGTTTGGCGTCGTGAACGTGAAATTCCGCAGTAAGGTGTTCCGCACGAGACGTTTGGCTTGCTATTTCGACAAACCGTTTTGAGATGTCTACACCCACGGTGCGAAAGCCTCGACGGGCCAGTTCTAAACTGTGCCGTCCTGGACCGCAGCCGACATCTAAGATTCTTGCGCCGGTTGGTAAATCCAACAAGTCAATCAGGAAGTCAACCTCTTGCACCGTTCCCTTGGTGAAACCATACTCAAGATAGTTTTCACCCAAGAAATCCCCAATTGAACGATAAAGTATACCGCTGTACTGAAATCCAAATTCCTTTGTCAACTAGGTTAACTCCCTACGGGCGAGGGAAGGGGCTGGTTAAGGGCTATTCTGCTCTACCCCCGCAGATAAGTTTGCCCAATGAATGTCGTCCCGACATCAAAATCCCTCCCTTTTTAGTGAGCTACGTCGAAATGTATTCCTTAACCGAAGGGCAAATCCTTCTCGGGGCTATATTTATACATTCGGTCGTCATGACCACGCAGTCGCACAAATATACGGTATGCCGCTTCACCGGAGTGTCGTTACCACGTGCCCCGGATAGGTTTGCCATCCCCACACTTAGCCAATGATTCGCAGAGGTGAACTCAAAGTCTACGATATTGGAGGCCTGGATATTCGCGCGCATGGTGTGCCAATTCCGCCCTCCGTTGAGGGTAACGTTAAGCCGATTTCCATTGACGAAAATGTCCCATCGATTTAGGGTTTCTAAATCCCATGCGTTAGAAGCACCTCGCATAGGAGTCGTCTTCACCATGAATTGCCCCCGTTTGCGGTTCGATAGACGATGAACTCACTTCGGCTTGAGGGCTGGAGCACAGCCTGTACGGGCAGGACTCCATCCTTTGTTGTGAAGAATGTCGGTGGATAGGTGGAAATCTGGGCATCCTTTAGTGCATGCGGAATCGATAGCTCTTGGGGTTGCCAAGTGCCGCCTTCCCGTTGTACCATTCCTCAGTCGGGCGAACCAAGATGTCGTGTCCATCCAACGAATCGTACGTAGCACACGTTCCAGGCAAAGCAGAGTGGCTAAAAGATAGGGGGCCGCCATGGGGCAAGTTGCGGATAGCGGGCCCCGGACTTGGAGCAAACAGCCTTTGAAACAGCCAGTGCCACCCCGTCGCGCCCGTCGCGGACACACTATCGATGGCCTGGCGCTCCTCCGGCGTGTACGCTTCGATGACAGACTGCTTCTCCCACGCATCGGTCTTCAGCCAGCGATACAAGCCCGGAGTTTTCACGTACACCGTCTGCGATCCGTTCTCATAAGCCACCACCCCTGGATATGGGAACCTCTTCGCAATTGGGCCCCCATATGCGTTTTTATGTTCGTCGGCCAAATAGTAGGCCGGATACACCCAGATGTGACTCCCGTTCTCATCGGTAAATGAAAGCTGCGCTGGCCCAGGAGAAAATCTTGGGAAGGACTAGCCGTTTATCAACGAGATACGTAGGACCATGAAGAAACTCGTTTCCATCTCCCACGGACGTGGGCCGTACGAGATAGACAACTACGTACTGGTTCTTGTCGGGCGGATACTCGCCTGGTTGAGCAACAGGACCGTACGAAGGGGTATTTCGCATGATTGGGGCTATTCCAATGGCGTGTCCGTTCTTCAGGTGAATCATGATTTGCATCGAGGAACCACTCATCGAGTATCCTGTCGTGTTCTTGAACGCTTCCGATTCGTGAAGTGCGGATACTATCTCGTCAACCAATTCAATGCTGTTTATCGTTTTGACCTGGCCACCGAAATCTACACGACTGTAGGTGATATCTTTTACCGAAGATAAGGAAACGTTTTTCAACCAAGCGGGCATGACAGTTGCAGGAGTTTCAAATATGGAGACAGGCGCGGCCTTCCTCACAGTCATTGGTCTACCAGCCGTCTTGTTTGCGACGTAAACCACACCGGATTGATAGCTCTTGATATCAAAATGACCGTTGTACTGAGCCCATATATCCTTTGCATTGGATTCCGCTTGCATCACCCGTAAAATGTCCTGGAACAACTGGGTGGCCTGTTTCATTGAAGGATTTCCATTCACCATTAATCGGATTTTGACGTTGGCCCTGCCATCAAAGGCTGTCGCCGTCGTGACTATCCCCGTCATATGATTTAATCGGGTTTCTGTCTTCGCTAAGATTGTAGCGACGTCCACTGTCTTGGCAGGCGCTATTGTTGGTGTCGTGTCAGATGCTGCAGACGACTTTGGCGACGGGCTTTGCGAGCAACCGGTGACCAAAGCAAAAAGAGCAAAACTTGCTCCGAGCACTTTCATGTTCACTTCATATCCCGCCGTTTCATGAAGTTCGTCTCTTCTTACCATTATTACACATTTTGTTTCGTACCGTGCACTTTCACTGATGCTGTGCATTTCGTAGCATGACCCTCAGCTGTAACCCCACAAAGCGTTCTTTGCTAGGGCAGACTTTGACGGAGGTCCCTCAGCTCGATTCCGTTTCCTTCCTCACCACCTTTGCGCCACCCATGTAACCCCGCCATCGCTCGTCTTGAGGAGTTTAGTCACGCCTGTCCCCTTCCTGAGCAACATCCATCCCGATTTCTCCGACACCATATTCAGTTGATCCACCTGATAGTGGGAGGTGAGATACTTGCGCAATGCCCCTCGAACTGGAATGTGCGACCACGTCACACCATGATCTCGGGTCACCTCATCGTCCGTACCATCTTGTCCAATGACCCATCCAATTTGGGGATTCACGAAGGATTCCGACATTTGGAAGGTAGATTGCCTAAACGTCAGTATCGACCCCACGGACCACGATTTTCCGCCATTCACTGTGTGATAAGCGACGAGATGATTCGTGCGAGCCTCGTACTCGATAAGGACGGTGCCGATTTGCCCGGAAAATACAGGCTGATATTCGATGGTGGCAAACCCATGTTTCAGAGGTTTCGGAACGGGCAACTGCACGGGATACCATCGCCGGCCCGCCGTGGTGGTGTGATACAACGTGGCTAGAGAGTTTTGGGTGGCGACGAAGTTGCCAACAGCCGCCCAGCCGTCTTTTGCGTTAGTGAACGTCATCGGCATCGGCACGTCAAACCCAGGTAAGGCGTCTGGCGTGGCGGCCCGATTCGGGACATATCCTCCGGTGGACGAGACCAAGGACCACGTGCGTCCCCCGTTGCCCGTGTGGAAAATCGAAGGGTCTGCTTGTTCCGAAGCTCCGAATGACATCGTTCTAATCCAACCAGTGCGCAACGAGATAAAATCAATCTGGAGAACTTCGTCGACCACCGAAGGAACCTTGGCTTCGTACTTCTGCCAACTATGGCCCCCTGTTGTGGAATGGAGCACGACCAGCGTGCTGGAGGCTTTCCCGACGGTTACCCAGGATACCCAGCCGTCCTTTGGGGTTCGAAACATCACAGTAGGAGGCGACGTCCACGAAGGAGACGTCATGGGAGCCCCTGGCACTGCGAGTCGTATCCACTTCGCACCACCATCGTCGGTAGACCATAGGTAGAAACGCGGACCCTGGTACCCCGACACGAATCCGTCATGGGCATTCAGCATATTGATGTTCCACAGCGTGGATGGCACTCGCGCAGAGGATTGTGTGCTGGCCGCACTGGCCACAGTCGGGCTGGTCACCAGCAAGAGGGCTCCGGTAGCGACTAACGCGATAGGAAAGAGTCGTCTCTTCATAATTCGTCATCTCCCTCAAGACGGTTACATCATGAAGACGGTGTTGACGCCTCAAAGGTGACATGAGAACCATAATCTCTATTGGATGGCACTGAAAAATCGATTCGGAGGGCATTACCGGGCATTCAACTGAAATCCAAAGGTAGTACCAGGAGAAGGAGAACATGCCCCCCGGGCACGGTTCATTGTTGGCTTATTCGCGGGCCATGCAGCTAGACTTTGTTATTGAGGAGAAGCCGGACGCAACAGATGCTGCTGAGGGGCGATAGAAGTCGAAAACCACCATAAAACGTGACCAATCACCTTTTACTGAAAAGCGCGAAGTACGCGACTCGATAGCGCTCCAAATCGAACCTCTTCGAAAGAATATACTCTTAGGCGATGGGGCATCGGGTATGTTAGGCAACGAACGCGCTACATTTTCACCCTCGTATGGGGACTTGTACCCAGGACTTCCCCTGATTTGTCGTTCTATATAACTCCGTTTGAGTTACCGCCCACCAGTTTGTGCTTGTACTGAATCGAATGGAAGCATCCATTCTTATTGGACTAGGTAACGATATATTCAATCGAGACCACGTCCTTCCTCCATTTCGCGTGCGAAACCATTCTAGAGTTTCTGGAGATGTGGCAGTTTTTCCAGGGATATATGATTTCAAAAAGCCTAGAGACGGAGAAACAAATTGAACATCTGCAACTGCTCCTTGAGGGATGCGGTAAGGGGTCCAAACCCTGCCGTCATCGTTCGTAACGTATAATATCTGTACACTATTCGTGCCCGTGGAAGAGAAAAATGTAACGGTTACAATCCCCCACTCCCCACGAAAGATTGGATAGCCAACATCCGTATGGTCTGACATGAGATAGTTTGGAATGGGTAGTTCAATGTGCTTCCATCGGCGCCCTCCGTCTGTG
>JAJZAV010000084.1 GCA_021799255.1 Bacillota bacterium
AAGGGAAGCTCTGGCAGGCGCGCGTGGGCATGGATCAGCTCTCTTCCATCATGGATGGATTGGCCCAAGTCGACAGGACGTCAGAGACCTTCGTGGGTGAACATCTGCGCTTCCTGCAGATGGATGCCCCCTCTCAGGTGATTGTCGTGTCGCCGAAATGGAGCGAAACGTACCACGAAGCGCTTTCGGGTCGTCACGCGGGCGCAGTGGAATGGATTGTGCCTCTTTTCTCCCACGAAGCGGTTGAGCCGGACGTGGGTGAATCCCTGAGGAGGTTCTCGGACCTCGGACTTCGGCACGAGTGCCTTCTTGCGCGAAAGCCAAAGGGGAAAGGGCACCCGATTCGTCTTCAGAATTGCCGTTGATTGGAGGATCCTTTGTGGACAGTACGGCACGGTTGTGGGTAGGCCGCATGGTGATGGCCGTGCTGTGTGGATTGTGGGTCATGTCCTGGATTGTGACCTTGAATCAGATGAACGTGCTTTCGACCGAGATGCCCTACCTGTCCTACATCGCCCTGTTGATAGTCGTTCAGGCGGCCCCAATGTCCTGGTTGCGAAGAGTGCTGTCGGTGAGCGTCGTCATCGTCGCCTTAGCAATCGTCGCTTGGCAGGTTACGCCTTCGCCCATCCTGCCCGTTCAGTGGGCGCAAACGGAATTGGGTGCACTCTCCAACCTCGCCATCCATCACATTGCTTCGGCCAACATGACCGAATCCCTGTTTACCATTCTTCTGCCTGCACTGTTCGGGCTTCTTCTGTACAGCAGTCACTATCCACGACTGTGGCTGTTTTATCAGGGGCTGGCGCTGGTCGCCATTCTCACCATCCATATCAGCTCCGCCATCGATCTCTTGCCTGAGGTTCTCATCATCCTCGCAGCGGGGGTCATCGGGCTTGCCGTGCAGCACCATGACAGAATCACGACGGCTTCCATCCGACCGCTTCAATCCCTTCGCCTTCTCAGCCCAGCCGTTCTGATCCTGCTCCTAATCTTGCCCATCGCCGCATGGCTGCCGAAGCCTGGCATCGCGACTGCGAAACTGCAGTCTGCCTTGTCGAGACTGCTGTTCCCGACCCATGACAACGGACTGTCGCGGCGCGTGACTCTCGGTCCCGCGGCGCTCAATCGGGTCGGATTTACGAGCGGGGCGCAGCGGCTAGGGGGATCGGTCCAGCTGAAGTATACTCCCGTGCTGAGCGTCGTGGCCCCGTATCCGAGTTACCTGCGGGGACAGGTACTGACCGACTACACCGGGGATGGGTGGCGCCCTGGCGCCCAGCAGGTGCACGTACCCGTGAGCAAAACAACTCCGTCGCAGAGGCTGGATGGCACCTTCACCAACCTTCCCTGGAAGAACGTGCAGGAGAGCGTCCAGTTCCTCGGAGGCGTACTTCACACAAATCTGCTTCTCGGGCCTTACGCCATCTCGCGTTGGGACATGATTGGGACCTCCCATTCCTGGCGACCATCGTCCGTGGATCTGACGAGCGACACCGTCGTTATGGCAGGAAATTCGACGCAGGGGGATCGTTACCAGGTCATGGTGCACGAGCCCGTGAATCCGTACGGCATCCTAGCCAAAACAAACGCTCCGTTCGATGCCGTCGCGATGAACGCCATTCGCCGCATCCCTGGGATGTCGCAGGATCTGGAGCTCCCGCAGGAGTTGCCCGCCCGGGACTATCGCCTCGCTACCGCCGTCACTGCGTTTGCGACGACCGAATACGAGAAGGTCACTTCGGTAGAGAAGTACCTGGACACGCATGAGCGCTACAGCCTGCAAAATATTCCTGTGCCTGCTCGCGGGCAGGATTACGTGGATCAGTTCCTGTTTCAGACGCACCGCGGCTACTGCAACAACTTCAGCACCGCGATGGCTGTGCTGCTGCGCACCGTGGGGATTCCCACCCGCTGGGTGACCGGGTTTGCCAGCGGCACCGAAGACAAGTTCTATTCCGGACCGATGCATCGCTACGTGATTCGGGACTCGGACGCTCATTCTTGGGTCGAGGTGTATTTCCCAACCTACGGTTGGATTCCCTTCGATCCGACACCAGGCTTTCACCTTTCCTTCGCCCCGACCGGGGCGGGGGGGCAAGGTGCCTCGGCGCTGCAGAACCCGGGTTTGACGCCCCCGAATCAGCTCCCTCCCGGAAGTACCCCTCCACCGCAGCCCCAGACGAAACCCCCCGTGCCACACAGCGGGCAATCTGCGGGGCAACACGCAGCACACCTGGTTGAAACCGCCGGGATGTGGGGCCTCGTCGGCGCCGTCGTGGGTGTTGGGACATGGGGGCTGGCGGTGTTTGTCGCAGGTCGGCGTAGAAAGTCGAAGCGCCATGTACAGCGGACCTTGGCCAGAACCCTGTCGCGAGCGGCTTCTTCGCCGTCAAAGGGGATGGGCGCGAGCGGTGAAAAAGGGCTGTTGGCCATGGTCTCTGCGCTCATCTCGGCGCACATCACCACGGGGCGCATTTCGAACAAAGGCGCCACCGTGCGAGATTTAGCGGCATCCGCCGCCGAGTGTGGCCTGTCGGGCGACGAGTTTGCGACGTTCGTCCACTTGGTGGAGCGCCTGTGGTATAGTTCCGTACCGCTGGGTGAAGCTGAGAGCAAACGATTGTACGAGTCGATACAGCGCTTCATGGCAGGTTTGTCGGGGGAACTGGGACGCACGGGCGGACGACCGGGTTGACGCAAGCGGAACGGGCGAACAAGGAAAAAGGCGAACATTATCGAATAATGGGTGTTGAATGTTCGTCGAACAGGGTAATGTTCGTCTCTTTGCGACGTGGGTTTCATGTTGCCTTTGCGTGATTTGTTTTGTCATAGTTTGGACATCGATGAAAATGGGACAAGGGGGTGCCCACGTGGCGGACCACGAGACGGTGGTAGTGCTCGACTTCGGCGGGCAATACAACCAGTTAATCGCAAGAAGAATCCGGGAACTGCACGTGTTTAGCGAGCTTTTGCCTCATACCATCACAGCGGCCGAACTCAAGCGGAAAAACCTCAAAGGAATCGTGTTTAGCGGCGGACCGAAGAGCGTGTACGCCCCTGGTGCCCCAGACGTGGATCCAGAGGTGTTCAACCTGGGGGTTCCCATTCTCGGCATCTGCTACGGGATGCAGTTGATTGCGAAGAAGTTTGATGCTTCTGTGGAGCGGGGCGTTGCGCGGGAATACGGCCGTGCCACGCTCGTCGTGAAGAACCAATCGAGCCCGCTGTTTGCGTCGCAACCAGAGACGCAGCCTGTTTGGATGAGCCATTCGGATCTCGTCACAAAGGTTCCCGAAGGATTCACGAAGGACGCCGAAACCACGTCGGGAACCATCGCCGCAATGAGCCAGGAGCGAAATGGGATTTACGCCGTGCAGTATCATCCTGAGGTTCACCACAGCCAACATGGGATGGAGCACCTGGGGAACTTCCTGTTTTCCGTGTGCAAGTGCCGCGGCGACTGGACGATGGATTCGCTCATTGAAGGCGCCATTTCGGAGATTCGGGACAAAGTCGGGGACGCGAAGGTGTTGTGCGCGCTCTCCGGCGGTGTGGACTCGTCCGTGGCGGCGGCCCTCGTGTATCGGGCTATCGGATCGCAACTCACGGCGGTTTTCGTGGATCACGGGTTGCTGCGCAAAAACGAGTCGGAACAGGTGATGGGCACGCTGCACGAGCAGTTGGGCGTCCCGATTGCGCGAATCGACGCGAGGGAGCGGTTCCTCAGCAAGCTGAAGGGCGTGTCGGATCCGGAACGCAAAAGGAAGATCATCGGCACGGAGTTCATCCGCGCCTTCGAAGAGGAGTCGGAGCGCCTCGGTCCGTTTGATTTTCTCGTTCAGGGGACACTGTACACGGACATCATCGAAAGCGGGACAGCCACCGCAGCCACCATTAAGTCGCATCACAACGTGGGCGGCCTCCCAGAAGACATGAAGTTCCAGGTGGTCGAGCCTCTGCGTGAACTCTTCAAGGACGAGGTTCGTGCCCTGGGCGAGGCGTTGGGCTTGCCGCACAGCCTCGTTTGGCGCCAACCGTTTCCGGGCCCGGGGCTCGCGATTCGCATTCTTGGCGACGTGACGGAGGAACGGCTTCACCTCGTGCGGGAGACCGACTTCATCCTGCGCGACGAGATCGCAAAAGCCGGACTGGAACGCGAAGTCTGGCAGTACTTCACGGTGCTGACGGGCGTTCACAGCGTCGGCGTCATGGGCGACGAGCGCACGTACGCCAACACCATCGCCATCCGGGCCGTCGTGTCCCAGGAGGGGATGACCGCGGACTGGGCGCGCTTGCCGTACGATGTCCTGGAACAGGTCTCATCGCGCATCGTGAACGAAGTGGAGGGAATCAATCGGGTCGTCTACGACATTACGTCGAAGCCGCCGGCCACCATCGAGTGGGAATAGGGTGGAAATCGAGTGGGAATCGGCCGGCATCCGAGTGAGACACGAAAGAGGGGGATACCATGGCGCTCATAGGGGTCATCATGGGCAGTCAATCGGACTGGGAAACCATGTCACACACGTGCCAGGTGCTTGACGAGCTAGGGATAGACTACGAAAAGCGCGTTGTATCCGCGCACCGCACTCCCGACTTAATGTTTGAGTACGCCCAGACGGCCGAGGAACGCGGGCTCTTAGTCATTATCGCCGGCGCGGGGGGATCTGCGCATTTGCCCGGGATGGTCGCCGCGAAGACGAGCCTGCCCGTCATCGGGGTCCCCGTGAAGTCGGCGGCGCTAAACGGCATGGATTCGCTCTTGTCCATCGTGCAAATGCCGGGGGGTGTCCCCGTGGCGACCGTGGCCATCGGCAAGGCGGGGGCCGTCAACGCGGCCTTGCTCGCGGCCGAGATTCTCGGGGTCAGATACCCGGAAATCCGCGACACGCTGAAGCGCCGCAGGGAATCCATGCGTCAAGCCGTGTTGGAAGGCGGTGTGCCGGGTGAGAAGTAAGCCGAATTCTTCGGTGCCGATGCCAGGGGCTTCGGGTACCGTAATCGCGCCCGGGAGCACCATCGGTATCCTCGGCGGGGGACAACTCGGCCGCATGATGATTCAGGACGGCAGCCGGCTAGGATATCGGTTTGCGACGCTGGATCCCACCCCGGATTCGCCCGCGGCGCAACTGGCAAATCACGAGATTGTGGCTCCGTACAGCGATGTTGCTGCGGCCCGAGAATTGGCCGCGGCGAGCGACGTGATCACTTACGAGTTCGAGAACGTGGACGCAGGCGTTGCCAAGGTATTAGAAGAGGAAGGCGACGTCCCGCAAGGGAGTCGCCTTTTATTCACGACGCAGCATCGCCTTCGCGAGAAGGACGCGATTGTCAGAGCGGGTGCGCCCGTTGCAAATCACCGTGGCGTGACGACCCGCGAAGACTTGCGCCGGGCCATCGACGACATCGGTCTGCCGTGCGTGCTGAAGACGACGACGGGGGGTTACGATGGCAAGGGTCAATGGTTGATCCGCACCACGGAAGATGCGGCGTCCGCGTTTGACGAGTGGAGCGCGGCGAATCGTGAGAGCGCAGGGGGAGGGAGGACCGTGGGATTGGTGGAATCCAGGAATGCCGACGATTCTGGCGCTTCTAGTAACTCTGTCACCTTCCCCGCTGCGTCCGAGGGCCGCGAGGCCTCCCCTCGTTCGCAAGCCGCGCTGGAGGCCCCGCTCATCGTCGAGCAGTTTGTCCCGTTTGAGAAGGAACTGTCGGTCCTCGTCGCCCGCAGTCGAAACGGGGAGACGTCCATCTTCCCCGTGGCGGAAAACGTGCACGTGAATCACATTTTGCATCTCTCAATCGTCCCCGCGAGAATCGACTCGGCCATCCAGGAGAGGGCCCGGGATTTTGCAAAGCGCATTGCCGAGAGTTTGGGGGCCGTGGGCATTTTGGCCGTGGAGATGTTCCTGACCGCGAGTGGCGATCTGTACGTCAACGAACTCGCCCCTCGCCCTCATAATTCTGGGCACTACACGTTGGACGGATGCGTCACGTCTCAGTTTGAACAGCACGTCCGATCCATCTGTGGACTTCCCCTCGGCAGCCCAAACCTCCTCATCCCCGTCGTGATGGTCAACGTGCTCGGACAGCACGTACCCGGCTTAATGGCGAAGATGGGTTCGCTGCCAGGGAACATCAAGGTGCACTTGTATGGAAAGGCCGAGGCGAAAGCGGATCGGAAGATGGGGCATCTGAACGTTGTCGCCGACACCTGCGAAGAGGCTTTGGCGCAGATTGTTGATCTGGGCATCTGGTAATTCGAACGAATGAAGCCAGCTTGGAGAAAGGAAAACGGGCATGGAGGATTTAAGGTATCCGATTGGGCCGTTTGTGTACGCAGGATTTGGCACCCGGGAGAGTCGGAGCGAACTCATCGCGAAATTGGCGGAGACGCCCTCGAACGTTGAGGCGGCGGTGGCCGGGTTGACGGAGGGCGAGTTGGACACTCCGTATCGATCCGGTGGATGGGCCATCCGCCAAGTGGTACACCACTTGGCGGACGCGCAGATGAGCAGTTTTAGCCGATTCAAGCTCGCGTTGACGGAGGCGAACCCTACGATTAAGCCGTATTCTGAGGCAGAATGGGCCGAACTGCCGGATTCGCGCCTGCCCATCGCGCCATCCATGGACATCTTACGAGGCGTGCACGTCCGCTGGAATGCTCTGCTCTTGGGCATGGCGGAGGCGGATTTTGCCAAGACGTTCGTCCATCCGGAAGCCGGGGAGACGACTCTCGACAAGGCCTTGGCGATGTACGCGTGGCACTCGCAGCACCACACGGCCCACATCCGATTGGCGCGCAGGAGCTTGGGAAAATAACCGGGCGGGGTGGCCAATAAGCGGGACCATTATGTTGCCTTGCTAGGTACCCCGGTAGGGTACTGCGCCAAATCCGTAGCGCCACAAGGGAACACAGTACCGCTATTTCCTGATAGCCATCCAAATTAGGGAACGTGGTTCCCTTATCCTATTTTCCGGGGCTATCGAAGGAGCCGAATCTCACGATTAGAGGACTCAGGTTCCCTTATGACCACTGCCATACCCCCTCAAACCCTCGGTTCTCCATCACAACGGTACCATGTTCCCTTATTTTTGCCTGACCGGGACGATAAGGGCCCGTCCTACCCTTATCGTCGTCCAAGTGTCTCGTGCCACGGAACCCGTCGTTCGGGATATGCTTGCGCCACACGCACTGATCGTGGTTTGTGCGATCCCGCTCGGCTAAACTCGTGCCTTTAGAAACCAAGTCTCTCAAGCCAACTCGGCCTCCGGCCCTGCCGATTGCCGACATCCAACACACGAACGTTTTCGTTGAGATTAGCGATAATGTTCGTATTTTACATTGACGGGCTCAACCACACCGATTACACTTGACATAGTGATGTTAGGTTTCGAGGGGATTCACCGGCCGTCGTCGAGTCGCCAAAGCACGACGCAAGCGTGGTTCAAGCACTGGCTACCCACTGCAGACGCACAGCCTACGTAAAGGATCCCGCACCACCGCAACCCAGGGCCACGGCTGGAGCCATAGGGGCACCGCAATCCAGGGCCACGTAGCCCGTGGCTTCGACCAGAGCCCCAGGGCCACCGGAGTAATTGCCCAGACCTAGGCCTAGAGCAGCGCGCATGTCCCGAGCCCGACCATGGCAACCATACCAACGATGGTGGCCAACGCCGTCCAATGCAGCCCAATCCAGTCCAATGCCGTCCAATGCTTCAATCGTTCAAACTTGTGAACCAGGGAGGCGCTATTCTTGATAGACCGTTACACACGTCCCGAGATGGGACAGTTGTGGACTCTGGAACGTCGCTACCACTGGTGGCTGCAAGTCGAGATTCTGTCTTGTGAAGCCTGGGCCGAACTTGGGGTCATTCCCAAGGAGGATGCCAGGCTGATTCGCGAAAACGCCCGGTTCAGCGTCGAGAGGGCGCTCGAGATTGAGAAGGAGACCCGCCACGACGTCGTCGCGTTCACACGCAGCGTCTCCGAATCGCTCGGACCCGAGCGCAAATGGGTTCACTACGGCCTCACCTCTACCGACGTCGTCGACACTGCGCTTTCCGCACAGCTTCAAGAAGCCATCTCCCTCATCAAAGACGACATGAAGCAAATTCTAGAGACCCTGCGCACCCTTGCCGCAAAACACAAATACACCGTCATGATGGGGCGCACCCACGGCGTTCACGCCGAGCCCACGACGTTCGGACTCAAGGCGGCCCTGTGGTACTCCGAGATGCTGCGCAACCTGGAGCGCTTTGAGGCGGCAGCCGAGCGCATGCGTTACGGCAAGATATCCGGGGCCGTCGGCACTTACGCGAACGTGGATCCCAAGGTGGAACAGTTCGTCTGCGAGCGCCTCGGACTCAAAGCCGCGCCGATTAGCACGCAGACGTTGCAGCGGGATCGGCATGCTGAGTTTCTGTTCTCCATCGCGCTCATCGGAACGACGCTCGACAAGGTAGCCACCGAGATTCGGGCCCTGCAAAAATCCGAGGTTCGAGAGGTCGAGGAGCCGTTCTACCAGGGCCAAAAAGGCAGCTCGGCCATGCCGCACAAGCGCAACCCGGTTTCGTGCGAACAGGTCAGCGGTCTGGCGCGGATCTTGCGCGGTTACGTCGTGCCCGCCCTCGAGGACGTGCCGCTTTGGCACGAGCGCGACATCAGCCATTCCTCCGTCGAGCGCGTCGTGTTTCCGGACGCCACCATCCTCATCGATTACATGCTGAACCGGATGAACCGCATTCTCTCCGATTTGCGCGTTTACCCCGAAAACATGAAGCGCAACATGGAGAGAACTTACGGCATCATCTTCTCGCAGCGCGTGTTGACGGCGCTCATTGATAAAGGCGTCTCGCGCGAAGACGCGTACGACAAGACCGTCCAACCCGCCGCCATGCAGGCGTGGGAGGAAGGGCGGCAGTTCTACGACATCATCCGCGAGAACCCCATCGTCCGCGAGAAGCTCACCGAGGACGAGCTCCGGGAATGCTTCAATCCCGCTTGGCACATTAAGCATGTGGATACCATTATGGATCGGTTCGGGCTGTAGGGCGGCTAGGTTTGCCAATCGCGCTTCCCTTCGGGGGCCCACCAGCGCCCACCGCGACCACCGCAGCGGATCGACAGCCTTCGCACCGACCGGCGCGAAGCCGCAACCGACCGGCGCGAAGCCGCAACCGACCGTGTCATTGATCAGATCACCTGCGAGGGAAACGAGCAAATTGTCGAAAAGGGGATGGGATCATGTTGCAAAAAGGCGAGCAGCTTTACGAGGGCAAGGCGAAGAAAGTGTACGCGACCGACGATGCGAATCTCGTCATTGTCGACTACAAGGACGACGCCACCGCGTTTAACGGCGAGAAAAAGGGAACCATCGTGGGCAAGGGCGTCGTCAACAACCGCATGAGCAACCTCTTCTTCGAACTCATCGAGCAAAATGGCATCCCGACTCACTACGTCAAGACCCTGTCCGATAGGGAGACGCTCGTGAAAAAGGTCACCATCATCCCGCTCGAAGTCGTCGTTCGTAACCTCGCCGCCGGCAGCATGGCGAAGCGCCTCGGCCTCACCGAGGGCATGGACTTGCCCCGGCCCCTCGTGGAGTTCTACTACAAGGACGATGCCCTCGGGGACCCGCTGGTAACGGACGATCACGTTGACGTCCTCGGCATCGCCGACGCCCCCACGCGTGAGACCCTAAGGCGCATGGCGCTCGGCGTGAACGACGTCGTGAAGCGGTTCCTCATTACGAGGAACGTGATTCTGGTGGACTTCAAGCTCGAGTTCGGGCGCACCGCGGACGGGCAAATCGTGCTGGCGGACGAGATCTCGCCGGACACCTGCCGCTTCTGGGACGCGACCACGAAGGAAAAACTCGATAAGGACAGATTCCGCCGCGACCTCGGAAACGTGGAAGAGGCGTACGCGGAAATGATGAAGCGAGTGACCGGGGGGACTTTACAGTGAAGTTCTACGAGGTGGAAGTGAAGGTCTGGCTGAAGAAAAGCGTGTTCGATCCGCAAGGCAACGCCGTGGAACATGCCCTCACGGGCCTCGGCTACGAGGGCGTGGACAAGGTGCGCATCGGCAAGTACATGCAGCTCTTGGTGGAGGCCACGGACGAAGCCGCGGCTCACGACAAGGTCAAATCCATCTGCGACAAGGTGCTGCACAACCCCGTCATGGAGACCTATTCGTACACGCTGGCCGAGGCGGCAGCCGAGGTGAGCGTATGAAGTGGGCGGTCGTAGTGTTTCCGGGCTCCAACTGTGACGAGGACGCCGCGGGGGCCGTGCGCAGGGTCACGGGCGACGAGGTCGACATGGTGTGGCACACGACGCGGGATTTGTCCGAGTACGATGCCATCATCCTGCCCGGCGGTTTCTCTTACGGCGACTACCTGCGCAGCGGCGCCATCGCCCGCTTCTCGCCCGTGATGGAGGGCGTGAAAGAGGCGGCCGAGCAAGGCACGCTGGTGCTCGGCATCTGCAACGGCTTTCAGGTGCTGACCGAAGCCGGGCTGCTTCCGGGCGGACTCCTCGGCAACCATCACCTTCAGTTTACCTGCGGGATGGTCGAGTTGAGGGTGGAAAATGCGAATCTTCCGTTTACGTCCGCCTACCAAGAGGGCGAAATCATCCGCGTTCCGGTGGCCCATGGCGAAGGTCGGTATTACGCGGACGAGCCAGTTCTCGATGAACTCGCCATGCACAACCGCATTGCGTTCACGTACCAGGGCGAAGTCAACGGCAGCGTCCGCAACATCGCGGGCATCGCGAACGACACAGCCAACGTGCTCGGTCTCATGCCGCATCCGGAGCGGGCGGTTGTCGAGTGGATGGATTCCGTCGACGGACGGCGCGTGTTTGAGTCGATGGCCGCATATCACGCAAAGCGAGGTGTCGTCCATGCCGGCTGATTCAACGACCCAGGGCCAGCGCACCGCGCACGAGAAGTCGATGGCAACGACCCACGCGGCGAACGAGCCATCCCCGGAACAGATTCGCGAGCATGGCTTATACGAGAAACTCGGTCTCACCGCGCCCGAATACGAAGCCGTCGTGAAGCGCCTTCGCAGGCTGCCGAACTACGTCGAGACCGGGCTGTTTGGCGTGCTGTGGAGCGAACACTGCAGTTACAAGAGCTCGCGCAAGTATTTGAAGACGTTCCCGACGACCGGACCGCAGGTGCTTCAGGGACCAGGCGAAAACGCCGGCGTCGTCGACATCGGCGAGGGTGTGGGCATCGCCTTCAAGATGGAGAGTCACAATCACCCGTCCGCCGTCGAACCTTATCAAGGGGCGGCTACGGGCGTCGGCGGCATCCTGCGCGACGTCTTCACCATGGGCGCGCGTCCCATCGCGTTCCTTGACAGCCTTCGCTTCGGACCGCTCACGGACCCGCACACGCGTTACCTGTTTTCCCACGTCGTGGGCGGCATCGGCGGATACGGCAACTGCGTCGGCATCCCGACCGTCGGCGGAGAGGCCGTATTCGACGAATCGTATCGCTACAATCCGCTCGTGAACGCCATGTGCGTCGGCATGCTCCCTGCGGACAAGATTGTGAAGGGCATCGCGTCTGGCGTCGGGAATCCCGTATTCGTCGTCGGATCGCGAACAGGGCGTGACGGGATCCACGGCGCGACGTTCGCATCGGCGGAGGATCCGCACGAGAAGGAGAGATCTGCGGTCCAAGTGGGCGATCCGTTCCTTGGCAAGCTCCTCATGGAGGCCTGCCTGGAACTCATGGAGACGGGCGCCGTCGTCGGCATTCAGGATATGGGCGCGGCGGGCCTCACGTCCTCGTCGGCTGAGATGGCGAGCCGCGCCGGCGGCGGCATCGAGCTGTATCTGGATAAGGTGCCCGTGCGCGAGGACGGGATGACCCCGTACGAGATGATGCTCTCCGAGTCTCAGGAGCGCATGCTCGTCGTCATGGAGAAGGGCAAGGAGCAGGTCGCGTTTGACATCCTCGAGAAGTGGGGGCTGCAAATCGGCGAGATTGGTCGCGTCACGGACGACGGAATGTTACGACTCTACTTCCGCGGCGAGGTGGTCGCCGACGTGCCCGTGATGGCCTTGGTGGACGAGGCCCCGGTGTACGATAGGCCGACGGAGCCTCCTTCGCAGGCCGAGCTAGCAGCACGGAAAATTGATGAAGACGAGTTGGCTCAGCGCATTGACTCGCTTTTGCAAGGCGAAGCGACCGCGGCCACGGGACGTGCGGAGAGGACAGCCCTGGAGGAACTGCTGAGACTTATCCTCGCCCATCCGTCCGTCGCCGACAAACGATGGATCCATCGTCAGTACGACACGACGGTGCGCGCGTCGACGGTGGTGGGGCCGGGAAGCGACGCCGCGGTCATTGCCGTGCCGGGGACGACGAAGGCCGTCGCGCTTGCGACGGACGGTAACGGTCGCTACGTGCGGCTCAACCCGCGCGTGGGCGGAGCCATCGCGGTCGCGGAGGCCGCTCGCAACATCGTCTGCAGCGGCGGCAAGCCGCTTGCCATCACCAACTGCCTGAACTTCGGCAATCCGGAGAACCCGAGCGTCATGCATCAGTTCAAGGAAGCCGTGGCCGGGATGAGCGAAGCGTGCCTCGCGCTGGACACGCCCGTCGTGAGCGGGAACGTCAGCTTCTACAATCAGAGCCGCGGCGAGGACATCTACCCGACGCCCGTCGTTGGCACGGTCGGAGTCGTGGAGGCACTCTCTCACGCGACGAAGAGTGGATTTAAGCAGGATGGCTCCTCCGTGCTCTTGCTTGGACCCCCGGATGCAGGCCTCGACGGCAGCCTCGTGGTTCAACTGTTGACGGGTCGGCCGCAAGGGGACGCGCCCCGCTTCGACGTGGACGCCGAGGCCAGAGTTCAGTCGGTTGCCCTCGCGCTCATCCGCAGGGGGTTGGTCCTGTCGGCCCACGACGTCAGCGAGGGCGGCATCGCCGTCGCGTTGGCAGAGATGTGCGTCTCGGGCGGGATGGGGGCCATCGTATCGGTGGCCGGCGCTCTGCAACCAAGTGTCGCCGAACGGATTGGCTGGCTGTTCTCCGAGGGCCAAAGCCGCATCTTGCTGGAAGTGAGCCAAGATCATCTCGATGCCGTCCTAACGGCGGCACAAGAAGCGGGTGCACCCTGCGCCGTCATCGGTCGGGTGACGGGCAATTCGCTCACCATCGTGGATACCGCGGCGGCGGGTGCGGCCACTTCCGGCGCGTCGCGCACAGCGGGATGGGAGCCACAAAGCGAAGGGGCGGACGTCTGGCTTTCGCTGCCCATAACGGAACTGGAAGACGAATACAAGAACGCGATTCCCAAGGCGATGGAGCACTGAAAACACGTTTTCGATGGTCAGAAAATAGGGAGGGTAACCTGGTGAACCTCGAAGAACAAGAGTTCGCAGGCGCCAACTTCGATTTGGAAGACGAGGGACCTCACGAGGAATGCGGCGTCTTTGGCGTGTTCGGCCATCCGCGAGC
>JAJZAV010000085.1 GCA_021799255.1 Bacillota bacterium
ATCGGTAAACGCTGTTATCAAGCGCAGGAACACGGCGACGCGCTTTACGTTATGCGCGCCATTAAGGCGACGCTGGACCCATTCGGAATTATGAATCCGGGCAAGCTCGTGGATCCTTGAGAGGAATACGTTCTCACAGAACTGGGAGCAGTTTCGCGCCTAGGCGGCAAAGGACTCACTTTGCCGAAGACTTCGGCATTTTCAGGCTGCTTGAGGTATAATGGCGCGGTGAGACACGAACATTTATGAATTTTGCCGAGTTAACGTTCGGCTGCTGTAGGAGGTCTAAGCTGCATGAGCGAAGCAATGCCCCTCAAGGGTAAACCCGTGGCGGACGGCATCAAATCCCGCGTTGTGGAAAAGGTCAACTCGTGGAGGTCGAAAGGCGTTGAGCCGCGCATCGATACCATCCTTGTGGCCGGAGACCCGGCTTCTGCGTACTACGCCGATTCTAAGGCAAAAGCGGCCGCGAAACTCAATATCGCCTTTCACCTGCACGAATTTCCGGAGTCCGTAACAGAAGACGCGCTCCTCTCGACCATTCGAGAGTTGAACGAGGATCCCGTGGTTCACGGGATCATGCTGGAATTACCGCTGCCAAGTCATGTGTCAACGAGCACCCTTTCGGCAGCTCTCTCGCCCTACAAAGACGTGGACGGGCTGTCTCCGGCGAATCGCTTAGCCGTAGTGACCGGAGAGCCCGGATTGTATCCCGCCACGCCGCTCGCATGCATTCAACTGGCCAAGCACTACGGGTATGAACTCTCGGGTAAAAATGTAGTTCTTGTGGGTCGTGGGAAAACTGTGGGTTTGCCACTCATGCACCTATTGCTGAGAGAAAACGCGACCGTCACCGTCTGCCACTCGCGGACGCCAGACATCGGCTCCCATCTGCGCCGCGCGGATCTCGCATTTGTCGCCGTCGGCCGCGCAGGCCTCGTGACTTTAGGAATGGTACATCCGAATCTCGTTGTTATCGACGCCGGCATGAACGAGACGCAAAGTGGCAAGATGGTGGGCGATGTCGCGCCGGACGTGGCAAACGGCGTGGCGGCGATGTCGCCGACGCCCGGAGGCGTAGGCACGGTGACGACTGCCCAGTTGTTCGCCAACCTAATGCATGCCATCGAACTTCAGAAAAGAGAGCACGGGGAGGCCTAGTTCCTTGGATCAGCCACAAGATCAGGCGGTTCATCCGTTTCGCCAGACCATTCAATCCTTTCTAACGGACGCAAGTTCTTCATCGCCCACGCCAGGAGGAGGAAGCGTAGCTGCCTTGGTGGCGGCCCTCGGTTCTGCCATGTCGTCTATGGTGGCAAACTTGACGCAGGGAGAGAAATTCGCAGAAGTGACGGACGAGATGGAAGCGCTCGCGTCTCGCATGCAATCCGCCATCGGCAGGTTCGAACAATTGTTGCTCGCCGACGCCACCTCATTTGATGGGTACATGGCGGCTCTGCGCATGCCAAAACAGAGTGACGAGGAAAAGGCACGCCGCCGCGAAGCGTTGCAGTCGGCGACCGTCGCTGCGACGGAAGTCCCGTTAACTCTCGCGGACGAATGCTATTCTGCGCTCGAAGACGCCCATCGCGCTTCGCCGGGCGCCAACAAAAACGTCCTCTCGGACCTAGGCATCGCCGCGATGCTCCTTGAAGCCGCCGGACAGTGCGCGCTCATCACGGCGGACATCAACATTCCGTCCATCAAGGACGCCACGATACGCGAGGGATTTCAAAACCGACGTGACTCGCTGGCCGCGAAGTTGACCGAAGTGCGCAACGATACCGTAGCACAGGTCCGCCGACGGATGGCTGGGGGATAATCTGTTGCGGTCGCCATTGCAGCACGAAGGAAGGGCGCCTTTGCAGGCGCCCCCACCGGCTTGCCTTTCACCGTTTCTTGAAAAACCATCTAGGTAAATTTCGAGGGGTCAATGGTGAAAGTGCGCCGTTTCGCGCAACGAAGGAATACAGAGCAAAGGCCCCATGCGAATGGTGCTTGCGCTTCTACTTCTACCGCGCTTTTACTTGTGCTTGTGGACTGCTGTGTGAACGATGTCCTTGGCTTCGACGATACTGCTTTCAAGAGCTCCTGACACACTTCCGACCGCGGTCTCACTAATCTCGCGCGCTCCGTCGAGAACCCCTTTGACAGCTCGCTCGGACACCTGTCCGACATCGCCGCCAACCTGTGCGGTTGCTGCGATGGTACCCCGCACGATGGAAACGGCCGTCTTGCCCAAATCGCCGCCCACTTCGTTCGTGGCACGGATGGCACCTTTGGCGGCATGTTCCACCGTCGTGCCGAGATCGCCGCCCACTTCGTTGACCCCGTGAATGAGGCCATGGACGGCATGGCTCACAGCGGTACCCGAGTCAGCCCCGACATTAACGGCAGTATGGATTGCGGCTCCCGTAATGTCGCCCGCAGCCTGAGTCGCAGCAGTCGTTACCTCCGACGTGTCACGCAAGGCGGTGACAACCACCTTCTTCACCGCATCGATTGCGGCGCTCCCAATTTCCCCCGCGTTGGTGAGCGTGCCAATCAAGGCTCCCGTTACGAGCGATCCGAAATGGTGCTTTTGGTATTCCAAGAAACTCATCCCCTTTCATCGTATATTGTACCAAACTTCTTAATTGGATAAGAAGTCTGAAGCCATCCCGTCACGGCTCAGAGCCCGTTCGGGTTCGCGAATTTGTCGACTGGACTAATTTTCCTGCATAAAGACTTCAACGATGGCGATGGCTGACGACTCACTTGGACTCGCTGTCTAACTCGCCCTGCAACAGTGCCACGTCCTTCTCGGCGATTCTCCCTGTTCCGTATCTTGCCTCGTTGTATAGGCGCTTAAGCCGCTCCCTGCCTCCTGTGAGTAGTGGCTTATCGTCAGGAACTGGAGTCTCACAGAGAACCTCCTCTACCGTGAGGGATGGTTCCCAATGACCACCACGCTCGCGGATGCCCTTGACGGTTTTACGGTACAGATAACGTACCCATTCAGCAGGCGTTGTTGGTTCGGACTCTCGCGTTTTTTTAAATCCGGCCGGGTTTGCCATCAACCGGCGCCTGCGTCTCAAAGGCTTGAGTCTCTCAAATTCGTCGACGTACCCTGCCTCTGCACCTTGTGACACGGAATCGAAGTCTCGAAAAAGCCGACGCAATAACGGAATGAGAAACCGTACGAGCGACCAAAGAACCAAGGCGACCGCGAGGGTGGCAATCATTCCCATAATGATATAAGACAGCAATGAAGGATGGACTGGTTTTGGCAAGGCGGGGGGATGTCTGTGCCCCAGGAGTGATTTTGGATGAGTCCGGGGTGGAGGCGTCGCCTTCGAGCTGGTTAGGGACGCGAGCCAAGCGTTGATTCGGCGCAGGATAACTTCAATGGCGACGAGAAGTCGGTTCCAAACCGTTGCTGCGGTGTGTTGCAGAGCTCGAATGCCAAACACCGCCCACAGGACCACAACCGCGCAAACCGCAAGCACATGGTTGAAGCGAACCATCCGCTTCGGCAGCCCCTTTTGGATGTCCCGGGTGAGAAGCATGGACTCGAGCGAATTCTCGTTCATGGAGAAAAAAAGGATGCCAATACTCACCATGCCTGATACAGTGAGACTCGGTATCCACGATTCCCAGATGCGGACGTGGTGAAATGCAAACACCGCGGCAAAGTCCACCACAAGCCCCGTGGCGTACACGGCAACACTGGTAAGCCCAGTGTCGAGGCGCCAATGCCGGGCGGACAGAAACGTGGAGAGCATGCCCACAATCGCGAGCGGAACAAAGCTACCCGCTTGTTTGGCCAGGACCAAGGAAATGGGAACGGCCCAGAGCGCGGCCACAGCCAGGACTGAAAACTGGCTTGACTTTGGTCGACGCGCAACCAGCGCCGCGCCGAGGACAGAACTTGCAAAGACCGCCAAAATCCACAGGGCGTCACCGTCTGCAGAGACAAAGGTGGCGGCCACGACGGCGAGGATGGGGAAGAAAACGACGAGATCGGCGAAACCAGCCGCGAGTGCCCACCAGAAACGCGTGGATCCAGTGCGAAGCGTCACGTACTCATCCGACATGGCTGTTCACCTCGATGTCCCCACCCACGTCCGCTCGGATTTCCCCAAGCCACGACTCGACCTCTTCCTCTTTTGGCAATGGCAGGACGGTCACGCTATGTCCCGCAGCCCTCAGACTATCTACCTGAACCTGTATGCGTTCGGATACGTACCCCGTGACGAGGATAAAATCGGTCCTGTCACGCACTTCAAGGCCAAGGTCAGCGAGCAAATCCGAAAATGCGCGGTTCACCTGGATCTCAAGGTGAGCCATGGACAGAAGGATCCCGTCCAAGTGGGCAGCTCCGGCTCCAGGGTAAATGACTCCCGCTTCGACGTTCTCGCCCATCATCAGCTCCCCGTTGCACCCGAAACCTACGGCTTGAGAGAGACCAATGTAATGAGCCGCCAAGGAGGCCGCCATTGAGATGCCCGCCTCTACCCTTTCCGGTGCTACCACCTGATTCCACATGTCCTCCATGATTTCGAAATTGAGCAGGATCATGACCTTCGGGTCCGCGGTGTACTCTTCCTGGTAAACCTGGAGTTGAAGCGTACGGGCCGTCGCCTTCCAGTTGATGCGGTTGTGCGCATCCCCCGGTTGGTAGGGGCGAGTTCCGGACCGCAGGAACGGATCGGGCAAAATCCACCGACTTACAGGCAACTCCCCTTGCCAACTGGTGAAGCCGACGCTGGGATCCGCGATGGGATGGACGGGGGGCCGCACAACCAGGGTCAACCCCTCACCCTGAAGTTTCCACGGCACGTGAACCGTCGACAATCCCAAGATGTCTTGGCACGTCATCGATGCTGAATCGAGGTGATATACTCCCCTTCGCATGCACGTAATGTGATGCGTGCGCCTGATCCGCATTTTCGAGCCGATAGAGAAATAACTTCGATGGTTCTGATACCTTTCCGTGTTTCTGACGTTCAAATCCACGCCAGAAGCGAACAGGAGGCTCCTGTCAAACGTGGATTCCAGAACGGCTCTCGGTATGGGCAGATATCCATTGTTCTCAATCACTTCGACCATGTCAACGCTTGCAAACGCGTCTACCACGGCGTCTGAAAAGCGTCGAGAATACTTAATCGAGCGAACCCCCCTCCATTGATACACCGCGTATTCGGCCGCGATGAGGAGGAGAGCGAGAACAACCAGCCAACGAATGTCCACGGTGATGGCCTCCCTCTACACTACGGGGAGTATCTACTCCCGCAATGCGTGCCTCTGAATGAACTCGCTTCATACCTCACCCTGCGTTCGGTTGGCACGCATTACGGGGCCTCCCTCTACACTACGGGGAGTATCTACTCCCGCAATGAGGTCAACTCACGGCACGATGGCCGATTCGGTCGGTACCGCAGCCTCCGTGAGGATCTGGCGGATAACGCCCTCCGAAGATACCGCGTCGCGCCGAGTTTGCGGACGCAGGACGAGCCTGTGAGCGAGTACGGCTTCGGCAAGCGCCTTCACGTCTTCCGGAGTGACGAAGTCACGTCCATGCAAGACCGCTCTTACTTGGCAAGATTTCAGCAACGCCTGGCTTCCTCGGGGGCTCACGCCAAGAACGATGTCCGCGTGATGGCGAGTCTGCTCGACGATGGTGAGCAGGTATCGGAGCACGTCCTCGTTGACTTGAACCTCAGTGAAAGAGTCCTGCGCCCCGATAACGTCGTCTTCTGAGGCGACTGCCGTGAGGGAGTCGAGTGGCCTCCCGGACTGAAAGCGGCGCAACACCGTGAGACCTTCCTCCGTCGTCGGATAACCGAGGCGAAGTTTCATCAGAAACCTATCCAGTTGAGCCTCGGGCAACGCGAAGGTCCCTTGGCTTTCAACCGGGTTCTGAGTGGCGATGACCAGAAAGGGCCGACGAAGCGCATGGGTGATTCCATCAATCGTGACCTGCCGTTCCTCCATGCATTCTAGTAGGCTCGACTGCGTGCGCGGAGTCGCACGATTGATCTCGTCCGCGAGAAGTATATTCGTAAACACGGGGCCAGCTCGAAACTCAAACTCTCCCAATTTTTGATTGAAAAAATTGATCCCCGTGAGATCGCTCGGCAGGAGATCTGGAGTAAACTGAATTCTCTTAACTTGGCATTGAATGGATTTTCCGAGCGTCTTGGCCAGCAAAGTCTTGCCCGTTCCCGGGACGTCTTCCAATAGGACGTGACCGCCCGAGATGAGGGCGATGAGCAAAGATTCAATCACGTCATCCTTGCCCACCACGACCTTTGCGACGTTGTCCTTAATCCTATCGGCAATCATTCGGATCTCGTTCGGTTCCACGGCGCGTTCATCCTTCCCTCATCCGGTTCGCAAAAAAACCTACCTGGAGACAAAGGGCTACTCTACATTGAATGATGTTCACTCATCTCGTAAAGGCTCATCACTTCGAGAGAATTTGCGAACTCCCGAAGCGAGAGCGACGGTTGCACGCGCGCCTTGTCCACGTAAATGGTTCGAGGAGAGCCCGCCGACAGGTGGAAGTAGTTGTCGCTGAACAACGCGTCGGCATTTTTCAACTCGAGAGCCACGTAGTTCGCAAACGCCTGCGATTCGACGGTGACGACAAATTGCCCTCCGTTATCCAGCACGCTTGCGCGAAGCTTAGGATCCCGATATTCGAAGTGTTTGGGTTTGACGAATAGCACGCAACCGACACCCTCCAGCTCTCCATCATGGTAGAGAGAGAACTCGAGATAGCGTGACCTGCGGTGCGAGTCATCCTTAAGTTCATCGTGAAAAAGAAGATGAACCGCGCTAATCGAACTCATTGGTTCAACCTCGACGCTTTGGTGCCCCTCCTTCACAACGGTGGAATCAGCCTCGCGCAGGGCCCACTGAACCTGCCCCACGAATCGCTCGAGTCGTTCGTTGGTTACGTGCAAAGAGACGTCTTCCCCTTCGTCGAGAGCGCTGATGAGGACCGGATTGTAAAATCGTTTTGAGAAGTAGTGCAGAGCCTTCCAACGTCCCAGGCTGTCGATGCTGGACCACGATGCGACGGGCCAGCAGTCGTTCAACTGCCAATAAATCGATCCCATGCATCGGCCGAGATTGCGCCTCCAATGCTCGACCCCGTACTGAATCGACTCCGCTTGCAGGACCTGAGAAGCGTACAGCAGCGATGGCATGTCTTTGGGCAACCGGAAGTTCTGCGAGAGGTGCAGGAGCATTGTTCCATTCCCATTCCCGCTCCTCTGATGCCATTCCATGATCCGGGAAAATGGGTTCCTGTCGTCTTCGGCCGTGAAGCTCTTTACCGTCTTCCACTCCGGGAAGGACTGGAATCCGAACTCCGAACAGAATCGAAAATAGTGTTTCCGATACTCTGTGAACGGCTTTTGGCCGTGCCACACCTGCCAATAGTGGACGTCTCCCGAGTTCTCGTCGTTGGGGTTCACAAATCCTCCGCCAGAAGATGGCGACGCTGGCCAATAGAACGTCTCAGGGTCTTCTTCCTTCATGACGTCGGGAAGGAGAATCTCAAACATCCTGAGGTAGTCGGTGCGCAGATTCGCGGGTTTCGGGAAATTCCAGTCCACCCACCCCTGCTCCATCTCGTTGTTGCCGCACCAGATTCCAATGCATGCGTGATGGCGCAATCGCCGAACGTTGTCGATGGCTTCCTGACGGATGGTCTGTGCAAACTCTTCGGTGAGGTGGTACACGCCGCAAGCAAACATGAAGTCTTGCCAAACGATGAGCCCGTACTCGTCGCACAGGTCGTAGAAATAGTCGTTCGGATAATAGCCCCCTCCCCACACTCGGATGCAGTTGTGGTTCGCCATGGCGGTATCCGCAATCAATCGCTGAGTTTTCTCGCGCGACGTCCGCCCAATCAGGTTATCCTCAGGGATGTAATTCGCCCCGCGCGCGAAAATGGACACACCGTTCACAACAAATTCGAAGGATTGCCCCCACTGGTCGTCATCTCTGCGAACGGTCAATGTGCGAAGGCCGATGCGTTTGGTCTCTTGGTCATAAATCCTCCCGAGGCTCTGAAGAACGACGGTCACCTCGTAGAGAGGCTGATCCCCAATCCCGTTCGGCCACCACAGCTTGGGGTTTTCAACTCGAAGCAGTGCTGTGGCCTCATTCAGTCCAGTGAGATCCACCATCGCCTCCGTCACGACCGACCCATCCGGGCTGGTCACTACGACTTTGGCTGCCAACGGTTCGTCGGAGTACTTTTCGGTTCGAATGCGAATGGCGAGGTCTACAGGGCCCGGCGATGCGGCACTCGAAATCACGGCGTTCGCCCCATGTCGCTGGGTCACGTAGACGTCGGACAGTCTCGCGCCATCACGCGCCTCCAAGTAAATGTCTCGCCAAATCCCCATGTCTGGGATGATGGGACCCCAGTCCCAGCCAAACATGTAGTGCGCTTTGCGCAGGTGTGGGAATCCGGGCAACGAGGCGTCCGGGCCCCAGAGAGGATACTCCGCTTGTTTCTCTTCTATGTACCTCATTGGGGAAGAGAAGACGATTCGAATCTCGTTCTCACCAGACACAATCTGGGTAGAAACATCCAACCGATACGTGCGGTGCATGTTGTCGGTTCGTGCAACAAGGGATCCGTTCACCTCGACGGACGCCAGCGTATCCAGTCCCTCGCAAACCAGATAAACCCTGTCCTTCGACAACCAGGATTCGTCTACGAAGAATTTGCGCACGTACTCGTAATCATGCTCTGAGAGCGCCCGAGCCACCAGTTCGTTGTCTCGATAGAACGGATCGTCAATCAGTCCAGCGCGCAGATAGTCGAGCGTCACGGATCCCGGCACCACCGCGTTCATGAAGCGACTATCCGTGGAGCGCTTCATCATCCACTCACCGTTTAAATTCAGTCTGTCCATGCCCACGTCTCCTTGCGTATAAATCCAATCTGCTGTCGCATTTACCGATTCTCGAGCAATTCCAAGATCACCTTAAGGTCACTGGTGGTATCCATATACATGTACCGCCCACCCGTGTAATCTCCCGTTTGAACGGCTGGCATTCCACTGTTCGCTAGCGCCTCCACCCGCTCATCACCTCGCTCCACTTGAAACGCGATGTGATGAACGCCCTCTCCATGCTCATCGAGAAATTCCCGCCAAGTGCTGGGATGCTCATCCGGTTCAATCAACTCAATATCGAGGCTCCCAAACCGCATGAAAGCCAACTTTGCCCTAGCCGGGGTGGACGCCCCCCGGTACTTCGTATGAGCGCTCTCCTCCGTATCGGTCCAAGACCAGGATGGTTTATGAATCCCGAAGACCTTCGCATAGGCCTCGGAGGTCTTCTCGATGTCCCGAACGATAATGCCTATCTGAGTGGCGACGTTGTTTCCCAACATTCCACGGTCCATGACAAGCCCTCCCCGTTCTTTACTCACTTCACGACTCTGCTTTGGCAGGGTGGGAAGCGTCAAACGAGCGGATGAGACGCCCGTCTTCCCCACTTTGCCGTCCGCACCAGTATACACCAATCGCTCGTTGGAGTACTCGAACGCCTGGACACAAGCGTTGAATGCGTGCCTCCAAGAAACGAACGATCACGTTGAACCAGGGGCACCCATTCTCTCCTCACCTATGCATCGAGTCTCCCGTCCCCCAAAAATCGGACAACCTGCTCCATCGTGGGAAGCGCTGGGATGGACCCGCGTCGAGTCGTAACAAGGGCGCTAGCGGCGACGGCGAACTCCACCATGTTCTCCAATGTGTTTGCAGACAGCAAAGCAAGCACTTCGCGAGAGTCGTTTGACAATGACGGTGTCAGAGCCAGTTCATGCAAGATGGCCCCCACGAACGTATCCCCCGCCCCGGTCGTGTCGACCACATCCACGCGTCGTCCAGCGACCCGTCCCTGCGAAGGAACCCTCACGTCTTTGGTCCTCACAGAATAAAAGCACCCCTCTGCATCGAGCGTGATGAATACCGCTTGAATGCCTATACCGTGAAGGAAGTCAGCGCCCGCACTCACATCGTCAGTTTCACAGAACAGAGCCAGTTCCTCACGGTTGAGTTTGACCATGTCGCACTCTGTGAGAAGGTTCTTTGCCTTCACGATGCCCGCCTTTGCGTCGGGCCATAGCGGAGGTCGCCAGTTCGGATCGTAAGAAACAAAAACCCCATTGCTTCTCGCCTTCACAACCGCCTCAATCGTCGCCTCCGCACACGGTTCGGAAGACAGGGACACCGAACCCACGTGAAGAATCCCGGCACTCGCGATGAAATCGTGAGGAACATCCCCCGGCGTGAGGAGCATGTCAGCGGAAGGATCTCGGTAAAACGTGAAGGATCTGTCGCCCTGTGCGTCGAGCGCGACGAATGCGAGCGCGGTCTTCGCCGCTTGTGTGGGCGTGAAGTAACTCGTGTCTACCCCACAGCCCGTGAGAGTGGAATGCAAAAAATCCCCAAACGGATCCACCCCACGCTTGCCAACGAAGGCGCTCTTGCCGCCCAGTTTTGCGACGCAGGCCGCAACGTTGGCGGGGGCTCCCCCCGCCGCTTTCGTAAATCCAGTTGCCTCTTCCAGGTTCCCTGTGTTCTGTGAAACCATGTCGATGAGCGATTCTCCGAGCGTCACAACCGTTTTCAATCTCGCGCCTCCTTGTTTTGCGAATTCTTCCGCATAGCGAAGCATTTTGGTCCATGATAAGATGATCCGGTGACCGTTGCAGGGAGGACTCATCGTGTTTCGAAGGCTACTTGGCGCGACCCCGTTTGGATCCAGTCCTATACCCGGCTATCTCACATTATGTACCGGAGTTGTTCTGATTGGAATCGGGGTCTCCGTCGTTAGACCCTACCTGTCACTATTTGGCACCGACGTCATTCATATGAATCCTGCCCAACTCGGCATTTTCATGTGCCTGAACGCACTTGGCGGAATCGTCTTCAGCACGTGGATGGGAAAGATGTCAGACGCCCGCACGCCAAAGAAGGACATCATGCTGGTCGCGGCCGCGTGCTCCGGACTCGGCTACCTGTCCTTCTTGGTGTTTCACAACTATCTCGTCCTACTCGTCGTTTCCACGCTGCTCCTCGGTCTCGGTGCGGCCGCATTCCCTCAATTGTTCGCGTACGCACGGGAGGCCACTAGCGGTCTTGGAGACGCCACCATGGCGATATCGACGCTTCGGTCTTTCTTTTCGCTCGCGTGGGTCATCGGCCCGTTACTCGGTGCATGGGTCTTGGCCGTAGTGGGATACAATGGACTTTTCATCTTTACAGCCATCGTCTTCGTCTTCGTATTTTTCCTCATCCTGTTGCGACTTCGGAGACGCCCCTCGGCCGGCATCCGCAAATTCGACGGTGTGGGCCTGTTCGGCCACCTGCGCCGCCCGGATTTGCTCACGTCGTTCCTGGGATCCGTCGCAGCGAACATTGCCATCAGTATGAACGGTACATATATGCCCCTGTTTCTCACGCGCACGCTGCGCGCTCCGTCTCACGACGTCGGCTTCGTCTTCAGCCTCAGCGCCGGCCTCGAGATCCCCATCATGCTAGGGCTTGGGACCGTCGCCAACCGGGTCGGCAAGCGCATCCTCATGATGTTTGGCTCCATTTGTGGCACGCTGTACTATCTCGGTGCTGCTTTCGCGCACGCCCCATGGGAAATGCTGGTTCTGCAGCTTCTTTGCGCGACGTTCATCTCCATCTACGTAAGCATCGGGATGAGTTATTTCCAGGACTTCATGCCCGACTCACCGGGCTCCGCGACGACGCTGTTCAGTAACACAGGCAGCATCGGAAGTCTCGTCGGAAGCCTTCTCGGCGGTGCGATTGCGCAGGCCATCTCGTTTCGATCCGTTTACTGGTTCTGCGCCGCCCTCGGCTTCCTGTCGTTCGTCTTCCTCATCCGCCGGCGGGGTTTCATCAGCCAAGCGACTTTGAACTCGTCGGAGACGACGCAAAGTCGTGATGGGGGTTCGACGAGATCGCCAGGGAATGTAGAGGGTGGAGAATCGGTATAAACACCCGTTGCGTCTGTCACGCTAGCAAACCATCTCGGCACAAACGCAAGGCACGTTCGAAGCCCGAGCAGAACAAAGCGGCAGGCGAAGTTCGCCTACCGCAGGAGTTCCCATTCACACGTCGAGTCGACTAGTTACATCCGAGCCAACTGCTCGCCCAATGCCTTCGTCGCCGTGTATCCGCTGCGGAAAATCGGATACAACCGCTCATAGGTTTCTATCCACTTTGAGTTCGGCTGGACCACGTCGCCCGCCGGGATCCACGCGGAAACAGCCTCCGCGTTCTTGCCCAGGATGCCGACGCCCTGCGCAGCGAGAATCGCGGCGCCGTACGCCGGGCCGTGCGCTCCGCCGATGGTCTCCACCGCAGATCCCAACACGCTCGCGAAAATCTCCATCCAAACGCGCCCCTGGGCACCTCCGCCCGAGACGCGCCAGGCGTCGGCTTTGGCGCCGAGGCCAGCGATAATCTCCCAGCAATCTCGCAGGCTAAACGATACGCCTTCGAGCACGGATCTCACCAAATGCTGCCGCTCGTGCCGCCACGTGAGGCCCAACCACGCTCCGCGCGCGTCGGGGTTCAGGTGTGGCGTGCGTTCGCCCATCAGGTAGGGCAGGAACACAAGCCCTTCGGATCCTGCGGGTGCCTGCACCGCCTCCTGCATCATCAAGGTGTACGGGTCGACGCCCATTTGGGAAGCGACGGACCTCTCGGCGTCGGCGAGGCGCCGACCGTACCACTGCAGACTCCCGCCCGCAGCCTGGGTCACGCCCATCGTGTACCACCTATCCTGCGCCGTGTGGCAGAAGGTGTGAAGGCGACCAGCGGGATCGCGCACCGGATGATCCATCGCCGTCAACACGACTCCGGAGGTGCCAAACACGGCTGACACGACGCCTGGCCGGATGATGCCAAGGCCGATGGCTCCCGCGGCCTGGTCCGCGGCACCCGCGACTACCGGGGTGCCTTCGGGCACGCCCATCAAAGCGGCCGCATATCCGGTCACCTGTCCGACGATATCCGTTGCCTCGTGCAGTTCAGGCAACCACTCGAGAGGAATTCCCGCCGCCTTGCATAATTCCTCGGACCAACGGCGATGAGCCACGTCCAACATCAATGTCCCGGATGCGTCGGTGACCTCCATGGCCAGACGGCCCGTCATGCGATAGCGTACGTAGTCCTTGGGCAGTTGTACCGTGGCAATTTTCGCGTATAGGTCAGGCTCGTGTTCCCGCATCCACAAGAGTTTGGTCACGGTGAAGTTCGGCAGGGGTGGGTTCTCGGTCCAACCGATGATGGTCTCGCGGCCGATGTTTCGCTCGAGG
>JAJZAV010000086.1 GCA_021799255.1 Bacillota bacterium
GATCTCTGGCGACGGAGAGCCGTTTGGGGGCCGAAGTAATGCCGAAAGTGACTTTGCCGAATTCATTCAGCCTGGAGGCGGATTCGGAGCTGGCGGTGACGATGACGACCCCACCTGGTAACTTCGACTGAGATTGTGACCACATGAGGCGTGACAATTGTTGCGCCTTTCTTTATCTCCATCGAGAGGAGACGACCTTAGTAATGTCTATGCTTGAACATGTGATTCAGAACCGATGGCACGTAGAAACTGGCGATGCTATCGAAACCCTGAGTCGATTACCTGACGAATGTATACAGACTTGTATCACATCTCCCCCCTATTACGGCTTACGACAGTACTTATTTGACGGAGCCGTAATTCTTAGAACAAATCTTACGGCTGAGGAGGTCGAGTATGTCACATCTGAACTGCGTAGACGTGGCATTAACCCGGTTATGTCAGATAGTCAGAGTTGACATTTTGCCGGCTATGTACCCACTCGTGGCATGGCCTGCAGAGGGTAACGATGTTGTCAGCATCAAACCTGAGATGTGGGTTTCCCGCCCAAGGGCAGATGGGGTGGGCGTGGAGTGTTTTACGCCCTGTATGCCCCGAACCGCATCTAACACAGCAATAGCTGTCTCTTGCATATACCCTACGAATGAGGTCCTTCCATTCGGAAGAAGCGTAAAGTCGTTGCCGTTCCGGGGAACTGCCGTCTACGAAACGGGGATTATCCGACCCGTTTCTCCCGTACATCCCATTCCGCTGGCCTCTAAGATAGGGCTTTGGTACGGACGCTTTTTGACTAAGTTTTTCACGGGTTTCAGGAGTATGACGTCGTCCTTTGAAGGTGCCTGTCACGCCGGGTCGCTTCATGTAGCAATCCTTTTCTTTCAGGTTTTGCCCGCGTGGTCTAGTAGGGATGCCGAAATCTCTCAGTTTCTCATAAACCCGTTTCGGATCTCGCCCAACAATCTTCGCAATTTCATAGGTCGAAAGATGCTCGTCAAGATATTTCGCACGCAGCCAGTCCGGATTTAAGTGCAAGCTTTTTTCCAACATTATCACCTCTGCTTTCTATTTTAGCCTCAAGTAGGGAGGGTATCAAATGGACGTATTTCAAATCAACGAAATCCCCGAAGACCTGCGTAATTTCTTTCAGCCAGTTAGACAAATCGGGCTTGAAGAAACCCTCGACAGTTACATCTACAATCTAGTCGAAGTGTTCCATGAGGTTAAGCGCGTACTGAAACCGAATGGGGTGCTCTGGCTTAACCTCGGGGACAGTTTTTCAGGAAGTAACAAGGGACAAAATGCTGATGGATCTTTTTCCGTAGGACCTAAACAATACAAAAACATGGGGTCTCATTCAGGCTCACTGTTGACTGGCGTCACCCCACCGGGGATGAAACCCAAAGACCTCATGGGTGTGCCCTGGCGCGTTGCATTCGCGCTTCAAGCGGACGGGTGGTACTTACGCTCGGATGTCATCGAAGAAGTGGAATTGTACTGCCCCTGCGGCTGTGGACACGTGCTAGAGGAACGCATTTGGCGATACAGCCAAGACCGCGACATTATTTGGAAAAAGACGAACCCGATGCCAGAATCTGTAAAAGACAGGCCAACACGCAGCCACGAATACATATTCCTCCTGTCCAAGTCACCGAAGTATTACTACGACGGAGAAGCGATTAAAGAGCCTCTGACGCGCCCTGAAGAACTAAAGCGAAAGACACCGGCGAAGTTCGGTGGAAAGAACAAGCACGAGGGGTATGGGACGCGAAAACACAGTGGCAGGGAATATGCTGGCGAATTGAATGGGCGCAACCGGAGAAGCGTTTGGACCGTTAGCACAAAGGGATTCAAAGGTGCCCATTTCGCAACCTTCAACACGGAGTTAATCACGCCCTGCGTCCTCGCGGGGGCTCCTGCTGGAGGCATTGTTCTGGACCCCTTCTGCGGCTCAGGGACGACAGGTGATGTGGCAATGGAGCAAGGCAGACTGTTCCTCGGCATCGAGTTAAACCCAGAGTACGCCGATATGGCTCGTGAGCGCATTGGGGACCGGGACTGGGAGGTGCGTCTGCGGTGACAGACCTCCGAATCGACATTGAGACATACAGCAGCGTCGATCTGAAGGAGATGAATGTTTACAAATACGTCGAGGCCCCAGACTTCGAAATTCAGTTGTTTGGGTTCGCCTTCGACAGCGATGCAGCGACCGTTGTGGACCTCGCAAATGGCGAGAGATTGCCTCGGGACGTGGTTAAGGCACTAGATGACCTAAGCGTGCCGAAGAGGGCATGGAACGCCCCTTTTGAGCGAATCTGCATCGGTGCCTACTTAGGGTTGGCCCGCGACCCAGAACACTGGTATTGCACAATGGCGAGAGCCATACAACTGGGCCTTCCGGCGAGTCTCGACATGGCTGGTAAGGTTTTGGGTATTCCGACGCAAAAAGACAAGGAAGGCAAAGCCTTGGTCACGTTTTTTAGCAAACCATGTAAACCGACGAAGAAGAACGGGGGTCTCACCCGCAATCTCACGGAAGCAAATCCGGTGAAGTGGGACGCCTACAAGGAGTACAATCGGAGAGACGTGGAAGCAGAGGGTGGCGTTCTCAGCGCAATTCGTCACTTCAAGCTACCAAAAAAGGAACGGCGCATCTGGGTCCTTGACCAACAGATTAACGACCGCGGCATCCGAGTGGACAAGGTGCTGGTGCACAACGCCATTGAGATTAGTGCACGAGTGCTGTCAATGATGGACCAGGAGGCAAGAGACCTAACGGGGATTGATAACCCGAATAGCGTGGAGCAAATCAAGGACTGGCTGCTGGACCACGAGGGGCTAATCGTCACATCTCTGAATAAGGACAACATCGGGGATTACATCGACAAATGCAAGAGTCCGGAGGCGAAACGGCTTCTTGAAATACGGAGCGAGATGAACAAAGCGAGTGTCAAAAAGTTCATCCCTCTCCAGCGGGCCACATGTCAGGACGGCCGGATTCACGGGTTGCTGAGGTATTATGGCGCGTCAACAGGACGGTGGAGTGGAAATTTATTCCAGCCGCAGAACCTACCGAGACCCACGTTTCACGACATTGATCTGGAGCGAGACTTGATTAAGTCGAAGGAGTATGAACTGACGCAAATGCTCTATGGGTCCATCCAAACCGTGCTCTCTGACCTCGTACGTCCGGCCCTCATCGCGGAAGAGGGAAAGCGGCTCTTTGTGGGCGACTTCAGCGCTATCGAGGCCCGCGTCATTGCATGGCTGGCAAACGAGGAATGGAAGCTCGAAGTCTTCGCCACACACGGAAAGATTTATGAGGCCACCGCCTCACGTATGTTCCATGTGGACATCGACAAAGTTGGAAAAGATTTACGACAAAGGGCAAAAACAGCAGAACTTGCGTTGGGTTATGCCGGTGGAGAAAATGCACTCATCGCAGGGGGTGCTTTAGAAAAAGGGTTAAAACGAGAGGACTTGGCAGACATCGTCAAGGCATGGCGTCGGGCAAATCCGAACATCGTGAAACTCTGGCGCACGCTCGAGAATGCCGCTTTAGCGGCAGTTCGCGACCATCAATTTGTATCCATCGCTCACGGGATTCAGTTCGGTGTGGAGAACGACATCCTATTCGTCCGCTTGCCCTCTGGGCGCAGGCTCGCCTACCCAAAACCGAGGCTGGGGGTGAACCGATTCGGGAGTCAGTCCGTCGAGTATGAGTCCTATCGAAAGAAAAGCGTGATCAAAATTGGCCTATACTCGGGCCTGATCGCGGAAAATGTGACCCAAGCGGTTGCGCGGGACTGCCTCGCAGAGAAGATGCTAGAGGTCGATGCTGCGGGATTCCCGATCTGTCTACACGTGCACGATGAAATCGTAGCGGAGGACGACGAAACGAGGGGTAGCGATGAGATGCTCGACGTAATGCGCCAACCCATATCGTGGGCGCCAGGGTTGCCATTAAACGCCGCAGGGTTCGTTTCTGGCTTCTACATGAAAGACTGAGAGCGGGGTGAGCGACATGGTTGCTTTGGAAAAGCAGCATGTCCAGAACGACGGGCGGATCACAATTGCCGTCGGCAAAAGTCGTCACGAAACAAAGTGGACCAACACGGAGATGGACTGGTCCCAGCTTGTTGAAAAACTCATGATCACGAAGCGCACGAAGGAAACCATCGAAGAATATCACGCGCTTCCGAAAGACAAACAAGGAGACATAAAAGATGTCGGCGGCTTTGTGGGCGGGGTCCTCCAAGGAGGGCGCCGAAAGGCTGGCTCGGTGCCGTGGCGCTGGCTCATCACTCTCGACGCTGACTTCGTCGAGGGCAAACTGTGGGAACGTGTACAGTCTCTTATTCCACATGCCGTGATGGCCTATCCTACGCACGCTCACACGGCCGAGCAGCCACGAATTCGGCTGGTGGCCCCTCTGACTCGTCCGGTGAGCCCAGACGAATACCAGGCGGTTTCACGCTTAATTGCCGCCGACTTAGGCATTGATCAGTTTGACGATACCACATACGAGCCGCATCGTCTAATGTATTGGCCTTCCACCCCCAAAGATGGAAAATACGTGCCACGATACCAAGATGGCCCTTGGGTAAACCCAGACGAATACTTGGCCCGCTATCAAGACTGGCGTGACGTCTCGCAGTGGCCTGTCAGTAGCCGCATCACAGAGGTTCGACACGCCGATGCAGAGAAGCAGGGCGACCCGTTAGCGAAGGATGGTGTGATTGGTGCATTCTGTCGCACCTATCGCATTTCTGAGGCCATTGAAAGGTTCCTGAGTGACATCTATGAGCCTGCTGGAGAGGGCCGGTATACCTTCAAATCGGGCAGCACACTCGGCGGTCTCGCTGTCTACGACCACGATACTTTTGCCTTTTCTCATCACAGCACAGACCCTGCCTGCGGGCGACTTCTCAATGCGTTTGACCTCGTCCGGATCCACAAATACGGACAAGAGGACAACGACGCGTCAGAGAAAACTTTTGGGAAGGACCTGCCCTCATTTAAGTCTATGCTGCAATTCGCAGAATTTGACGACTCGACCCAAGAAACGATTGCAGAAGAACGCGAAAACATGATTGATTCGGATGAAACGCTGGAGACTGGGGACCAGTATAGCCATATCAATGCCCGAAAGCTATTTTTCGACAAGTCTCGATTCGTGCCGGCGTTTTTCGGGGAGTGGTACATACGGCGGAACTCCTGCCTCGTAGCGAGTGACAGGTTGTTCATTTACCGTGATGGTGTGTACACGCCAGGAGACAAAATCTTTGAACGGGAAGCCGCGACTATCCTTGGGGCCGAATACGGCTCAACACGGGTCACAGAGACGCTGAAGTACATCAAGAGCGTGGTCACAGAAACCAGCACGGACGACCTGACATCCGATGACAAACACATCATCGTCAAGAACGGCGTGCTAAATTTGGAGTCCCTGGAACTTTTACCGCACAGTCCCGAATTCCACTCCATCATCAAACTGCCCGTGGAGTACGATCCGAAGGCCCGGTGCCCGAACATTGACCGATTTATTATGACCGTCGTGCCAGTAGACTGTGAGCCAATCCTTGAGGAAATGGTCGGATACTGCCTCACCTCCTCCATGCGTATCGAGAAAGCATTTGTTCTCCGCGGCGACGGACAGAATGGCAAAAGCACGTTCCTCAGAATTGTAGAGACGTTGTTCGGGCCAGAGAACCTATCGTTTGTACCTCTTCAGTCGTTTGGGGAAGACAAATTCGCCACAGCGGATCTATACGGCAAGATCGCGAACATTCATGCCGACCTCCCGAACCTAGCTGTGGGGGACAGTTCGGTGTTCAAAGAGCTTGTCAGCGGCGACTCAGTGCGGGCTCAGGAGAAATACTTGCCATCTTTCAAGTTCCGCAATCGGGCGAAGTTGATCTTCGCTGCCAATGAAATCCCTGTATCACGTGACAATTCCTATGGGTTTCACAGGAGACTTGTAATAATCCCATTTCCAAGAATTTTTGATAATCCTGAACTCCGGTCAAAGTTATTCAGCGATGGAGAAATTTCGGGATTCTTCAACCGGGCATTACGGGGGTTGCGGAGGCTCATCAAACAAGAAGGTCTCACCCAGTCAGACACAGTTGCAGCCCTCACAGCGGAGTATCAAGCGCGCAGCGACACTGTTTACCGCTTTGTGCAGTCCTACTGTGTCGTTTCCGATGGCGCGAAGGTGCGAAAGCAGGAGGTATATGACTCCTACCGTTCTGCTTGCGCCGATTGGGGGAACCAAGCCGTGAATCAGGCCCAATTTAACGCACGCCTGAGAGCCCTACTCCCCGAAGTAAGCGAGTTCCGTAAGACCGGAGTGCGTCAGTGGCGTAACCTGGTGGTTTTTCAGACCGACTTCCCTGGTGACGAGGCTGAGTTTGGCGATGATTAAGCTGAAACCTCACCAAGGTTGCGTGACGTTTACTGAGCCAGGTGGACGTCTACTTTACCAGGTGGGTGGACACGCAAAAATCCATATGGAATATAGAAGGTGGACGGGGTGGACTACCTCTCTTATAAACCGGAGGAAAATAGAAAAAGAATAAGTATATAAGAGAGAGAAGAGAAAGGGGGAGAGAAAGGGGAGGAGAAAGGGGATCACCGTCATTCCTGTCCACCCCGTCCACCTTCCTAGAGCCATAAGGGTTTTCAGGTTTTCGTATCTGTCCACCCTCTGTTACCATACCGTCCACCTTACCCGTCACCCATCACTAGAATTTAGGAGATCGGTTCCATAAAATATGCACTAGGAGGAAGAACATGACAGAGACCAAGCAGTTTTCCCGACCGAGTGAGGCGTCGATAGAACGACGGTTCGCAAAAATGTGCAATGACCGGGGCGCGGAGTGCCGAAAATTTGTAAGCCCTGGGTGGCGAGGTGTCCCGGATCGTCTCTTGTTGCTTCCCGGGGGGAAATGTGTTTTTGTGGAATTCAAAGCCCCCGGGAAAAGGCCAACGGCCCTTCAGGCAAAACGTCATGACGAGTTACGGAGTCTCGGGTTTCGTGTCGAGGTAATCGACAGCAAAGAGGGCGCGGATGCGCTCCTGGAGGAGGTTTTGCCGCGATGAGGTTCCAGCCAAAGCCCTACCAGATGCACGCAATCAAGTTCATCCTCGAGCGCAAGTCCTCTGGTCTGTTTTTGGACATGGGTCTGGGGAAAACTGTCATCGCCCTCACAGCCGCACGCGAACTCCTGTTCGACTCGTTCGACATCAACGCCGTGCTTGTCATCGCCCCCCTGCGTACGGCGGATGACACGTGGCCGCGGGAAATCGAGAAATGGGACCACACCGAAGACCTGATCGTGTCGAAAATCATCGGGGACAAAAAGCACCGGATTGCCGCCCTGAATAAGGCCGCTGAAATCTATGTGATTAACCGGGAAAACGTAGTTTGGCTCGTGGAATACTTGGGGCTAGACGGCTGGTTTTTCGATATGGTCATCGTGGACGAATTGTCGAGTTTCAAAGACCCGAAATCGAACCGCTTCAAGGCTCTACGGCACGTCTTGCCGAAGATTGAGTACATGATCGGCCTCACTGGCACACCCGCCCCAAATGGCCTCTTGGACCTCTGGTCGCAGATTTACCTGCTGGACCGAGGGAAGCGCCTTGGGACGTCGATTACTCGATATCGCCGGCGATTTTTCCATGCCGGACGGCGGGATCGGACGAACCCGCACATTGTCTATGACTGGAAATTGGAGGATGGCGCTCAGCAAGAAATCCAAGATCTCCTGTCGGATTTGTGTGTGAGCATGGATGGCAAAGACTACCTGGACCTGCCGCCGATGATTCCAGAGGAGCACTACGTGAGGCTCCCCCCGAAAGCCCGAGAGGCGTGTGCGAGGCTGGAGAAAGAACTTCTGCTCCCCTTCGTGGACGGGAAAGGCGATGTGGTGGTGAATACGGCGGCGACCCTGAGCAATAAACTCCTGCAGATGGCAAACGGGGCCGTGTATGACGAAAATCACGGCGTACGGGAGATTCACGCTGAGAAAATCGAGATGCTGCAGGAGATTATTGAGTCCGCGAATGGGCAACCCGTCATGGTGTTTTACAATTTCCGGCATGACGTGGACCGGCTGAAAAAGGTCTTCCCGAAGGCCCGATTGCTCAAGACCCAGGACGATATCAAGGCGTGGAACGAGGGCAAAATCCCGATTTTCCTCCTGCACCCCGCGTCGGCTGGGCACGGGTTGAACCTGCAGGACGGGGGCCACATTGCCGTGTGGTTTGGGGTCAACTGGAACCTCGAGCTCTACCTGCAGGCGAACAAGCGTTTGCATCGTCCAGGCCAAAAATACCCGGTCATCCTCCACCACATCCTCGCCAAAGACACGATGGACGAGCAAGTGATGGCGGCCCTTGTGGGCAAGGGAAATATCCAGAAGCAGATGCTTGATGCGGTGAAGGCTCGCATCGAAGTCATACAGGCCGAATATGCGGAATCGAAAAAAACAGGCAAAAAAAGCTCATAACTCTCAGTTTTGGGGTTGCATGATTGGGATATTGTGCTAGAATGGGTTGCGAGAAAATAGGGACTCGGGGTGAACCGCTTGGATTTGACCGAAGTGACGGAGCAGATCATGTCAAATGGCGAACTCGCGCTAGGGGAACGTGCGCTGCTATATCACGTTGCGTACGGCTCAAACCAAGTGCACCAGTGTCTCTTGTCCACTGGCGAGCTAGCAAAGCGTTGCGGGATCACAACCCGTTATGTCCGGATGCTGGTGAACACCCTGTGTCAAAAAGGGTTTTTGCTGGTCTCCCCAGACCCCCACTATCTCGTCGCATGGCCCTATTGTGTGAACTACACCATCACCGAGAAATCCGCTGAGAAGCGGATATTTTTGCAGTTGGACGAGGCGAAACACCTGCGAAGTTTATGCGCTGAAAAAGAGCGTGAATATACAGCCTTGGCCCTTAGTGCCGCCGAGGACAAAGACCATGTTAGCAACCGTCGATATAGCGTTTTGGTGGACAAGACCGTGGAGTCTGCGGACAAGCTAGACCGCTTCATTGCCGCATTCGGGAAGGGGTTGGCAGACAGTGTCACGCAGACGAACCGGGTGGGTGTGTAGCGAATGCAGTGCGGTTTTTGAGCCGACGGGGACGGGCTACAACGACATAAATCTCCACGTCCGAAACGAGCATGATAGCCTGCCGAGCATTTTGGTCAAAGGGGTGGTTGACCTTGACACAGGGCAATTGTTGGTCAAGGGGTGGAGCCCGAAAGTGCTGACAGAAGCCCGAGCAAAAGGGTTTGTGCAGCAGAAGGATGGCTCTTGGAACACCGAGCGCCCGATAGACGCCGCAAAGGCGATTGTAGGCGAGGGCGTACCGGCGGTTGGAGGCAAAGCGAAAGGCAAAATCGTCCCGCTCGGTAATTCTAAAGTCAACGCACGAATGGGGCTACAGCGAGGATTTGTTCTTGCGAACAACATCAACATCACCCCTGGGATTTACGCTATGTTCCTGGAATTTCGGCTACGGTATGCGAAATACCAGGGGGACGAATCCGATGCGATGAGCCGATTCTTGCTCGATGCGGTATTATGTTACTCAGTGGGGACACGCACGCAGACTGCGCAGTTGATTATGCAAGCGGTGCAGGCGTCTCTGGAGGACGGTCGAGCGACACAGCCCGCCGAGGGAGGTTGAACTGATGTCTTTGCAAATGCAAGCAGAAACGGTGGATCCGGTACTTGCGTTCTTAGCAAACCAATCCGGCGCAAGGGCACCCGTCGGCGCTCAGGCGGACGCTGTATCGACGCAATTGGCCTCGACGGTAGAACGGCTTGGGAAGATGGCTGAGTCCCAAGGCTATGCGAAGATTTTGTCGAACCTGCTTGGTGAAAATCCGAAGCCGCAACAAGCGGATCCGGCACAGAATATACAGGCGATTACGTCCGTTGCGAAAGACCTTGCAGGTATCGACGCGGCGAGAACCAGTGACCTTCGTCAGGAGCTCGAGGCGAGTCGTCGTCGTGAGCGGGAAGCCACTGAGGCCGCGATGAAACTCCAGTCTCAGGGCAGTGGGGAAAACATGGCGTTCATGAAAATGATTCTCGACCAGAATGAGCGTAACGAACGCCGGATATCTGAAGTCGTGAACACGTATGAGGCACGCTTGGCCCAACGTGACGAGGCGCATCGGCGCGAAATGCAGGAGTTAAAAGCAGGTCTCCAACAACGGCCATCGAGTCCGTGGGAGGCCTATGGCAATAAACTGATCGAGGAGCAACTGTTTGGTCCGAAACAATCCGCCATAGACGAGATTGCGGAAGCTCAAAATAAACTGAAATCCCTTGGACTGTATCATGACTCACCCTCTCCGAATGCGAGTAGCGCACACGAATACCAATATATGCTAAGTCGTGATGAGCTTGAGATGAAGTTTAAGCTCGAAGAAATGAAGATCAATGCGGAGATTGAGAAAGAAAAACGCAAGAGCAAGAAAAATGAATCAGTATATGAGTTCCTGGGTGCGGCCGTAGCGCTCTTTACCGGGAAGACACCGCCGCCGAACGCAGGTACTCCTGGTCCGTTTGGCCCCGGTGGGAACACCGGATTTAATCCGCAGGGGCAGCCGATGGCCTACAACCAACAGGGATATGCACCTCAGCCGCAACAACAGGCTCCACAACCGTCTCAAGGACCTGCGCCCGCGGAAGCGAAATATCGCTACAAGTGCAACCACTGTGAACGTGAAATGCTTGCGAACGGCCTCGTAGCTTCTGCGCCGTGCCCGCATTGCAAACAGGGACAACTCCTGCCGCAAATCGCTGGAGCCCCGCAGGCACAGCCACAAGCGCCTCAGTACGCACCTCCGACGGCGTCCCAGTTGATGGCCTCTCGCTTGATGGGGCAGTCTGTAGAGGATGATGAGGAGTTCGAAGAGGAAGAGTTTGACGAGGATGCCCCTCAGATGTATGGCGGGTACGGGAGGGGGTTCGGGGATCATGAACGCCTTAATGATGAGACAGATAGCCTCTAGGCTTGGGGCCTATCCACCCCCTGTCCTTGAACAGAAGATTCAGGCTGGGGGATCTCTCGTCCCGGATTTACAGCAATATCAGGGGCAACTGCGCTTCGCCAAGAGGATTGCGGACCTCACCATCAACGCCGACGAATTGCTCGATTACATGCTGGCGAACCTCCCAGCACACGGCGAATTGTTCTTCAATCACCGGCAGTGGTACAACATCGAAGTGCAACGCATCAACCAATACACTGCCTCTATCTGAGACCGCCATGCCGAGCAATGGCGGCCTTTCTGCGTCTTTTACCTGAATCGGGTATGCTAGGCTCAGTAGAAAGGTCGAATAGGGCGGTGAGTCCCAATGGCGGTACAGACGAACCTTGTTCCACAGGACGACTATGCAGTGGATGACAGCGATACACAGGTGTCCCATTACAACACGCTCGGGATCGTAGCGTTTTTAGGCGTTCTCGGGGTTGCAGGCTACTATGCCTATACACACTATTTCAAGCCTGCGAGTACGACGAAAGTGGCGAAAAAGACCACAAAGCCTGCGCCAGTACCAGCACATAAGAGCACACCAACCAAGATGTACTCTATCAAGGCACCGGACGGCCATATCTACACCGGGGAGAGTTACGACGCAGTTGTGAACGCCGCCGGTGGCTACTACAATCACACGAAGTGGACACCAGGGCATTACGTGAATGGGCATTTTGTGGCGACACCGAAATCAGTACGCAAGCCAAGTAGGAAATCGACACCAGCAACGCATCCTTACGTTCCGCCTACCACGTACTCCTCTTCCCCCGCCTATGGGCAATTGCTCGAACAAGGGGATTCGGGGAGCGGCGTTCGGACGTTGCAGACGAATTTGTGGAAGCTCGGGTACAACGCGCCGAGTAACATCGACGGGATCTTTGGTCCGAAGACGAAACAGGCTGTCATGGCTTTCCAGAGGGCCGCGCACATCCAAGTCGATGGGATTGTCGGTCAACAGACGTACGGGGCGCTGGCGACTCGCCTGAGTGGACGTGGCACGACTTCTGCACCGACGTCTTCCGGTGGGTGCACGTTGCTCCAGCAAGGCAGTTCTGGCCCTGCCGTATTGAAATTGCAACAGGCTCTTTTTCAACTCGGATATAACGCACCGAGTAACCAGGACGGTATCTTCGGGCCGAAGACCATGCAGGCACTGATGGCATTCCAGCGGGCCGCACACATCCAGGTTGATGGGATTGCCAGGAGGCAGACGTATACGGCTCTGAATGCCCGATTTGCGGCTCTGAAGGCTGAGTTTGGGTCGAAGGCCGTCGTCTACACATTTTCCTGCTAGGAGGGCCACATATGAAGGCAGCAACGGGATTTATCGTGGGGGTGGCATCAACCGTAGTCGCGGCAATGTTCTTTATGCCGAGACCGCTAGTTTTGAAAGACAGCCGATTAACGGTGAATGTGAATCGCCGTCGCCCATGCAATTGCCATAAGAGGCAGCAATGGAACGCCACAGGAGACGTGCAGATGTCTCCGTGGTACTCGGAGTAGGTGGTTGCCGATGAAGACAGTATGGGTGACGAAAACGCTGATTCAAGGCACGCAGCATCTGAACCTCACAACGGTCCGTAACCAAATGTACAAAGAAGAGATGGTGCAGCAAGAGGGGACAAGGATGCGCTTAATCCTTGACTTGTCGGGGTTGCCGAAGAATAAAGTGGTCAATTACATCAACCCTGCAAGTCACTTTGCAGGAATCGTCAATACCGCATTACGCCTGAAAGGCGTGACACCCTGGCCAGGGACGACAACGCTTGCGACATCACCCAATGCGACCACCATCCAGATCGACTGGGTGAAGGGTGGCATCTTCGTGGAAATCATCCTCGCCGCAGTCCTCGGGGCTGTTGTGTATTGGGCGATTACTCACTGGAGCATGCAGTCCATTACGTCACATATCGTCGGGAGCGCGAGTACGCCGAGCGGGTCTGCCACTGGCGGAACGAGCGTCTTGGGGACGGTAAACTGGGTCGCGTGGGCGGCGGTGTTGGTCGGTGGATTCGCACTTGCGAAGCAGTTTCTTGTAGATAAAGACGACGGGAAGTTGGTGTGACATGGACTCGCGTACGATTCAGGTTCGTAAACGCTTCGGAGATGAAATACTCGACGTGCGCGAGTTTGTCCGCCCAAACACCCTCATGGTCCG
>JAJZAV010000087.1 GCA_021799255.1 Bacillota bacterium
TCGCGGTCGTCACCGGGGCTGGTTCGAGATCCACCTTGACTAACCGTAGGGATTGCCGGCTCATCTTTGCCGCTTGAAAAGCGAGGTCAGAGAAAGCGTCGTCGTAAAGCAGGACGACAGCAGACGCGTCGTCCAGTTGATAAGCCAATTCGTTTGCTGATAGCCGTGCGTTCAAGGGAACGACGGGATAGCCGCCTTCCATGGATGCGTGAACGCACCGCGCGAAGAGAAGCCCATGCCTTGCCAATATGGCAACGCGTTCCCCTGGGGAAACTCCCTCTTCCATCAACTGCCCGGCCAATTGCGTTGCTTCCTTATATAAATCGAGATACGTGCGTTCTCCGTCGGGGTGCCAAATGGCCGTCTCCGAAGGGTCTGATTGCGCACGACGAGTGAGCCAATCAGGCATCACGAATCCATCGATGTACGCCATGTGATACACCTCTCTACATGAGCCGTCCGGCTGGGCGGCTCATGTCCATCCTCGAAATGGACGCTTTATGGCAAACGACGAAACTTGCGAAAGTTCGGCTTCCTCTTTTCGAGAAACGCGTTCTTTCCTTCAAGCGCCTCTTCCGTCATATAGAACAGCATGGTAGCGTCGCCGGCCAATTGCTGCAACCCCGCCATGCCATCCGTGTCCGCGTTGAACGACATCTTCAGGAAGCGAAGCGCAATGGGACTTTTTTCAAGGATCTCCTTCGCCCACTGGACCGCTTCTTCCTCGAGTTGGTCGACGGGAACGACCTTATTCACCAGACCCATGTCAAGCGCTTCGGTCGCGTTATACTGCCTGCACAAAAACCAGATCTCCTTGGCCTTCTTGTGTCCAACGATGCGGGCCAACAGAGCGGCTCCATAGCCGGCATCGAAACTTCCCACCTTGGGACCGGTCTGCCCGAAGATGGCATTGTCGGCGGCAATGGTAAGATCACATACGACGTGCAACACGTGTCCACCACCAATCGCGTAGCCTGCCACCACCGCGATGACCGGCTTCGGCAACTGACGAATTTGGCGTTGCAAGTCGAGGACGTTGAGCCGAGGAACGCTATCGCTGCCCACGTAGCCACCATGGCCGCGAACGCGCTGGTCTCCTCCGGAGCAAAACGCATCCTTGCCTTGCCCAGTCAGCAGCACGACTCCAACTTCCTCGTCGTCGCGAACCTTGTTGAACGCATCGATAAGTTCCATGACGGTCTCAGGACGAAACGCGTTTCGAACTTCTGGCCGATTAATGGTGATTTTGGCAATTCCGTCTGCCTTTTCGTATAAAATGTCTTGGTAACTGCCCGCTGGTTTCCACTCTACCATTCGCATAGCCTCCCGTTTTTGCAACGAAAAAAGTATAGCAAAATCACCTGTTGTTCACCAATTTCTTAGGGATCACACCGTCCTTCACGATATGCTATGATGTGGAGCGAAGGATGCATTCATTCCTCCTAAGGTGGTTGGTATGTCGCAAAGTAATCTAAAAGTCTTGTGGCGCATGTTGCGCCCGTTCACCCTTACCGCGTCTCTGGTCCCGGTTTTGATTGGCACCGGGTTGGCCATCACGATTGGACACTTTCGTCCGTGGCTCTTCGTGGCGTTCGCGCTCGCCAGCATTCTGATTCAGGCGGCCACAAACATGTTCAACGAGTACTTCGATTATCGGCGCGGGCTGGACGATGAACACATGGTGGGCATCGCGGGAACCATCGTAAGAGATGGCATGTCTCCGAAGTTTGTGTGGCGTACCGCGTGGACGTTTATAGGAATTAGCGTTGCCCTTGGCGTGTACATCTGTGCTTCCACGTCGTGGTACATTGCGCTCGTTGGAGTCCTGTGCCTGCTCATCGCCTTCTTCTATTCGGGAGGCCCGAAGCCTTTGGCATACACTCCGTTCGGGGAACTCGCCGCGTCGGTCGCAATGGGCCCTGTCATCGTGCTGTTGGCCTTCTACGTCCAGACAAGCGAGATCACGGGCCGTGCCACGGCGGTTTCGGTTCCCATCGGGCTGTTGATTGGCGCGATTCTTCTCGCGAACAACATCCGCGACATGGAACAAGACAAGCAGGGTGGGCGGAGAACCATCGCCATTCTTATGGGCAGGGAAAAAGGACGGATCCTGTTTGGGGCCGTCTTTGCGGTCGCGTATCTCACCGTTCTGGCCCTCGTCGCCATCGGTTGGCTGACGCCCATCGCCTTGTTTGTGCTCATCACGGTACCATCGGCTTACTACGTCACGCGGTTGTATTATCGATTCACGGAACCCGTGAAGTTGCACGCCGCGGTGAAGGGCACCGCCGTGTTGCTGTTTCGCTTCGGTGCCATTCTATTCGCAGCCATGATGGTATCCGTCTGGCTCCCAGTCAAATAGTTCTCGGAGGACTCAGCATGAAACTACGCAGATGGTTAGACTTGAGGACCCCTCTGTATGTGGCGGGCATTATGATTTTGATGGCGGTGTCGTTCGCCATCGGTCTGACGGTGGACAGGCTCATCAAATTGTACAAAGAAAGACGTGTTTTGAGCCGTAGTTGACTCGGGGACGAGCCCACTCGTCCCCGAGTCGGACTGCCGTCAATTTGTCGGCAAGACTTCTTCGAGTCGATTCGTCGGTTGGCGGCAGGCGAAGTTCTCGCACGAATAAAACGTCGTCTGTCCGTTTCGAACGGGATATTCCTTCACAAACGGAACCAGGTCCCCCAGCTTTCTCCCTTGCTCTCCGTCCGATACAAACAAGGAAGTTAGGAACGGATAAAAGCCCCGCGAAACCGTGTCGAAAGCCTTCACAAAGGCCGGTTCCTGCGCCTTTCCCGCGACGACGAGCTCTCGAGGTGGCATGGTGGCGAGTTGTAAGGCCACGAGATAGAAGGCGTGCGCACTCGGATATTCCTTCACCGCCCTCGCGAAGGACGAAAGCTGGGTACTGGCCAGCGACTCATACCGTGCGTCGCCCGTCAACCTGGCCAAGCGGACGAGGTTATGAGCAGCCACGGAGTTCCCCGAAGGGGTGGCTCCGTCGTAAATCTCTTTTGGGCGGGCCACGAGGGGTTCTCCATCTACCGACGAATAGAAGAATCCGCCGCTTTTGTCGTCCCAGAACCGCTCTTGCATGTCGGACTGCCAACGAATGGCCTGCTCCAGGTAGTCGGGGTTAGCAGTCGAATCAAAGAGTTCCAGCATCGACCAGATCCCGTACGCTAAATCGTCCACATACCCGAGAAACTTCGACTCTCCGTCGCGGTAGCGAGCGAGAATGCGCCCCCTGTCATCCACGAGGTTTTGCTGTAAAAATCCTGCGGCCTGTTGCGCGCGTTTGATCCACATCGGGTCGCCAAAGACTCTCCCTGCTCTCGCGAAGGCACTGATCATCAGCGCATTCCAACCAAATAGTACCTTATCGTCCAGATGCGGACGTACGCGCCTCTCACGCGCTTGGCGAAGGCGTTCGTTCCACGATGATACCGCGGCATCGTCGGCGAGCCCGCCAGACCGAATTCGGTTGGGGATGTTCTTTCCCTCGAAGTTTCCGGATTCCGTGATGTCGTACATTTCGCAGTATGCTTTGCCGTCTTTGTCCCCCAAAATCTGAATCACTTCAGCCGGAGTGAAGAGGTAGAACTTTCCTTCCTCCCCTTCGGAGTCCGCGTCTTCGGCCGAATAGAACGCTCCTTGCGCATGCGTCATGTCTCTGGTCACATACCCGAGGATGCCTTCGACAATTCGCTTGTACCTGGCCTCGCCAGTCACTTGGTAGGCCTCGGTATACACCAGGGCGAGGAGCGCGTTGTCGTACAGCATCTTCTCAAAGTGCGGTACCAGCCAGCGCGCGTCGGTGGAGTAGCGGGCGAATCCGCCACCAACGTGATCGTAAATCCCGCCCTCGGCCATCGCGTTGAGTGTTTTCATGACCATGAACCCCGCTCGCGAGGTTGGATGGGTCAATTGGTAGCGAAGGAGAAACATCAAGTTGTGCGGAGTTGGGAACTTGGGAGCGCCGGCAAACCCGCCAAAGTCGGGGTCGAAGTTCTCGTCAAACCAGCGGTACGCATCGTCTAAGAGCGACGCGTCCCACTCGCCTTGGGTGTCCGACGCGAAGTGCTCGTTCACCTTTCCCATTAAGTCCCGACCGTGCATGGAGAGACCCTCGGCGTCCTTTTCCCACTCCCTAAGAACAGTCCGAAGAACATCCATGAGTCCGGGTCGGCCGAAGCGAGATTCCTTCGGAAAGTACGTGCCCGCAAAGATGGGATGCTGATCCGGAGTCAGGATCAGCGTGAGCGGCCAGCCGCCTTGGCCGGTGAGGGCTTGGCATACGGTCATGTAGATGTGATCGATGTCGGGTCGTTCTTCTCTATCCACCTTGATGGCAACAAAACCCCGATTCAGTAGCTGCGCGACTTCCTCGTCTTCGAACGATTCGCGTTCCATCACGTGACACCAATGACACGTACTTGTGGAAGCGACGTCAGCTGTACCCAATAGATAAGAAGATGGGCTTGTTGCCTTGTTTCGCGGCTTCAAAAGCCTCATCGGACCAAGAAAACCAGTCGACAGGGTTGTACGCATGTTGAAGCAGATAAGGGGACTTCTCCTTGGCCAATCTATTGGGTACTCTTTGCGTTGTCATCGGGCACCACCTCCCCTCGCAGAATTTTCTGGGTCTTGTTCGCATTAAGTGTAGCATTTCCCCGATTCGGCGAAAAACCTTCGCATTATCGAAAGTCGTCACTCGCGTCCTTGGTACCGACACTTCCATCCACGTCTTCCGTCGCGACAGCGATGCTCCGCCCTTATCCATGCCATTGGCGTACCCAGAGGAATGTACTGACACGGGGGGGAGGTCGTATGTCTCGCAATGTATATCTTGCGTTTGGGGATTCCATCACGGCCGGACAGGGCGCGAGCCAGCGAACCCTTGGTTTCGTGCGACAAGTTGACGAATTCCTGAGATCTCGCAAATGGGTCGACGAGTGCGCGGTTGTCGCGCAACCCGGTTGGACGGCGAAAATGCTGAATCAGGTGGCACGAACACTCCCAGCCGCCTTGTGGGACGACGCGCGCGTCGTCACCCTGTGCATTGGAAGCGCGGACTTTTCCCGTCTCTTACGGCCCCGCCGACTCAGCCTGAACGGCAATCCCTTCCCGCCGCGGACCGTGCTGAAAAAGGCCGACGAGTTTGGATTTTACACGGATCAATTGTTTCGCTTGATTCAAGAAAAGGCCAAGGCGCACGTACTCGTCACCACGTTGTACAACCCATTGCCGTCCTTTGCTCCCGCCGGTGAATTTGTGGCCGGGATGAACAGCATCATTACGGATCTCGCACAGTACTACGGGTTTTCGTTGCTACAGCTCGATAGGGAATTTGCCCACAACGAGGCGCACCTCATTGACGGGTATAGAACCGGCAACGCTCTGGATCTCATGACCCCTCTGCGCAAGCCGATTCTGCCGAATAACGCGGGTCACCGCCTCATCGCGGACCTTGTTTGCGCTCGTCTCACTCACATGTTCTCGAAGGAAAAGGGTAAAACAAAAATAAGGAGCAAGAGCCGTCGCCCCGCCCCGTCGCCCAAGAACCGACCTGCTGGCAGGAAAACCAACAGAGTCATCGGAACGTAAACGAAGGAGGCCCGAGGACCTCCTCTTCAAGTTTCTTCCCCGGTGGAATCTCCGGTCACACAACTACCACAAAAAGGCCAGCGCAAAAATCCATGCGAAGGCGAGCCACCACCACCACCAGCCACCGTACCAGCCGCCGTAGCCGGGTCGTCCCCAACCGGCGCCGTACCTGCCGTAACCTGGTCGACCATAGCCGCCGTAGCCGTAGCCCGCACCCCACTGTGCGAGAGCCAGATCCAGTTTGTCAACATCGTCCTTGTCGACTTCCTGATGGGCGCTGGCCAGCCCGGTCGGCGCGTAGGGCCTAGGAACGCGGACTAGAACCGCATGGTCATTCACGTCGCTGATAATCCCCTTGTGAACGCCCCACTGCGTTTGAAACTGAACCCACTTGCCCACGTTGCCCGCGCATTCTCCTCGAGTGCACAAATGCGTATTCCCTCCTTTCTTACAGGAGTCCGTCATTGCTTTGCCTTAAGAGGCACGTCGAGGCGCTATGCGGCGTTTACCACCATAGACCCCACAGAACGTAGATGATCAGAAACGACACGGCCCATCGTCGCCAACCCCAGCCCCAGCCACCACCGTAGGCTCCCGCTCCAGGGGCTCCGCCGTAACCCGGATATCCGCCTCGTCCCATTCCTCCCCACCATGCGAGGGCGAGATCCAGGCGTTGCTCTTCATCAGCACTCAGGTTGGCGCTGGCGAATTGTGCGGGAATGTGCTGTTTTGGGGACAAGACGACGGCACTGTCGTTGGTCACCCGCTCTACCAAGCCAACGTGATAACCGTATTTCGTGCGAAAGTGGACCCACTGTCCCACGTACTTTTCACATTCCTCTTTCGTACACATCGGTGCACCTCCTCTCGGGTATCCTCTCAACTACCACCAAAACCAAGGCCAAAATGCGCCAATCCAAAACCAAGGGAAGAAGAAAAACGGCCAAAAGGCCTCATTCACCTCTCCCGATGGTGGCAGATCCGCCAGAAGCGAAGCGGTCGGCGATTCTGTACCTTGCGTAAGGCGAGGCTGTCCTTGGATGCCACGAACGTAGATACCGTCGTTCGAGACTGAGTGCAAGATCCCGTGGTGAATAGCTCCGTCGCGAGTTTGAACCACAACGCGTTGCCCCACATACGGCTGAACATGTGCGCGCGTAATCACGGCAATCCCCCCTTCTCCCCCAAAACTGCGCCCCAATGGTCCAGGCCCGTCGTTCAGAAGGATTCCGAAACGACTCAAACCATACTATGACCTCATGAAGACAACCGAGGAGGACTCGTGCCCCGAGGGATTTGCCGCAATCACCGAAGTGAAAGCGAAGGAGATAGTCTCCTACCCTCACTTCGCCTTCTTCCAAAGATTCATCCTGTCTAGTCGGCTTTTCGGGTCAATGCTCTGTTTCACCAACCAGTCGGCCGCTTGCATTTGCTCTTGCCCGGATAAGGGGACGCCGAGAGACGACGCGAGTTCTTCAATCAGGCATCGGGTTCGATTTGGATCTGCCAAATCTGCTCTGGTGTAAGTTGAAAAAATACGATTGGCCTTTCTCCAATGGAGAGGGTTCGCCATCTTCCGCCGAAAGGTCCGAAGCGCCTCGGATTCCATAGACAACCTCCTTGGCAACGACGTTGCAATCCGATTTTTGTGAATAACCAACCAAACAAGTCACCTGCGTCAGTACATCCCAGGTCCTTTTCCGTACGGCAAGGGCCTTTGCAGCGCTCGCGGATAAGGAGCGAATCTCCGACTTACCCCGTAAGGGACGGAACGCGTGACCTGCCTCTGGCGCAAACCGTATTGACCGACAGGTCGGATTGGGCCACCACGCGCTCGGTTCTCGTTGGCTGCGATGGAAAACAACACGACGAGCGGCAGGAAGCACGGGGCCACGTCCGCGTCGCAACTTCCTTGTGTATCCAAGATCTCAATGTCCCGTGTCACAGAAGCCCCTCCTTGACGTCTCGATGAGGATGGTTGCTCATGATGGCAGTGTATTCTGCAAGCTCCTTCTAGGAGTGGACGGTACAAGCGCAAAACGAAGAGAGAAATCCACGCACGTCCTTGGCCACGTGCCCCACCCACGACATATGGAAACCGCCATATCATTGTATTGGAAAATATACGGAGGAGGTGGCGATGGTGAAACTCGATACCTTGCTGAAGTTCGGATCCCTTGCATTCAACGTAGCGCAAGACGAGAAGGTTCGGGAACTACTCAAAATAGCGCACAACGGGGCGAAGCGGCGCGGATTTTACGATCCGCCCATTGTTCCGCGTACCCCCGCTGGTCACGGTGGGTCTCCATATTGGCCTCCCCATCGGTGGTGAATGACAACCCCCACGACACAAATTCATAGCGATGCTTCTTTCACTGCCCGTCGCCGACCCTCGAGGGATTGGCGACGAATTGTTCCGTCGCAGGGAATCCCTTGACTCGGCATTTATTTATATAGTATAAATTTATTTGTGCTAAACATTATAAAAGATGAAGGATACGGAGGAGCCACGAAAAGAAGGGGACACCTGGTGGAACAACACGAAGAAACGTTTGGCCGCGATGCTGGCACGCTCACGAGCCGATTTGAGAGAGCTTGGCACGTCACGACGCATAATCTCGGACCTTCCCTCATTGGACGCATGGAATTGGGATTGACGGCAGGTCAGCTTCTCATGCTCTACTTCGTCAGGCAGCAAGAGCGATGTACTGTTTCTCAACTCGCCGACAAGATGGAAGTAAACCCAAGTGCCATCACCGTCATGCTCGATAGGCTGGAGCATCATCAACTGGTGAGCCGTGCGCGAGACGAGAGCGATCGACGGGTCGTGATTGTGTCGCTCACCGAACGTGGCAGCGAAGAGTTGACGCGCGTGTGGGAATTGAGAAAACGAGTTCTTCAGCACTGCCTGATGCAATTAAACGCGGATGAATTGCCATCCTTCGTACACACTTTGGAACAACTGGCTTCCATATCGTCTGCGATGAACGTGCTCGAGGTAGCCGGCTTAGAACACAAGGACAAGAACCCGGACGACGAAAGCAACCTATAGATAAAAATAAAGGCAAGGCCCGAAATCATCAGGGTGTGGAGGAATCAAAGATGGCCCAAGAGGCAGTACAAACCTCGAACCGAATCACCGGTTCGCGTAAGTGGTGGGCGCTAGCCACCGTTTTGTTGACGATGTTCTTCTCTTCCATGGATCAGACCGTAGTATCTACCGCGATGCCCACCATCATCGGCGCTCTAAAGGGATTTAACCTGTACGCGTGGGTCTTTACGGCTTACATGATGGCCTCGGCGGTGACCGTCCCGATTTACGGGAAACTCTCCGACGTGTTTGGTCGCAAGCCCTTCTACTTGTTTGGCCTTGTGATGTTTGGAGTGGGGTCCGCCATTTCCGGGCAGGCCCATTCCATGATGGAGCTCATTTGGGCGCGCGCGTTTCAAGGTATTGGCGCCGGCGCCATGATGAGCATGCCTCGTGCCACGGTTGGAGACATCTTCGATCCGAAGGAGCGCGGCAAATGGATGGGTGTCATGGGGGCGGTGTTCGGGTTGTCCAGCATCATCGGTCCGACGCTCGGCGGCTGGATCACCGATTCCTTCTCCTGGCGGTGGGTGTTTTATATTAACCTGCCCTTCGCGGCGTTGGCCATCGTCGGCGTGTTTGTGACGCTACCCACCGTGCGGACGGACCATCGCGTCAAAGTGGACTGGCCGGGATCCGTCATCCTCATCATTGGACTCATTCCCATCTTGCTTGGGTTCACTTGGGCCGGGTCCAAATACGCTTGGGGATCTCCGATGGAATTGACGCTGTTCATCGGCGGCCTCATCATCCTGGCGCTGTTCATCCTCCGGGAACGCCGAGCGGCGGATCCTCTTCTGGCTCCGGTCCTGTTCAAAAACCGGATCTTCAGCACCTCGCTCATTCTGGGCGTGCTCATCGGCATGACCATGTTCGGCAGCATCATGTTCCTGCCCGTGTACGTACAAGGGGTCATCGGGCTCAACGCGCAAGGCAGCGGTTGGGTGATGGCTCCCATGATGATTAGCTTCATCGTTGGAAGCATAGTCTCGGGGCAAATCATGTCCCGCACGGGGCGCTATCGCGTGCTCGCCTGGGTGAGCGGCGCCGTGATCGTAGTCGGCGCGTTTCTCCTGAATCAGATGAATATAAACACCAGTTGGCACACGGTCGTGATCAACATGATTGTCTTGGGCCTCGGCATTGGCAGCCTGATGCCGATGATGAACGTGGCCGTTCAGAACGCGTTTCCCTACAAGATGATGGGGACGGTGAACTCGACGCAGCAATTCGTTGGATCCCTCGGAGGCGTCATCGCATCCCCCATCTTCGGATCCATTTTGAGCAAAGCCTTCGCGAGCAAACTCGCGACTTCGCTGCCGTCTTCGCTGAAGCAGTATCAGGGACAGCTTTCCAAGGCGAATCCGCAGCAATTGCTTACACCGCAAGCGCAGCAAAAGATGTCGGGGCAATTCGCGAAGCTGGGCTCTGCAGGGCATCGGCTTTATGCAGAGCTGATGAGTGCGGTGAAGGAATCCCTCACGTACGGGATTCATCACCTTTTCGCCGTGAGTCTCGTCTTCGCGATTTTGACCTTCATCGGCACCTTCTTCCTTCCGGAGACCAAACTGAAAGGTCGAGAGTACTTCTCCGGGGAAGCCGGCAAGGAGCGCGACGCGCACGAACCCGAAGCGCACGAATCGAAACGTCGCCGTCAAGACGGCAATCCGCAGTGGCAAGAATGAAATCCTGATATTGGGCTATGATTCCGGCCGGTCGTCATTCGTCCTGAGCAAGGTTCTTTCGCATGAGGATGGAATTCGGATGGACCGGTCGAGAATCCTGATAACCGAGGCGATGATAAAAGCGTATCGCGCGCTCGTTGTTGGTTTGAACGCACAGCGTGATGGAACCAAGACGGCGGCTTCTCGCGATGGCTTCGCAGCGGAGCATGGCGGCACTTCCAATCCCTCTTCCCTGGCTTTTTTGGTCCACCACCAAAGTGTTCACGTGAAGCGCGTTGTTCTGTTCCATCACGACGACAAAACCGAGAATTTCTCCGTTCTCGCCCTCGGCTACTAAGGTCCATCCGTCGTCGTGAAATATCTCCGCAGGGTTGACCCGCCTCCCCCACGCTTCCATCAAAATCGGATCCATCTCCCGGGCGGCCATCCGTAGCAATTGGCCTTCCTCTTCGGGTCGCATCCCTCGAAAGGAAAGCCCATCGTCCCTCTGCGGACCCTCCACAAAAGTCGCCTCTTCCGTCATACCTTGGTTGGAGACACCCGGCAGCGTCGTCAATACCTGAGGCCCATCCTTCGTGACGGCAACCGTGTGCTCAAAGTGGGCGCTCGCTGATCCATCGACGGTGACGTCCGTCCACCCATTCGGTCTTTGCTTCGCAAACCGGGACCCGGCGCTCGTGACGGGTTCGATGGCCAGGACCATGCCTTCGCGCAGTCGCGGGCCTAGGTTCGGTGGACCGAAGTTCACTATCGTAGGTTCTTCGTGCAACTCCGCTCCAATCCCATGCCCGCTCGCGTGTCGGACAATCCGAACCCCCCCTTGACGAACGGCGTCGTCGATGGCCGCCGAAATGTCCGAACACCGTCCTCCCGGGACCGCTCGTGAAATGCCCGAAAACAAGGCGTCTCTCGTCGTCTGCACGAGTCGAATAGACGATGGATCCGCAGAGCCCATGACATGCGTGACGGCCGAATCGGTGTGAACACCGCGAAACTCGATGCTGATGTCGACTTTCACGAGATCCCCGGCGCGAAGCTCGTATGGACCGGGAACGCCGTGCCCGATTTCCTCGTTGACTGAAATGCTGATGTCCCCTGGAAAAGAAAGCGGATGTCGAATGGAGGACTGCGCCCCAAACTCGCGAATCGCTCGATGAGCGATGTCGTCAAGTTCGCGCGTGGATATGCCTATCATCAGGTTTTGGCGTACCCTCTCATGGACCAATGCGTTGATGCGACCGCACTCCTGCATGCGGCCGATTCCCTCCAGCGATTGAACGTGTATCACAGGACCACTCCCCCACGCTATGGATACGTCCCCTGTTCATCCCGAGGTACGGGCAAATGCCCCCGGTACATGTGCCGATGCCTTCGCCAGAACCCAGGCATTATGTATACAACACTGTTCCCAAACGCCGAAGGAGGCAATCTTGTGGCTGTCCAACCCATACTGCAAGGGGATATTCCCGAACTGCGTCAGACCAGCCTAGAAGTGGAGAAATTCGACGACACTCTTCATTCCTTATTAGACGATCTCGCTGACACCCTCGCGCACCACCGCGCGCTCGGGCTGTCCGCTCCCCAAGTTGGTCACCCCGTGCGTGTCATCGTCGCCGACTCTGGCGACGGAATCTTCGAGTTTGTGAACCCCGAAATCACGTCGACGACGGGTGAAGTGGAAGGATTCGAGTCGTGTCTCAGTTTTCCGGATCACACGCTGCGGATGGCTCGTCCGAAAACCATCGCTGTGGAGGCATACAGGCGCGACGGAACTGCGTTTCGGATGGAATGCGATGGCCTGTTGGCACGCATCGTTTGCCATGAGGTAGACCATTTGAATGGAATCCTGTTCATGGATCACCTGTCCGATTTCGATCTGATTTCTCAGATGATTGGAGACGCGGTCGAAGAGGATGGGGATGAGAAAGCGAATGACGAGAGTTTGGCCAAGGAACAGGAACTGCAGTTGATCTCGGACACTTTGTCAGAGTTCGCGTGGAAACTGGTCCTCGTCTTGGAGATGCTGGAAGACTACCCGGAGATGCAAGGACTCTTGGAGGGAGACCGGCGGGGGAAAATCCTCGGCGTGAGCGAGATTTTGAACGCTCTGGCGGACGATATTTCACAACGAGTGGATTCGTCGTCGTGAGAGGCGTTGCTTTACAGCCGAAGTTCTGCGGGCAAGGGTCCGAGGGACCCTTGCCGGGAACCACACGAGGAGTTGGTTGGGTAAGCCGATAACAGAAGCCGAGTGAACGGGGCCGCCCACCGCTTCTTAATACACAGGGGTGGTGGTGCAGGTTGTCGTCGTTCCATACGGGACGAGCAGCATGAACAGAACGAAAATGATAAGGAACACAATGGCCCAACGGGTGTATCCTCCGAGCACGCCGCCATCGTACATTGATAGCCCCTCCCTTCATCCATCGCATAATCCACAGTATGCAGACCCCCCTGCCGTCCGGGGCGGTATCCGTCCAGAAAGAGCAATATTGTGACTCGGCGATGCATCAAGGGCTAGTCATAATGAACGACACCGGCCCCGTTTCGTAAAACCGCAGGTTGCGTTGGCCATACTGAAAATGGTAGCCAATGCAGAGCTACAATACGAAAGGAGCCGATAGTATG
>JAJZAV010000088.1 GCA_021799255.1 Bacillota bacterium
GAATTGCAACACGACGTTATCCGGACTGGCACCCGCTGCGCTGACCGTAGCCACCCCGGCTACGCCTTGCAAGCCAGGAACGACGGTTTGATTGACAACCGACTTCAGTTGGCTTGAGGAGAGCTTGTTGGAAGCCACGGTGATGGCGAGTACGGGAGTGTTGCTGAAGGAGAACGACTTCACCTGGGGCTGTCCTGCCGTGGAAGGGAGCGAAACCTGATTGACGATTTGCTGGACGTTTTGCTCCACCGTGTTCAGATTCGCGTTCATGTTTAACTGCAACTCGATTTGTGAAACGTTGGCCATGGAACTCGAAGTGATGGAATCGACATTGGCTGCCCCGTTGAGGGCCTTTTCAATCGGCGTCGTCACATCCGTGGCCACCTGACTCGGTGACGCGCCCGGATAGGTGGTGGATATGGATATCACCGGAATGGACAGATTCGGCATGAGGTCCTCCTGCAACCCCAACGCGGAGAGAATGCCCGACACAACAATCAAAAGGACGAAAATGGCAATCGCCACCGGATTTCGAAGCGAAAATCGGGTCAGAAAACGCATAGTTGTCCAATACACCCTTCCCTAAAAGGTTCCTGCTTGCTTTCTCTAAACGGATCCCCGGCTCCCAAAACGTTCACCGCAGACAACCCCATCACACAAGTACCTTCGAACGTTCGGCAAAAGCACTGAGATGAATTATACTAGTCTAGTTGCCCGTTAGGTGAAGCGCCGGACCTGAGAATACGAGCATTTTGTGTTCTGTGCGTTGGGGCCGTCTTGGGCAACGCAATAATCTGCCTCCGGCTGCAGCAGCGCAAGGGAAATACCACTGCTTTAGGTCTGGATGACATCGAGAAGGGTACAGATGAGGCAAAATTCTGGACGTATCGAGTGGTTTACAGGGCTGGCCGCCATCATCGTCGCCACCGTCATATGGGGGTACAGCAACGTCGTGATTCGTCAGGGGGAAGCGGCGGTCTCCCCGAGCATTCTTCTTTGGACTCGATTCGGATTAGCCAGTGTTGTTCTGATCCCCGCCATCATCAAAACAAGGCTCATTCGTCGGCATTGGGTCCTCGGGCTAGCCACCGGTGCGTTGCTCGGCCTCTCGGTGCTCGCGCAAGCCTTCGCCATGAAGAGTGTGCCCGTTGATGAAGTTGCATTTGTTGGATCGTTGTATGTGGTGTTCACGCCGATTGGAATCGCTATCCTGCGCAAGAGGTTTCCTTCGAAAGCTGTCTTCGCGGCTGTCTTTGTCAGCGTGGCCGGAGTGAGTTTGTTGACCGGTCGTATCACGCTCAATCTGCGCGTCGGGCTCATTTTTGTCTTTTTGGCGGCCATTGGATTATCAGCGCAGATCATCGGGACCACAGAAATCGCGAAACATGCAACAGCACTTCAAATCGCCGGGCTTCAATCGGTTGGCGCAACTATCGTCCTCTCCGTGTATGTTGTCGCGCAAGGAGCGGTTCGTCCATCCATCTATGACGGGATGTTTGGCTGGTCGACGACCGAATGGATCTGGATATCATATATGGCCATCCCCGCCACGGTCGTTGCTTGCTATCTGCAGGCTTTTGGACAGACGAGGATTAGGGCCACTGAAGCGGCCTTAGCCTTCAACATCGAGCCGATATGGACCGCCGTCTTCGCCTGGGGATTATTGTCCCAGACGATGAATATCGCGCAGATGGTCGGTGCCGTCCTGATACTCGCCAGTCTATTCCTAGTTTCGAAGCTCGGGGAGGATATCCCCGCACCTCCAGAACGGGCGTCTTCATTCGGAAGCTAGCAGTCCTGCGGGCGCTTGCGTCGTTTCTCTTTACCTTTCTGATAAGGAACGTATGTTTCGCAGCGACGGAAACAAGTACATCCATGCGCCGGCCACCATGATAGTTCCGAGTCCTCCGATGAAGGCCGCGGGAACGGCACCGATGAATCCCGCCACCATGCCTGATTCAAATTCCCCTAGTTGGTTCGACGTCCCGATGAAGAGGGAGTTCACTGCGTTGACGCGCCCCCTCATCTCGTTGGGAGTCTGTAACTGTACGAGAGAGGATCGAATAACTACACTAATCACGTCGGACGCTCCAATGAGAAAGAGGGCAACGAGCGACACCACAATGCTTTTCGAAATTGCAAAGAGCATCGTCGCCAACCCAAACACGGCGAGTGCACCGAACAAGGCCGAACTGTACGATTTTCGCAGTGGAAAATAGGCCAGTACCATCGACATCGAGAGCGCTCCGATGGCGGGAGCTGTTCTCATCAAGCCGAGCCCAATCGGTCCGGTATGCAGGATCTCCTGGGCGAATATCGGTAGAAGGGCCGTGGAGCCGCCAAGGAGAACCGCGAACAGGTCGAGGGATATGGTTCCTAAAATCACTGGGTGGTGGAAAACAAAGTCCAAACCTGACAAGAGCGATTGCATCGACATCCCTTTGACCTCGCGGGCACTCGTAACCATTGGGATGAGAAACGTCAGCACGGCTGCCACCAGGAACGCGATGGTTGCGGCTCCATAGACAAACACGGGACCAACCGCGAACAATACCCCGCCGAGGGAAGGCCCTAAAATCTGAGACGTCTGTCCCCCAGACGTGCTCCAAGCAATAGCCCGTGGAATCGTTTCCTTGCTCACCAACTGCGGCAGCAAAGCAGATGACGAAGGACCCTCAAACGCTCGGCATGCTCCGATGATGGCGGCAGCCACCAAAATCTCGTTGCGCCCAATGGAACCCACGACATTTTCAACCAGAAGCAACGCGGCCGTCGCTCCCTCTACAAACTGGCACACGTAGACAATCGTTCGTCTGTCAAACCTATCTGCCACGTGTCCGACAATCAGAGTGAGGAGCACCATGGGAATGAACTGCGCGAGTCCCACAAAGCCGAGGCTGAAGGCGTTGTGCGTGATGGAATACATTTGCCATCCGATTGCCACGGAAAGCATTTGAAAGGACGTTGAGGAGAGGATTCTCGAAACGAAGAACTTCGCAAAAGACGAATCACTGAGGATGGAGTTGCCAAACTGACGCAAAGCGGCATACACGCCCTTCTCAACGCGTTCTTCGTGAAAACCATGTGTCGAATATGTGTCTTACAAAGAATATCACATCCATCGAGCACTTTACTTCATCTCCTTTCATCGGCGGTCGGGAACCCAAGAGTTTGCCAATGCTAACTCGAATATTTCGCACTATCAAACTGTAAGATTATTGTGCTACAATGTTGACTGCATTAGTCATGTTTTATCTCCATGGGTTGCACTGATTTTTCATTGGGAAAGACTATCCGGAGAAACGGCAAGGCCAAGATAATTTCAAATCAGGAGTGTGTGCAGTGCTGGCATCGTTACTCATCTTCTTTCGCGAATCTTTCGAAGCGTCCATGATTTGTTCGATTATGTTGGCGTACCTCAACCAGATTGGCAGGCGCGATGTCTTTAAGCAAGTCTGGCTTGGAGTGGCCTCGGCGGTCGTCGTCGCGCTCGCAGGGGGCGTGATTGTGTTTTCAACCCTGCGATACTACGACGGATCTGACCTCCAGAACAAGATTGAAGGAGCAACGTACTTCATCGCGGCCGGGGTTCTCACGTACATGACGTTCTGGATGAAAAAACAAAGCCGCAATTTAAAGAAGGAACTCCAGGCCAAGATGCAGGTCGCACTCACAAACGGAAGCGTGTTTGCGATAGCATTGATCGCGTTCATCACGGTTGGCCGCGAGGGATTGGAAACCGTCGTTTTCATGATAGCAATCGCATTTCACACGCAGCCATTGCTACTGGCCATCGGCGCCGGAATTGGAATCATCTTCGGATTAACGATGAGCTATTTGATTTACGTGTTGGGCCGAAGAATCAACTTGAAGATCTTCTTCGATACTATGGGAGCGCTCTTAATGCTGTTCGCTGCCGGACTTTTGGCGGACGGAATCGAGGCGTTTCAAGAACTTGGATGGCTGCCGTTTGGTTACCATCCTCTGTGGAGCACGACCTCATTCCTAAATGAGAATAGCACGCTCGGAGACATCCTCCATTCGTTCTTTGGCTACGCCGACAAGCCGACGACGTTGCAGGTCTGCCTGTACATTCTTTACATGATTGTTGCCCTTGTGCTCTTTCTTCGGACGACGCCAAAAAGCGGACGAACCTTGGTAAGGGAACGGTAGGACCTCGTCAGTCGCTCGATTGCACCGACCAGATACGAAATCGGAAGCCCCTACGGTGGTCGACCGCCCTTCGGTGGTCCCCCTCCACCCTACGGCTACGGCCCCCTACAGTGGTCGCCTTCCGCCCTAACGTGGTCGATCGCCCTACCGCTCCACGTGAATGCCAGATGAGCCGTGGCGATTTGCCACAGGATTTGTCTCGCGCAACCTGATAAGGTCAAAGTGGGGAGATGACCACATGAAGAAGAGAGTCTGGCTGAGACAGTTACGCGTCTCTCACGGGCTGACCCAAGAAACGGTTGCGACACGCTCTTACATTGATAGGAGTTTTTACGCACAGATTGAGAATGGTACACGGGACCCAAGCATGATAGTCGCGAGCAACATATCCAAGGTTTTGGGCGTTCATCCGGACATCTTCTTCGCAGAACATCTTCACGCCAGCTATGGGGAATTGTCGAAGCCGACGGGGAACGTCACCTACGCACAGTCCGACTTGGATTTAAAGTACACATGGATCTGGAGTCCTCGATGTGACACCAAACGATATCTTGGAATGAGAGACATCGACATAGATCAGAACGAAGGCATGAGGGAAATCTCTTATCTAAAGAAACAAGTGATTCTCCAGGGTGTGGCCCTCGAAAAAATCGTGTTCATTCCAAGGCATGGAGCCCTTCACGCGTACTTGGTGCGCGGTGAGCCGCTCTTCAACGAAGACGAGAGAATTGTGGGCGTCTACACCATAATCACAAGTATGCCGGGGCTATTGTTGTCGGATCAACGGATCGACTCGTTAGACACGCGAGGCATCCTGCAGGGTCATATCCTCTATTTCTTCGAGTCTCGAAACGCGTATCTCAGCAATCTCATCACTTACGTTTCAGACGCGGTCAAGTTCGGTTACCACGTATGGATTGTCGATGCTCCCGACGTGTGCAAGCGGATTGACGCATTGGTCCGCCAAATCTCACCACAGGGACAATCTCCTTGCGTTCACTTCATCGACAGCGAGAAAGTATACGGAACGGATAACTTAATCTGTGCAGATTGCATTCACGAGTACTTCATCCAGTATTTCTCTCTTATTTTTCAGCAGGGCACTCCCGTGCGCATCTGGACTCGTGTTCCATGGAATCGCAACGCGGGGCACTCCGTCGAGAAAACAAACCTTTGGGCAAGTAAAATGGACGATATCCTGTCGAAAGTCGGCATCACTTCGGTATGCGCCTACGATTCAACGAATGTTCCAGCCGTGCTACTAAGCAACCTGATGCGCACTCATGAGTTCCTGATGACCGATGGCGAACTCGTCTATTCTCCGCTTTATTCGAAACAAACCGAGGATTGAGCTGTCAGGCCCAATCCCTGTCGGTTTGGGTGCCAGTCGAGCTTACTCATCACAGCCTTGATCCCATGCCGGGACAGTAATGTACACCGCGACACCCTTATCCGGGCCGCTGATCAGTTCAAGAGTACCGTCTTCCTCCCGAACAATTTGGGAGATGATAAAGAAGCTAAGTCCCAGGGCGTCTATGTTCTGAGAATCGAGCAGACGTCCGATTCGAGACAACTGGCGGAGAGTCATCCCTGACCCGTGGTCTCTGCACTTGAAGTACACATAATCTGCGTCCAAATTTCCTGCCTCGAGGAGTACGAGCGACTCGGGTGTGGACGACTCCAATGCATTGGTTACGATGTGGGTGATGGCGCGTTCAAGAGTTTCCCTGTAGCATGAGGCAAATGTAGGTTTACGAGACCCTGTCCAAACCACTTTGGCGCGGCTGGACGGAGCGTACGGTTTGGACAGAACACTGGTTAAAACCTCAATCACATCGGTTTTTTCAGGATGCTCCGGTGCGTTTTGTGTAATCAACATGAGATCGTCAATCGTTCCGAGTACCCTATCGATGTCGTACAACATCACATCAAGATAGTGGTCCTGCTCCTGCACGGGTTTACTCCTCAGAAATTGGGTGAAGCCACGGACGGAAGTCAACGAGTTTCTCACATGATCCGCGAGCGCTACGCTCACGTTATCCAATCGAACGGGTCTCCCGGTTGTCTTCTGTTGAATATCGGGAGACGCATTCGAACCGATTTCCTTCACAACAAAGGCCATGGACAAGTCGGATGAATACGTTCCTCGCACGGCGGTCCCAATCACTTGTATTGGTGAAGAATCGTTATCGAGAGTAAACAAACCCGCGTAGTACGCGTCACAAGGTCCCTTACGGCATTGTTCTACCCACTGGACAAGGCCCGGCAGTTGTGCGAATTGTCCCGTCAATGCGTCCACAAGTCGCCGCTTCGTCCATCGAAATTTGGTCCGAAACAACTCGTCTTCGTAATACACTTCACCATGTAGTCCAAAGCACGCCATCGCTTCGAACGTGCTAGTAATGAACTGTGACTCATCGGCAAAGAAATCCGTCAGAATGGTCTCCATCGTACGCGCGACCATCTCCCCCTTCATCGTCCCACGATTGCCTGGACTTTCCCATCAGTCTAACGGAATCTTCAAGGCGGCTTTGTGGCAGACAGCCACGGTCAACTCCACTTTGACGCTGTCACCATCACATTGGGCCACGTTTTCGGATCATTTCGTAGACGACTTCAGACAGAATCAGGCCCATTGCAATCGCTCCCGCGAGAAGAAAGGCCTTCGCAGCATACTGAATGGCTAAATTGTAGTCGTTTTGGACAAACAGTCGCATGGCGTCAAACGACTGGCCCCCGGGGACCAGCGGCACGATACCAGCGGCACTAAAGACCGTGACAGGTGCCCGGTACCGCCGCGCAAACAGTTGACTCAGCACCGCAACTCCGAATGCGGCGATGAGATTGGAAGGGATGCCGGTCACCCCGAGCAGGGTCATCGTGAGGTAAATGCCCCACCCCACCATGCCAACAAAGCCACAAGCCACAAGAAGTCGACTGGGCACGCTAAAAATGATACCGAATCCTGCCGTCGCTACGAAGCTGACCACAAGCTGTTGAAGCACCAATCGTCGCTTCCTTTCTTTACGGCCCCATCTATAAAAGTGCCAGCGTGGCCGCAATGCCGCCTCCGATGGCGAACGCAGTGAGCAGCGCTTCGATGCCCTTTGTGGTCCCTGAAACGAGATCGCCTGCCATGAGGTCGCGCACCGCGCTCGCGATAAGCATGCCTGGCACAAGGGGCATGACCGAGGCGATTTCTATCTTGTCAGCCATGTGTCCCAAGCCGATTTTCATCAGAAGTATAGTGATGAGGCCCACGGTCAACGCCGCGCAGAACTCTGCGATGAACTTGACTCTCGTAAAACGATGCAAGAAAAAGGAAACTGCAAAGCCAATTCCCCCGCAAACGAGCGCATTGAGGAAATCCGACCACACGCCTTTGAACATGATGAGAAAGCAACCGCTCGCAACCGCCGCTGAAACGACTTGAAGCACAAACGGGTAGCTGTGCCCGGTTCTCTCCACCTCGGACAACTGGTTGTAGGCCGTCTGCAACGAGATTTGACCATTGCAGAAATTGCGTGAAATGTCGTTGGCCCGGGTGATCTTCCCTAGATCAATCCGCCTCTCCCGTACTCGAATGACTCGAGTCGTGTCCATGCTCTCTACGGAAAAAATGATGCCGGTTGGCGTCACGAAGCTCTGCGCCTTCTCCCCGCTAGCTTGCGCGATGCGAACCATCGTATCCTCTACCCGAAACGTTTCCGCCCCGTTTTGCAGCATGACTTTCCCGGCCAATAGGCACACGTCGAGAAGACGAGTCTCTGCACAAGCCCCGCTGACTTTGTCTTGCGCCTCGCCAATGCCGTCATCGAACGCCCCACCGGTGGATTCTTCGCCTTGCATGCACTATCTCTCCCACCCTATGTCTCTCGCAGCACTGATCGATTTCCGTGTCCTTATCCGCTTCTCCTGCCCCTTTCTGCAAACCCGCATTCCATCACGGTCACAGGCAAAACCCAGCCCCCTGGGGAGACTGGGTTTGCCCTTGATCTACGCATCTGCGAAGCAATCAAACCATGATCTTGCAGATATCGTTGGTGAAGTCCACCGGATCCGATATGGGAAGCCCTTCAATGAGCAGCGCTTGATTGTACAAGAGGTTCGTATAGAGACTGAGCTTTTCTTTGTCGCTTTGGAAGGCCGAACGAAGCGATGCAAACACATCGTGATGCGTGTTAATCTCCAGCACCTTCTCGGCCTTGATGTTCTGGCTGTTCGGCATGGCCTGCAGAACCTTCTCCATTTCGACGCTGATCTCGCCATCGGCCGCCAAGCAGACGGGGTGGTTTTTGAGGCGCTTCGAAACCCGAACGTCCTTGACCTTGTCCCCGAGGATCTTCTTCATCTCCTCAAACAGGGCCTGATTCTCCGTTGCATCCATGTCTGACTCATCTTTCGCCTCGTCCGGTTCAATCCCAAGGTCTGCGCTCGATACCGACTTAAATTCCTTCTCCTTGTAGCTCATCAGGACGCGGATGGCAAACTCGTCGACGTCTTCAATAAAGTACAGAATCTCGTACCCTTTTTCCGACACGAGTTCCGTTTGGGGCAGCTTGTCGATTCGGTCGTACGATTCGCCCGCCGCATAGTAAATGTACTTCTGATCCTCCGGCATTCTGGACACGTATTCGTCGAGCGTGACCAGCTTCTTCTCCTTGGAAGAATAGAACATGAGCAGGTCCTGCAAGACGTCCTTATTGGCACCAAAGTCGCTGTAGACGCCATACTTCAACTGCATGCCAAACGCCTTGTAGAACGTTTCGTACTTCTCCCTATCGTCCTTTAACAACCGTTGCAACTGACTGGTGATCTTGCTCTTGATGTTTTTCGCAATGAGTTGCAGTTGCCTATCCTGCTGCAAAATCTCCCGGGAGATATTCAGCGACAGATCCTCCGAGTCCACCATGCCCTTCACGAAGCTGTAGTAGTCGGGGAGCAGATCCGCGCATTTGTTCATGATGAGGACTCCGTTTGAATACAGTTCCAAACCCTTTTCGTACTCTTTGGTATAGTAGTCAAACGGTGTCCTCTCCGGAATGTACAGAATCGCGTTATACCTTACGGCTCCGTCTACGCTGATGTGAATGTGGCTCAGAGGTTTGTCGAACCCATAGTGTTTCTCCATGTAGAAGTTCTCGTAGTCTTCATCCGTGAGCTCGTTCTTGTTCTTGCGCCAAATGGGGACCATACTATTGATGGTCTCTTCTTCCTTATACTCTTCGAATTCACTGTCGCTGCCTTCTTTTGCCTTGCTCCTGGTCACGTCCATTTTAATGGGATAGCGAATGAAATCGGAGTACTTCTTGATAATGGACCGTAATCGATATTCGTCAAGGTAATCATCGTAATTGTCGTCTTCGGTGTTCTGCTTGATCTTTAAGATGATATCGGTTCCCACCGCGTCCTTCTGCGCTGGCTCAATCGTGTAACCATCCACCCCGGACGATTCCCACCGATACGCGCCGTCGCCGGCGAGCGCTCTCGTGACGACGGTGACGGTGTCGGCCACCATGAACGCCGAATAAAACCCGACGCCAAATTGCCCGATGATGTCGTAACCATCTTTGGCCTCGTTTGCCGTTTTGAAGTTGAGCGATCCGCTCTGGGCAATCACGCCCAAGTTCTCCTCGAGTTCTTTTTGCGTCATCCCGATGCCCGTATCCGAGATAGTCAGGATGCGGTTTTCCTTGTCCACGCTCACTTTGATGAAGTAGTCGTCTTTGTCGAAGTTCAGCGTCGTGTCCGCGAGGGCTCTGTAGTAGATCTTGTCGATGGCGTCGCTCGCGTTGGAAATCAACTCGCGCAGGAATATCTCACGGTGAGAGTAGATGGAGTTGATCATCATCTCGAGCAACCGTTTCGATTCCGCTTGGAATGGCTTCTTCTCCATGAAAGAGAGGCTCCTTTCAACTTGTGGCTACGTGTGGCCGCCGTTCAAATGGTACAGCTTACTTTAGCACTCGTTAGCGTGGAGTGCTAATACCATTGTTTATTTTACATATCCTTTTAAGCCCGTCAATCGTGCGGGAAAGTTCGAACGATAACATGTCGAGTTGAGAACGGGGGAAAATGACAACTTGAGCGAGGAGAGAAAGCATGTGGCCGCACGGGTGATGACGTTCCGAAAGGGTTTCATTCCTTGGAATTGGATGCGTTGCACCTTCTGCGCGCTGAGGCTGGCGATGGGAAGGCAGCGGGATGGAGCGAGTTCCGATTTCGCTAACCCGAGCCGCCTATCCGTCCCTTTTTGAGAGAGGCGACTCCGTTAGGCAGCCGGGACCTTCTTATCTCCGCTGCGACCAACCCACGCGCCGGTTTACTTCTCAAACTTCACGTTCAGCAGTTCCCATTGATCTCGATTCCACTTCCACGTCCACACTGCGTTGGTGATGCCGTCGGCATGATACAACCCGCTGATCTCCTGATAGCCTTGCAGCCTGTACGTGCCGTTCGCGAGCTTAACCGGCTTAAACAAAGCGATAGGAAAGAGCATCGGTTGGAACGGCTTAGTCAGTTTTCCGTTTTGGTATACTCCGGCCTTATCGTACTCAGCCTTCTTCCACGCTATGGACAGCGTAGTCGACTCGTTCAGCGATGGGATGTCAAAGCGAATGCGATACTGACTCTCAAGCTTTGCCCTTATGGTGGGAGTCGAAGGCAACGCAATCTCGTAGATCTTGCCTTTGGCCAGAGAGTAGAGCTTCTGTGTCACGGTCCCCCCGCTTCCTCCTGTCGGCGAGGCGAACAGGATATCCGGCCATCGGCTCGTAGTCAACTTCACGAAGGTCAGCGCTGGTTTGTATCCCCCATCAGCGATTGGGACGAGGGAGGTCTTACCGGTGGCGCCGTTCGTGATGGATAGCAGAAACGATCTGTAGTAGGGTGCGCCCGGCGAATAAGGTTGCCCGTACACCTGAATCGTCTCCGCCTTTCCATCGCCGTCCACGTCCTGCTTGTATTGCTGAACCATCTCCATAGGAACAATCTCGTGAATCTCGGACTTCGTTGTCGCTTCCGCTCTCGGCTCAGCGGACCCTTGCGCCTGAACCACCGGAGTAAACGTGGTTCCCACCATCACGGCGGCCATCAGCATCGTTCCTGATATCCATCGACTGGTCAAACTATCCCTCTTTTCTCCACCGCATAATTGACTGTTTCGGTCCCGACCGAGCGCAAACGGCGGGTATTAGGATGGGCTCGGAAGATGGTTCAGCGGCCTTGTCGATGTGAACCATGACCCTGACCATGGGCATGCTCTCCATGATGTTCGTGCTGTCCACAAGACGTGTCGCCCGGCTCAAGCGTCCCCTCGAGGAACTGTTGGATGACGTCGTCTACTTTCCCTCGGACCCCTGCAATCAGCTTCAATCCGACCGCTTCGAGGCGCATGACGGCGTTTCCGCCAATTCCACCCGCGATGACCGTGTCCACTCCTTCGGCATGCAAAAGTGCAGGCAAGCCCTCATGCTGATGATTCGAGCTATCCACGTAGGTTTTCTCAACGACTTTATCGTCAGTCACCGAAAATCGAAAAAAACCAGAGCTTCGTCCGAAATGAGGAGATACGTCGTTACCCTCGGCCATCACAGCAATGATTCGACTCATGAATAGGTCCCTCCTATTGTACCCAAAGCGAAGCCATCCGGTTTGACCCGTCGACAATCCAATTTCGAAGTTCCCACCTGCGACGATGATCTGTTTTCCTTCTACCAGCGCCTCCGCCACTTTTCTGCGCGCTTCCTTCATCAATCTCTGGACGGTGCCGCGAGAAACCATCATGCTTTGGGCCGCCTGTTCTTGGTCTTCTCCGTTCCCATCAATCCGGCGCAACACTTCGAGTTCCTCCATGGAAAGCGTGACGGATTCATGCGAAGGTACCTTTGGGCAGAATTGTCGATTCACTGGCATTCCTGCGATGCGGCGACTCTTTGTGGGCCGAGGCAAACGATCTTCTCCTTTTTGTGTATATGCACAAAACAATCGTAGACTTGTTTGGAGGCAATGTCAAAGACGTTATCGATCTGTTGGAGTGCGTCCAGAGGCACTCTCACAACGATTCCTGTTACAAGTCGTTCTCCACAATCGCGGGCGCGCTTACAGGTTCATGAAGCGCATTCCTGTTTGCGATAAACACACCCGCCAGGACAAGCAGGCCCCCCAAAACCTGCGTTGTGTAAATGGGATCCTGCAGCACAAAATGTCCTGCAATCAAGGCGATAAATGGCGGAATGTTCATGAACATCGCGGACGTTCCTGCACCAAAGACCGCGACTCCACGGTTCCACCAGAATCCGGCCATACCTTGGGCAACGACACCTGCAAGAGTCATCAACAACCACGGCCAAAGTACCGTGCTTACGACCGTATGACTAAACACTGCTTCACCGGCCGCTGCGGGAATCATCAACGCGCTCCCGAGGACAGTCGAGAAAATAGTAACCTCATACGAAGACATGCTGCTGGTTAATCTCCGAATAAACAGCAAGCTAATGGACATCCCGAGCATAGCGAGGACTAGGTAAACGTCTCCGGCGGATATCCCGATAGACCCCGTAAATCCAACAATGATGATAACCCCAAGGAGACTCATGATGGCTCCTGTTGCTTTCCACGCCGTGAAGTGCACCTTCAAAAAGATGCGTTCAAGAACCGTCGTGGCGATTGGGGCCATGGCGATGATCAACGCTGCATTGGCCGCGGTGGATTGGCGGAGTCCGGTGAAGTAAAAGACCTGATTCATCAGTGTCCCGAAGATGCCAGCGCCAGCAAGTATAGTGGCCCCATCTGTCAAGACAGTTTTTTTTGATTCTCAAGC
>JAJZAV010000089.1 GCA_021799255.1 Bacillota bacterium
AGGACATGGCACAGGGAACTTCCACGACCCTCTTTGTGCCGTCCGAGGCGGTCGGCATCCTGAGTGCCTTGGGGGCGCTCAAAACCGCGTTCAGCAATGCTCCTGGAAACGACGATCCCCCCGAGCAAATCCTGTAGTTGTCGTGCAATTCGCCGCCTAGACCCCCTCACAGTTGGGGGTCTTTTTTCGTATTCAGGAATGATTTGTTCAACTTATGGCGCCATGAATAGACAGGAAAGCCGCGTAGAATGTCGAATTATAGCCTTGCTGCAAACGGTCTTGTCCCCTTTTGGCGTGCGATCAGTTCCTGCAAAGGGAGAGCTGTTATGATAGAAATGAGCGACGTTTGGAAGGAATACCCAAACAAAACCATGGCCCTTTCCGGGGTCTCAATCAAGGTCAACAAAGGAGAATTCCTTTACATTGTGGGACCTAGCGGTGCAGGGAAGTCCACGTTCATCAAGCTGATGTACCGGGAAGAACGCCCGACCAAAGGCCATATCTTCGTGAATGGTTTCAACATCGATCGATTGAAAGAGAGAAAAGTTCCCTACCTTCGTCGCAATATTGGTGTAATTTTTCAAGATTTCAAACTGCTCCCGAGGATGTCTACGTACGAAAACGTCGCGTTCGCATTGGAAGTGATCAATACTCCGGCTCGGCACGTAAAAAGGCGCGTGCACGACGCGCTCGAATGGGTGGGACTTTTGGACAAGGCCAAGATGTTTCCCAACCAATTGTCGGGGGGAGAACAGCAACGCATCGCCATAGCGCGTGCGATTGTGAATAATCCGGCGGTGATCATTGCCGACGAGCCTACAGGAAACCTAGATCCAGAGACGTCATGGGGCATTATGAAGGTCTTTCAACGCATCAACGAGAGAGGGACAACCATCGTCATGGCAACCCACAACAAGGACATCGTGAACACGATACGCAGGCGCGTGGTTGCGATTGAGCACGGGCGCATCGTGAGAGACGAGAACAAAGGATTGTATGGCTATGACGATTAGAATGATAGGCCGCCATATTCGTGAGGGCCTGAAAAACATGTGGCGTAACGGATGGATGTCGTTTGCCTCCGTCAGCGCGGTCGCCATTACGCTGCTCATTCTCGGAGCGGCGATGGTGGTAGCGCTGAACGCGGAGCAACTTTCGACCTACGTCACCGGCGAGTTGGAGATCAACGTGTACTTGAACCAGCAGGTGACGGATGCACAGGGGCAACAGGTTGCTCGCGAAATCGACCAATTGTCTGGCGTGAAGTCGGTGCAGTACATCTCGAAGGAAGAAGGCTTCAAGCGACTCAAAAAGATGGTGGGAACGCAGTACGCATCGTTCATGGAATCCGTGAATTCGGGCAACACGCTTCCCGTCCAACTTGTGGTGAAGGCTGCGAATCCGAGGGAAACCACGAAGGTGGCCGCGGAGATCCTCAGCGTACCGAGCGTTCATAACATCCAAGATGGGGAAAACGTGCTGGGTAAGTTGTTCAGCTTCCTAAACGCCGTACGGGACGTTGGTCTCGCATTTGTGATTGCGCTCATCATCACCGCAATGTTCCTTATCTCCAATACCATTCGCTTGGCGATATTCTCGCGTCGGCGAGAGATTGAGATCATGAAGCTCGTGGGAGCCACAAATTGGTTTATTCGCTGGCCGTTCGTCTGGGAGGGTATTCTTATTGGCGTTCTCGGGGCGGCCATCCCTTTTGCCATCATCGCGTACGGGTACCAATTCCTTTACCACTACTCCGGAGGAGCGTTTGTTGCACTCAGTTTCCCGCTTATGAAGGCGGGCCTAGTCGCCCATAAAATCGGCGGAATTCTGTTCGGCATTGGCATCATCATTGGCCTGTGGGGAGGAATCATGTCGGTGCGCCGATTCCTTCGCATTTGATGGGGGCGCGGGGGTCGCACGCTTCGCCTGTCAGCGCTGACCTTTCTCGCGGGGCTCGAGTTGCGACTGCAGGGTGATTTTGGTTATTCTTTTGACCAAGACCGCGGCTCCAACGAGTCGACTCAGACCACGTGAGGTGTCTCTCAATGAATGACTCCGCAATGAGCTTCCGTCGGTCTATCATGCCGCTGATGACAGGCGTGCTGGCGGGAGCGGCGGCCACTCTAGTAGTCCTGCGGGCAACTGGCATGATCATACCGGCTAATTTAGCAAATCGTACGTTTCACAAATTTGTCACGACCTATGAGGCCTTGTACACGGAGTACTACCGCCCTGTGGCTTCTGCGACGCTTCTTAACGGCGCCGTCGCGGGCATGACCAATTCCCTGAACGATCCGTTCACCGACTACTTCCCCCCTGCCGGAGAAACACAACTGCAAAACATGCTCTCGAATGCCTATGTGGGCATTGGCGTCGTGGTCGCCGAGACGAACGGACGCCTCGCCGTGCAGTCCGTTATCGCAAAATCTCCAGCGGCAGAAGTGGGACTCAAACCAGGCGACGTCATCGTGGCCGTCAACGGCAAATCCATCGCCGGAATGTCCGAGACAGAGGCGACTTCTCTCATCCAAGGCAAGTCAGGAACTACCCTACGACTCGAGGTAGACCGAGCCAGTGAGAAGGGCCGACTGCTAGAATTCACCTTGACGCGCGAACGGATCACCGCCCCGGAAGTGTACACGCGCATGCTCCGGGACCACGTGGGCTATCTCCGGCTGTCCATCGTGGGCTCCAACGCCGCCGAAGAAGTGAAGAAGGCGTTTCTCGGTCTGAAAAAAGACGGAGCCACTCGCCTGATCCTGGACTTGCGCGGGAACCCTGGAGGCTATCTGGATCAAGCCTTGCAAATCGCCAACACGCTCATTCCAAAGGGGAAAGTCGTCGTAAAGGTCGAGGCGCGTACGGGAGCACCCCAGATTTTCACCTCGAAGGGTCCGGGGACCCGGATGCCCATCGTAGTCTTGATGGACCGGGGAACCGCCAGTGCCGCCGAGATCCTGTCTGCCGCTTTGCATGATGACGAGGGGACGCCGCTCTTGGGAACGAGATCGTACGGGAAGGGCACCGCCCAGACGTCGATCGTGTACTCCGATGGCAGCGGCATGAAGTTCACGTATGCCAAATGGCTCACGCCGACGGGAAAGTGGATTAATCACATCGGATTGCACCCAACGAACCCAGTGAACCTCCCTTCCTATGCATCGCTTCCGAGTCTGAGTGGTGCATCCCTGCCGTTGCGCCTAAATCAAGTGTCCTCCGACGTGAAAACGCTCCAGGAGACGTTGCGAGCCCTGGGATATCCGGTGGATAGGGTGGACGGGTATTTCGATCCGTCCACGGAACAAAACGTCCGCAAATTCCAAACAGAGCACAAGCTCCCCGCCACTGGAGTGGTGGATGAGAAAACCGCGGATGCGATTGAATCGGCGTTACAGGGGCTCATTGCCAGCCACGACACGCAGTTGAACGCCGCTCTGAGGCTGGTCCTCAAGTTGCCGTTGCGGTAAGGGACGAGGCACAACCTCCTGGTGGCTGATGCCCCCGTGTGGTGTTTGGGGATTCTCAGGCCGCTAAGCAGGACTCACGCTGATTTTGTCGAAACTGTCTCTTTGCCAGTGATGGCGATTTGGATTACGTTGCTTCAAGGCAATGAGACGGAGGAAGGCGTTGCATGCTGGGTATCTCATGGTGGCTTCTCGGTCACGCAATCGTGCGCGCGTTGCTCTTCCTGATCTCAAATCCTCTGCTCTACGTAGGGTGGATCCTATACGCGTTGGTGCTCGCCAAAGAGGCGAAGCAGCAGCGCAGATCCTTTGGTGTGCGACTCACTCGAGTTGGACCGGCATTGTGGGGGCAGATATGGAGATCGCTCGTCGCCGGAGCGGCCCTCAGCGTGGCTATGGTGGCCCTTGGCGTGGTCATCCGGCCGTGGGATGTATGGTTTTTGCTCGGGATTACGGTTGTTCTCGCGGCCATTCGGCTGCGTTTCAGCGCTGCCGCCACAACCATTGGCGTAATGGTCATTCTCGCAAATATCGCAAAGCTGTGGCAACCTAAGGGTTTGCCATCTTCGTTGTCTAGTTTTTGGAATCATGTAGCAAACATTCCGGTGTATTCATGGCTGTGTCTCGCTGCGCTCGTCTGCTTTGCTGAGTTTTGGTTGCTCTTTAGCGCTCCCAAGGGAACGCGCCCAGTTCTTGTTCAGAGCAAACGAGGTAGAACGATTGGCGCGATGTCCGTTCAGTTAATCTTCGTGGTTCCACTCTTAGCTTTGGTTCCGGGCACGGTTGCGAGACCCGAAGTCGCGGCTTCGTGGCCGTGGCTCGGCGCATGGGCTGGTCCGCTCAGCCTGGTTGGAATCCCGCTGGTTCTCGGGATGGGCGGGATGTTTACGACCGTGAAGACGAAACGTGCCATCCGGTTTACCGCGTGGTCTTCTCTCTTGTCCGCAGTCGTCATAGGACTTTCGGCAACCCTGGCCTTGTGGCACCCGTCCTTCGCCTTTGTCGGCGGGATTGTCGCCTTCGTGAGCCGGGAACTCGCCGTCATGTTCCATCGTCGATGGGAGGCGCGGCAGGAACCCATCTACGTTCCCTCAGAGCAAGGAGTGCGTCTCCTGGCGGTCGTCGAGGGGTCTTTGGCCCAGACCATTGGCCTTCAAGCCGGCGAAGTGATCACTCACGTCAACCAAATCCCCGTTCACTCTGAATACGACCTGCACTTTGCTTATTCCCAGAATCCCGCGTATGCCAAACTGCAGGTGGTGGACGAGCAGGGCGAGCCGCGAATCCTTGGGAAGGCCGTGTACGATGGGGAACGAGCCAAACTTGGCGTCGTCTCGTCTCCGGACGGTCTCGAGGACGAGTGCTACGTTCGGACGTATTTCGGGTTGTTGCACGGACTGTACGCCCGTCAGGAGAACGCGGTGCCTGACGACGCATCGGCTTCAGAGAGTATGAACGTCTGAGGCCTTTACTGCGGACTCAGGACGGTTGAGTGTTCGCGATTTGTGTTTTTAAATCTTGCAAGGCGCACAGGAGTGGGCTACGCCTGACGGGAGAGATGGATGGTGGACTTTGCAACAATTGGCGGGATTGTGGTTGCCGTTGGCAGTCTCGTCTTAGGCTTCATTCTGGACGGGGGTACTGTCGGATCCTTGATCCAGATCAACGCCGCCATTCTGATTCTCGGAGGAACCATCGGGGCCACGCTGACAACCGTTTCTATGAAGGAATTCACGAACATAGTGAAGTATCTGAGAATTGCGTTCATGGGCAAGACGCCTTCCGCGCTCGGCGTTATCGAACAACTGGTGGACTTGGCCACCATTGCCCGGCGCGAGGGAATCCTGGCGCTTGAAGAGCAACTCGAGTCGTTTTCGGATCCCTTTCTGAAGAGCGGAATTCAACTGGTTGTGGATGGCGTGGATCCGGAGCTTGTCAAGAACATGCTGGAGACCGAACTCGCCTTTCTTGACGAGAGGCACCAGGGTGCTGCCGCGATGTTTGACTCCGCCGGAGGATTCGCGCCGACCATGGGCATCATTGGCACCGTCATGGGCTTGGTGAGAGTGCTGGGGAACCTGAAGGACGTCAGTACCCTAGGCCCCGAGATTGCCTCGGCGTTCATCGCCACGCTGTACGGGGTTTCGAGTGCTAACGTCTTTTGGATCCCGATTGCCACCAAATTGAAGAAGAAGCATAGTGAAGAGTCTTTGTTGCGCGAAGTGATGATTGAGGGCGTCTTATCCATTCAGGCGGGAGAGAATCCCAAGATCCTTGGGCAGAAGTTGAAGGCGTTCTTGGCGCCTGGCGAGCGAGAGGGAAAGGTGCAAAAGCAGGAAGAGAGGGACCCGGTCGTTGAGACGAACGAGGCATAAGGGAAGTTCGCACAACAACAACGAGAGATGGTTGCTCACGTACTCGGACCTCATCACGCTGCTCATGATCTTCTTCGTGATTATGTTTGCCATGTCTCAGATAGACCAGATCAAGTTCAACGCTCTGAAGATGTCGCTTCAGGCGGCGCTAAAGAGCGGGACGGCCATCCCCATCAACTCAGGAAGCACATCGCTCATTCAGAGCGCTGGCCAAGGAGGAGCCAAAATTGGGTCTCCTTCCGCGCTGATTAAGCCTTCGAAGCTGGACCACATCTATCAACAAGTAAGGAAATACGTGGATCAGCACGACCTGCAGGACAAGGTGGCGGTGGTTGACCAAGTCCGCGGCGTCCAGATCACCCTGCGCGACGTCGTTTTGTTTAACACCGGGGAGGCAGTCATTCGGCCGCAGGCTCAGGGTCTACTCGCTGGCTTGGTTCCCTTCTTCCAGCGGATATCGAATCCCATCGTGATTGAGGGATACACGGACAACGTTCCCATTCACACGGCGCTATATCCGTCAAACTGGGAACTGTCTGGGGCGCGCGCCGTCGGGGTCGTGCGATTCCTCATCTCTAAGGGGGTCGACCCAAGTCGTCTGTCCGGCGTAGCGTACGGTCAGTACCATCCTGTCGCCCCAAACAACACCCCGTATAATCGGCAGCAGAACCGCCGCGTGAACATCGTCATCCTGCGCAACGCGCAGTCTACGAAAACGATTATATCCCCGAGTGGTCCGTAAACCTGTTGTAAACGGCAGCATAGCCCCGGGGTGGTACGGTGGGTCGTCCATCTAGACCCCAGCAATTGCTAGCGTGGATTCCGGTTTCAAAGTCTGATTGGTCGTTTGGTGTGCACTGGTGGATGTGTATACTAGAAATAAGGCAACTGGCGTTTACCAGGGAACATGTGTTCCCTTTTTGTGTTTGCTGTGTTAGTATTTTTGCGCATGGACGTTTCGCGAACGGAGTGAGGGTACCCACATGAGCGAATATCAAAATCGCTTTCAACTCGTGTCGGATTACGCTCCGCAAGGGGATCAACCACAAGCCATCATGGGCCTGACAGAAGGCATGCTCGCGGGACTCAAACACCAGACCCTGCTTGGCGTGACTGGTTCCGGAAAGACGTTCACTATGGCGAACGTCATTGCGAAGCTGAATCGTCCGACGCTCATCATCGCGCATAACAAGACGTTAGCGGCCCAATTGGCCGCAGAGTTTCGCGAGTTCTTCCCGCACAACGCTGTGGAGTACTTCGTGAGCTACTACGATTACTATCAACCCGAGGCGTACATTCCATCGACGGACACGTATATCGAGAAGGACGCCAAAATCAACGACGAGATTGATAAGCTACGTCACTCTGCCACGGCCTCTCTGCTCGAGCGCAGGGACGTCATTGTGGTTGCAAGCGTTTCTGCTATTTACGGTTTGGGCAATCCTGCGGAGTACAAAGAGCACGTGTTGTCGTTGCGTACCGGCATTGTACGCAGTCGAGACTCCATACTTCGACGCTTGGTAGACATGCAATACGAACGCAATGACATCAATTTCACCCGCGGGACGTTCCGCGTCCGTGGAGACGTTGTCGAGATCTTCCCGGCATCCCGAGGGGAGCAGGCCATCCGAATTGAGATGTTCGGGGACGAGATAGACAGGATCACGGAGATCAACGTCGTCACGGGCGAGATTGTAGGGAAGCGGGATCACGTCGCGATTTTCCCGAACTCCCACTTTGTTACGTCGAGGCCGAGGCTGGAAGCTGCCATCGCGCGCATTCGGACCGAATTGGCCGAGAGGCTAACGCAGCTGCGGGAGGATGGGCAACTCCTAGAGGCGCAGAGGCTGGAGCAGCGCACGAATTACGACCTGGAGATGATGGCCGAGATTGGCTTCTGCTCCGGGATTGAGAACTACTCCCGACACATGGAGGGCAGAGCCGCAGGCGAGCCTCCCTTCACGCTGCTCGACTATTTTCCGGACGATTTCGTGACGATGATTGACGAGTCGCACGTGACCCTCCCTCAAGTGAGGGGAATGTACGGGGGAGATCGAACCCGTAAGGTGACCCTGATTGAACACGGCTTTCGGTTGCCATCGGCTGCTGACAACCGACCGCTCACGTTTGACGAGTTTGAGCAGCGCATCAAGCAGACGGTTTACGTCAGCGCAACGCCCGGCCCCTACGAACTCGAACATCAAGAGCGCATGGTGGAGCAGATCATCCGCCCAACGGGACTCACGGACCCCGAAATCTCAGTTCGGCCCATTAAAGGTCAGATTGACGATCTCGTTTCCGAAGTGAAGGTGCGCATCGCTCGCGATGAACGGGTGCTCGTTACGACGCTTACCAAGAAGATGGCCGAGGACTTGACCGATTACTTGAAGGAAGTCGGCATTAAAGTCCGGTATCTGCATTCCGACATCAAGACCATCGAGAGAATGGTCATCCTGCGGGATCTTCGCCTCGGCGCCTTCGACGTTCTCGTCGGCATCAACCTGCTGCGTGAAGGGTTGGACCTCCCGGAGGTCTCCCTCGTCGCCATCCTCGACGCGGATAAGGAAGGCTTTCTGCGAGCCGAGCGTTCTCTGATTCAGACCATTGGCCGCGCCGCACGCAACTCAAACGGTCAGGTGATCATGTACGCGGATCACATTACGGATTCGATGAGGGTCGCCATTGAAGAGACGGAGCGGCGTCGCGGCATTCAAATCGCATACAATGAAAAACACGGCATCACGCCGACAACGATTCAGAAGGCGGTGCGTGAAGTCATAGAGGCCACGAAGGCGGCCGAAGAGAAGAGCGACTATCTGTCTGCCGTCAAAAAGGCGGAACAGCTTTCCGCAAAGGAACGGCGCGAGGCCATCGCGCGGCTCGAGAAGGAGATGCGCGCCGCCGCGAAGGAACTGCAGTTTGAGCGTGCGGCTGAGTTGCGCGATCTTATCGTCCAACTGTCGGCGAGCGACACGGCCAGCTGAACGAGTGAAAAACTGGGGCGGTTCTGTACTCGCCTGTGCTATGCGCAGGCACCTGCACGCACAGGACTGCCTCGTACGAATTGAGGGAAGAACGGTTCATGGCACATGACACGATTGTCGTAAAGGGCGCCAGGGCGCACAATCTTAAAAACGTGGACATCACCATTCCGCGAGACAAGTTTGTGGTGATCACGGGGCTGAGCGGCTCTGGGAAGTCATCGCTCGCCTTTGACACCATATACGCGGAGGGGCAACGGCGCTACGTCGAGTCCTTGTCGGCCTACGCGCGCCAGTTCCTTGGGCAGATGGACAAGCCGGACGTGGACTCCATCGACGGCCTCTCCCCGGCCATTTCCATAGACCAGAAGACGACCAGCAGAAACCCTAGGTCTACCGTGGGCACGGTGACGGAAGTCTACGACTATCTTCGTTTGCTGTTCGCCCGCGTCGGGCATCCGTATTGCCCGAAGTGCAAGATTCCCATCACTTCTCAGACCGTCGAGCAGATTGTGGATAGGTTACTCGGTTACGAAGAGGGAACGCGAATGCAGATCCTGGCGCCGATTGTGCGGGGGCGCAAGGGGGAGCATCAGAAACTGCTCGATGACGTGCGCAAGAATGGGTACGTTCGGGTTCGCGTGGACGGGGAGATTCGCGACCTGGCGGAGACCATCTCGTTGGAAAAGAACAAAAAGCATACCATCGAGGTTGTTATCGACAGAATCGTGATCAAGAGCGAAGTGGCCAGCCGGATTGCCGATTCGCTCGAGACGACGTTTGGCCTCGCGGGTGGGGTGGCGGTTGTCGACGTCATAGGACAGGACGAGATCCTGTTCAGCCAAAACCTTTCCTGCCCCGAGTGCGGCTTTAGCGTCGAAGAATTGGCGCCTAGGATGTTCTCGTTTAACAGTCCATTTGGCGCGTGTGAAGCCTGCGCGGGTTTGGGAGTCAACATGGAAATTGACGAAGACATGCTGATTCCGGACGATTCCAAATCCATCTCAGAAGGGGCCATCGAACCTTGGGCGGGGACGACGTCCACCTATTATCCCCAGTTGCTTCTCTCGGCCTGCCGCGCCTTCGGCATTGACCCGGATGTTCCCGTCAAGACCTTGCCTAAAGCGCAACTTGAGAAACTGATGCGGGGCAGTGGGGAGCGCATCCGCTTCACCTTTGAGAACGATTTTGGGCAAACAAAGTCGGCCGAGGTGTTTTACGAAGGGGTCATTCCCAACCTGGAACGTCGATTTCGTGACACGGCGTCCGACTACATTCGGGAGTTCATCGAGCAATATATGAGCGCGAAACCTTGTCCGGAGTGCAAAGGCAAGCGCCTGAAGCCGCAGAGCTTGGCCGTCCTAGTGGGGAGCAAGAACATCTCGGAAGTGACGGACCTGTCGGTGACCGAATCGCTGGACTTCTTCACCAGCCTGACGCTCACCGAAAAGGAGTACGCGATTGCGCGCCTCATCCTCAAAGAGATAGCTGCCAGGTTGGGCTTCCTGCGGGACGTCGGCCTGGATTATCTTACGTTGTCGCGCGCCGCGGGAACTCTGTCCGGCGGCGAGGCTCAGCGGATTCGCCTGGCGACCCAACTGGGCTCCAGCCTCATGGGGGTTCTTTACATCCTGGATGAGCCGAGCATCGGCCTGCATCAGCGAGATAATGAACGCCTCATAAAAACGCTGCAGAACATGCGGGACCTTGGGAACACCTTGCTTATCGTGGAGCATGACGAAGACACGATGCTAGCTGCCGACTATATCATCGACATGGGCCCCGGCGCCGGCGTACACGGGGGGCAGGTCGTGAGTGCGGGGACCCCAGCCGAGGTTATGGAGGACGAAAACTCCATTACGGGACAGTTCTTGTCGGGCAAGCGATTCATCCCCGTTCCAGACAATCGACGTAAGCCTGATGGGCGATACCTGGAAATCAAAAGGGCGAAAGAGAACAACCTCAAGGGGATTGACGTCAAGATTCCGCTAGGTTTGTTTACATGCGTGACAGGCGTGTCCGGGTCCGGGAAGTCCACTCTGGTCAACGAGATCTTGTACAAGACTCTCGCCCGGGATTTGAATCGGGCGAGAATTCGTCCCGGGGATAGCGAGGGGATTCAGGGGTTAGACAACCTCGATAAGGTGATTGATGTGGATCAGTCTCCGATTGGCCGCACTCCGAGGTCCAATCCGGCAACGTATACGGGCGTGTTTGACGACATTCGGGACCTATTTGCGACCACGAATGAAGCAAAGATGCGCGGATACAAGAAGGGGCGCTTCAGCTTCAACGTGCGCGGCGGGCGTTGTGAAGCGTGCAAGGGAGACGGCATCATCAAGATTGAAATGCACTTTCTCCCAGACGTATACGTTCCTTGTGAGGTTTGCAAAGGCAAGCGATATAACCGCGAAACGTTAGAGGTGCACTACAAGGGGAAAAGCATTGCAGAAGTCCTCGAGATGACCATCGAGGACGGTGCTCTGTTTTTTGAGAACATCCCTCGCATCGCGCGAAAATTGCAGACCTTGGTTGACGTCGGTCTCGGCTATATGCACTTGGGACAGCCTGCCACCACGCTCTCGGGCGGTGAGGCGCAACGCGTGAAGCTGGCGGCTGAACTCCACAGGCGCAGCAATGGCAGAACCCTGTACATCCTTGACGAACCCACTACCGGACTCCACGCGGCCGACATAGAACGGCTGCTTATGGTCCTCCACCGCCTCGTGGACGCGGGGGACACGGTGGTGGTCATTGAACACAATCTCGACGTCATCAAGACGGCGGACTATCTCATAGACTTGGGCCCCGAAGGCGGGGACAGGGGCGGTCGGGTCGTAGCCACGGGCACTCCGGAACAAGTGTGCAAGGTGAAGTCTTCGTTCACAGGAAAATTCCTTCGTCACATTCTGGACAGAGACAGAAACAGAGAACGGATACAACTCGAAGAGGCGGAATCGGCCCTATGAAGAGCGAGGAAATCCCAGCTTCGGGATGGGCGTCGCCGCTTGGACAGTTAGCCAGTCAACTGGATGTCGACGTGCGCATAGAGAGGTACGAGTTTCCCGAAAGGCGTCGCCAATCGGGAGACTGGTGGAAGAACAAGGAGCATTGGTGCGTTCATTTGGACCACCGACATTACGCTAGAATGGACGGAGCAGCGGCGAACAACCCATGGGTCCAACGGACCATCAGCTGGTCCCTATCGCTGGTCAGTCAGAATCAGGTGATCCGCTGGCAAGACGTCCTTGTGGAATGGACCGTCGAATTGTTTCGAATGGATAGGGAAGACCTCTTCGGCCGCCTCCGACACGTGCAGTCGTTGCCCATCGGTGCCAATCCAACGCTTAAGCTTCCCGGTTATTTCGTGTGCTTATCCGTTGCCGGCAGCAGAGCGAAAGCCAAGGGATACCAGGATGCGGACGTTCGGAGCCTCGTGACGGAAGTGGTGGAAGCGTTGCTGCCTCAGGGCTGGATAGCCTGGACTCCCGAGATGAACGGGGAGTCCATCGCTCTTCTGTTCGTCAGCGCAGAAGATATTACGCCACAAAATGAAGACGAAGACGAATCGACGGATGCGGACACGGCTCTGGACACGATTTACTTGATGATGCGTCAACTCACGGAATCTCTGGCGGCCGATGCGATGGTTTCGTGCAAGGCTGCGGTGGGTCGTCCTGTTCTACGCGAGCAGGGAATTTACTCCGGAATCGCCACCGCCATCGCTTCGAAGCGCGGTGGTGAGTGGCTCTCGCCTTCCGAATCGGTCGTCGGATGGGGGACGGATCCCGTGGAAACTCTCCTGCTTGCGCTTCCGTTAGAAGGGGCGGACTCCTTTATCGAAGTTGTGAACCATCGCGTAGAGACCTCGGATCCCCATTTCGTACAGGAGTTGCACGATACGCTGGAGGGGTTAATTGACGCGAATTTGAACGTCAGCGAAGCGGCCCGGCTCTTGTATCTTCACCGGAACACGTTGATGAATCGCATCGAAAAGATCCGTCAGCAAACGGGATACGATGTAAGATCATTTCGCGACGCCATGACCCTATGGCTCGCATCCGCCGTAGAGCGTATGACACAATGCCCATGAATCCCACACCAAAATATGCAACCTGCTAC
>JAJZAV010000090.1 GCA_021799255.1 Bacillota bacterium
CAAGCAGGGAGCCGGGCCGGTAACGCACTAAAACAGAGAGAGTTGGTTGCTTTCGGGCAGCCCTTCAAGGCATCCGTATTTTGCCAAGATATCAATTACGGACTTTGAGGCGTGCGATCTATCCTGCAACTCCTGGACGGACAGAAATTCTCCGATTTTGGCCGCCTCGGCAATGCCGCGGGCGGCCGCCTCTCCAACCCCATCGAGCGCACTAAATGGAGGCAGCAGCGCATTTTGATCCGAGACGACCGTGAACTTGGTCGCGTCCGATTTGTATAGGTCGAGCGGCAAGAAACGAAATCCTCGAGCCGTCATCTCAAGAGCCAATTCAAACATGGTAAGAAGAGACTTCTCTTTGGGGGAGGCGCTCATTCCCTTCCCCTCAATTTCGAGTATGCGGCTCAAGATGGCGTCGTAGCCCTTGCTCATCGTATCTATCTCGAAATCGTCGGCCCGTACGGAAAAGTAGGTTGCATAGAACTCCAGCGGATAGTGGATTTTGAAGTACGCAATGCGCACCGCCATGAGCACGTACGCCGTAGCGTGAGCCTTGGGGAACATGTACTTGATCTGTTTGCACGACCAAATGTACCAGTCGGGAACGTTGTTGCGCTTCATCTCCTCTTCCATGTCCTCCGTAAGACCGCGACCCTTTCGAACGCTCTCCATAATCTTGAAGGCGAGTGCCGGTTCAAGCCCTGCGTAGATGAGATATACCATGATGTCGTCGCGACAGCCGATGACGTCCTTCAGCACGCACGTGTTGTCCTGGATGAGTTTCTGCGCGTTGTTCAACCACACGTCCGTCCCGTGCGACAATCCCGAGATTTGAAGGAGTTCGGAGAACGTGCTTGGCTTAGTGTCTTCGAGCATCTGCCGCACGAACTTCGTGCCAAACTCCGGAATGCCGTACGTCCCCGTGTTGGATCGAAGCAAATCGGGAGTCACCGGGTTGTCCGGATTTACGGTAAGGGACTCGGTGCCCGAAAACAGGGAGAGCACGAGCGGATCGTCCGTTGGAATGGTCTTTGGGTCTAGGCCCGTCAGGTCTTGCAGCATTCGAATCGCAGTGGGATCTTGGTGCCCGAGGATGTCGAGCTTCAACAGGTTGTCGTGGATGGAGTTGAAGTCGAAGTGGGACGTCCGCCACTCGGCGTTTTTGTCGTCGGCCGGGTACTGAATGGGGCAGAAGTCGAACACGTCCATGTAGTCGGGGACGACGAGAATTCCGCCCGGGTGCTGCCCCGTCGTGCGCTTAATGCCCGTACAACCCAAAACGAGCCGGCTCACCTCGGCATTTCTAAGCTGGAGCCCCTTCTCCTCCGCGTATTTCTTCACGTAACCGAAAGCGGTTTTCTCGGCCACCGTCGCGATGGTGCCGGCGCGATACACCTTGTCCTCGCCAAACAGGACCTTTGTGTACGCGTGGGCTTGAGCCTGGTATTCGCCGGAAAAGTTGAGATCGATATCAGGAACCTTGTCTCCCTTGAAACCAAGGAACGTTTCAAACGGGATATCGTGTCCGTCCTTGTGAAGCGGTGTCTGACATTGCGGGCAGTTTTTGTTCGGGAGATCAAACCCGCTTCCGACGCTTCCGTCGGCGATGAACTCGCTGTACTGGCACGACGGACAGCGATAGTGCGGCGGCAGGGGATTCACTTCCGTGATATCCGACATGGTCGCGACGAACGAACTTCCGACGGAACCGCGGCTTCCCACGAGGTAGCCGTCGTCGAGGGACTTCTTGACGAGCTTGTGGGCGATGAGATAGATGACCGAGAACCCGTTCGTCACGATGGAGTTGAGTTCTTTGTCAAGGCGTTTTTCGACGATTTCGGGGAGCGTCTCCCCATACAATTCGCGCGCCCGTTTGTAGCACATGTCCCGAATCTGCTCATCGGCTCCTTCGATGCGGGGGGTGTACAGCTTGTCCGGCACGGGGCAGACAGATTCGATGGAATCCGCAATTTTGTTGGTATTTTTGACGACGATTTCGTCGGCCAGTTCCGGTCCGAGGAAGTCGAACGCGGCGAGCATCTCGTCGGTCGTCATGTAGTAGAGAGGAGGCTGCAGGGAAGCGTTCGGATCCGACTGCGACTGCAAGATCTCCCGGAAAATCGAGTCCTCGGGGTGCAGGTAATGGACATCCCCCGTGGCGACGACGGGCTTGTCAAGGCGGTGCCCGACGGCGATGATGGCCTTCTGGTATTCCTGCACGGACTCGATGGAATGAACGAGTTCCTCGCGGACCAACGGTTCGTACTGCGCTGGGGGCTGAAGCTCCAGGTAGTCGTAAAACTTCGCGATTTCCTCGAGTTCCTCTTGGCTCTTCCCGCGCAGTAAGGCGTCGAAAACCTCCCCGTTTTGGCAGGCGCTCCCGACGAGTAGTCCATCGCGGTACTTGCGGATGATGCTTCTGGGGACTCGCGGCACGCGGTGCAAATACTGAATGTGCGACTCGGAAACCAATTTGTACAGGTTCTTCAATCCTGTCTGGTTTTGAACCAGGATGGTTGCATGAAACGGACGCATCTGCGCGTACATGATCTCGCCGCTCGCGTCGTTCAACTGCGCAAACGTTGCAATCCCCTTTTCCGCCGTGTCCTTTTGCAGGTGTTGAAACACCTTGGCGAGGGCGACAGTGTCGTCCAAGGCACGATGAGCGTCCAAGAGCTCGACTCCGAATTTCTTGGCCAAGGTCCCGAGACGATAGTTCCTGTCGCGAGGATGCAGCTTGCGCGCGAGCGCCAAGGTGTCGAGGACGACGTTCGTCCAAGGTTCCATCCCTATCCGTTTGCCGCAAGCCTTCAAGAAGCTGAGATCGAATTCGGCGTTGTGCGCGACGAGGACGCTATCTCCAGCAAATCGGCGAAACTCGGGGAGCACGTCTTGCACGGTGCGCTTTCCCCGCACCATTTCGTTGGTGATGTGCGTGAGCTCCGAGATCTTCCTCGGAATGGGGACCTGCGGGTCAATCAGCTCGCTCCACTCTCCGATGATCTCGCGCCCTTTCATCTTTACGGCCGCAATTTCAATGAGGGTAGACTCGCTCGGGTTGAGGCCCGTAGTCTCCACGTCGAAGACGACGTAGGAAACGTCGTCGTCAATCGCGATGTCCCTGTCGTCTGGGAGTTGGTGTACAACCAAAATGCCATCGTCGACGACGTACGCCTCCATGCCCAACAGGCACTTCAGGTTATTCTTCTTGGCGAGGCTGTATGCCTCGGGGAACGACTGGACGACTCCGTGGTCCGTGATGGCAATGGCCGTGTGACCCCAAAGAGCCGCCTGCTTCATGATGTCAGAAAGAGGCGTGATGCCGTCCAAAGAGGACATTTGCGTATGGAGATGGAGCTCGATGCGCTTCGTCGTCGCTGTGTCGGTACGAGTCGCCGGTACGCCCGGTCGCATGTCGGAAATCATGAGCACGAGCTCTTTCAAAAAGGTGTCGTATTGGACTTGTCCCGCGACGCGCAGCGTCACCCCGTCGGTGAGGTCCTTCAAGGCCTCAAGCTGTTTCTCGTTGTTGATGAACATCTTGGCGGTAATCGAGTCCGACAGGTCTGTGATATTGAACTGTACCAAGGTTCTGCCGCTGGGAAGCGTCCGGGTTTCGCAACTGAATGTACGCCCTTCTACGGTGACTCGTCTCATCTCGTCGACGATGTCTTTGATGGGAGTGGCGTCGGCGTCCACTCCTCGGCCAATCGTGAACGGAGCGCTCGGCTCGTCGTCCGAACGTGATTTGCGGCGATAGGGACGGTCGAATCCGCGATTGTACCCGCTGCCGTTTTCATCGCTCGAGGGGGCTTCACGCTTTGGGGCATTTTCAAGTTCTGTGACGAGCCCCTCGATTTGTTTGCGCTCCGTTTCCATCAACTGTTTGCGTATTTCCTCATCCTTATCTCCCGCGCAGCTGTCAATCTCCACGAGCACACGCAAACGGAATCCAAAAATCGTTTGAAGCATGTCGGCGAGCCACGACAGAGAGCCCTTTCTCGAGAGAAGGTGCTTTTCTGTCTCGTTTCGCACGGCGAACGTGAGCGTGGCGAGCGGTTGATGGCCTTCGTCGGCATCGCTCGAAGCAGCGTTTTTCGGCAGATCCTCGATGATGCGTTCAGCGTTTTTGATCCACCCGGCCGCAACGGGCTCCTCCTCGCCGTACCACTCAATCAACGCCGAGACCGAACCCAGAACTTCTTCGAGCGACGCTCTCTCACCAACCCGCGGCGGGAGTATCGTGACGTCGACGCCTTGTTTATCGAGGAAGTCTACCGCATTTTTGATGATGAGGTAGTCTTTAATGTGTTCCTTCGCAATGTTTTCTATGTCGGTGTCCTGCGGATGGGCCACTTCGCCTTGTTGAGTCGGTTCATTGGAAAAGACGTCACGAAGTTCGATGTCGACGTGTTTACGCTTGACGCTGACGGTGACTTCCGAAAGCGCTCGTCTGACTACGTCGCCAGGCAGTGCATATAGGGAAGGCTCACTGTTCGTAGTTGGCTCGTCCGGCCGGGGTGCGATAGCTTGGCTCGCGCTTTCTACGTCTGTTACACTCATTTTCAAACTGCCTCCGATTCGTGCTTTCCTCTTGCCCGTAGATTCGTGGGATGTCCAGAAATACAAGAACACGTGCCGCCCTATCCGGGAGATGGCGAGCCCGTGCACAAGGGGATGCATCGTGATAAAGTCTCTTCCTCGCAAAAAACTCTACGACTAGCTTAAAGCAAACGTGAAGGCAAACTCAATAGAAGTTTGTGAAATGAACTCGGGATCAACGTGCGACCGAGCCGTCTTCCTGGCTTCGTTTCATTGACACTTGATCCGGCTCCCCTATGTGTGTTAATCTGATGCCTGCGTCTCTCACTCGTGCCACGGCTCGGTAGCTCAGTCGGTAGAGCAGAGGACTGAAAATCCTCGTGTCGGCGGTTCGATTCCGTCCCGAGCCACCAGCGAGCCTGAAGCGGTTTTCCGGGTTTTGTTGGTGCTACGAGTTTAGAGCGCGGGTGTTTATCCGGAGCTGTGGTGTAGAGGCCTAACATGCCTGCCTGTCACGCAGGAGATCGCGGGTTCGAATCCCGTCGGCTCCGCCATTGTTTTCAGGGTTACGAAGCCTTCTTCCCGTCGAACCACCAAAGGTTGGTTCGCCAGCGAAGGGGATGGCTTCGCAGTAAGGGCCTATAGCTCAGCTGGCTAGAGCGCACGACTGATAATCGTGAGGTCAGAGGTTCGAGTCCTCTTAGGCCCACCAGCGAAGACGAAAGGACGCCGCGAATTCCGGAGTATGGAGTTCGCGGCGTTTTGGTTCTCGTTTTGGTTCTCATGAAATCATCATCTTTGGTTTGGTAGTTTCTCATCAATTCCCTCGTCATCTCTCCGTCGCCCGAGCTATCATAAGGAACACCAGAGAGAGAAACCTCGGGCGAAGGTAGATTGAATTCTGATTCGGCCAAAGTCGAATCAACGAGGGAGGCACAAACGTGGAGAATTGGCTCGTGTCGGCCGTGAATGTCAGCCCTGTGACGCTATATCATGTCGGCGTCCAACTGGGTGCGAAAGTAAGCGTCTTAGATTGCTTTCTGGAAGATCACGCACAGCTTTCCTCTCTTTTCCCCAATGAGCGGATACTCTGCCCACCCCATCGTTCTGCCGTGGTGAAGACGGTACGGGAGTCGAACTTCGAGGTGGCGCTCGTTCACGACGGGGGCAATCCCGTTCGGACCGGGCTCATCCTGCAGGCTCTCAGAGACGCGAAGGTGCCCATCATCGCGGTGATGACGGGCACCTTGGAATACCGTCCGGCGTACCTGGCATGGGGAGCAAGCCTAGTGCTCCGCAACACCCAGAATGAAGCCGCTCTGGTCAGGATTCTGCGGGTTTATCTGGCACGGACGAAAACGAGACGCTATCAATCAACTTCCGGTATCGTAAATACATGGCGATTCGCCACGGGAGCAGCATTCCAAACGCGAGGATAAAGAAGACAGCACCTGTCTGCACGAGACTGACGTACTGCTCGATATATCCGTGAAGCGCGAGCCGAATCACAACCAAAGCGAGCAATACGAACATAAACCCGCGACTTCTGTGCAAGTATATTTCTCCGTCCGCCTTGTAGAACTTTGAGGAAGCGATGAGCGGGATGGAGAACAGCATACCCACCAAAAATGCTGCAATGCCGTACGAGACGGGGATGTGTGTCGGCTTTGCGACAAACATGAGGAACCCCGTGCTCATACCGAGCGGGGGAATGAGGATCTTCCTCGCGTTGGTAGGATGCTTGGCGGCTTTCAACCGGATGAAAATCACCGACAGGGCCATGACAACAATGACCACTGAGCTGATAATCTGCACGTCGATTGAGCTCATGGATGGATCCTTCCTTCGTATGCCATACCCGAATGATACTATAGTGATTGGCGAACTCAAACAAGCGGCACGTCGTTTGCGGACTTGAGTCGTCCTGTCCGCATGGGTAAGGGTGATGCAAATCAAGCATTGCGCCAACCTTTTTCGGAAATCCGCACAATCTTGTGACCATCGCATGTGGGACGAGCAATTCGCGGGGTACACCCGCGTGGGAGGATCACGATGCAACAACGAATCTCGGTAGTTGACGCTTTTACGGACACACCATTTCACGGTAATCCGGCAGCCGTCTGCGTCCTGTCTGAGCAGAAACCGGACGAATGGATGCAACAGTTGGCGATGGAGATGAACTTGCCGGAAACCGCCTTCTTGCGCCGCCTTGAGAATGGAAATTACACACTTCGCTGGTTCACGCCGACCACGGAGGTGGATCTGTGTGGTCATGCGACGTTGGCAGCTGCCCACATTCTATGGGAAGAGGGGCTGCACCCCGCTTCGGAGCCCATCGAATTCGACACAAAAAGCGGCGCCCTCTTCGCGACGCGGGATGGGGACTGGATTGTTCTTGACTTCCCGACGGAGGCGGCTGAGCTTTGCGAGGCACCAGTCGGGCTCTTGCAAGCCCTCCATCACGCGAAGACGAGATTCGTTGGGCGCAATCGGCTGGATTATTTGGTGGAGCTAGAGGATGAGTCGTTGGTTCATAGCCTTGCACCGGACATGAACGTGCTCCTTCGCATCGAAGCGAGGGGACTCATCGTTACGGCGGTTGCAAAGGATGCAACATTCGACTTCGTATCTCGCTACTTCGCTCCGAGGATAGGAGTGAACGAGGATCCGGTTACCGGTTCCACGCACACGGCCCTCGCGCCCTATTGGGCAGCGAAGCTCGGGAAAACATCCCTGATGGCATTTCAGGCATCGCGACGTGGCGGGGTGCTAAAAGTGGAGGCGCGGGCAGAACGGGTGGGGATTGCCGGCCAGGCGGTCACCGTTCTGCGCGCGCACCTCGTGTAGACTTCGTGCGTAGGCCGTGAGGAAAACTTCAGTGCGAGCGAATGGCATCGCGAAGAGAAACCGGTTCGTCTCCTCCCGACTAACGGAATTCGCGCCTTCTTGGAAGCGAGAACCAAAGCTCATCGAGCCATTCGAGGTCCTCTGCGGTCAGGGGAGTCTCATCCGCCGCTTTTAGGCTTGCGTCCAACTGCTCGGGTCGGCTCGCGCCGATGATGGCCGAAGTGATGCCCCTTTGCTGCGTTACCCACAATACGGCGGTGGTGGCCATGTCACGGCCCCTTGCCTGGCACCAGTCGCGGTACCGCTCCACCGCGTCAAACGTCGCTTGTTTCCAGTAGCGTTCCTGGTACATAGGTCCCGCGTTTGCGAGGCTGAATCGCGTCCCGGACTGGACCTCGTCGCCGGGTTTGTAGCGCCCTGTCAGCATTCCAGCCGCCAGCGGGTTGTAGCTGATGATGCCAATGCCTTCGTCTTCGCACATGGGAACGAGATCGTCCTCAATCATACGAAACAGCAGATTGTAGCGCGGCTGAACGGAGTCGATGCGTACAAACCCCTTGCGGTCGCAGATGCCGTTGCCCTTGGCCACCTGCCAGGCACGCCAGTTGGATACGCCGATGTAGCGGACCTTTCCGGACGACACGAGCTGGTCGAACGCGCGGAGCGTCTCCTCCATCGGGGTGGATGGGTCGAACTGATGAGCCTGGTACAAGTCGATGTAGTCGGTTCCCAACCGCCGCAGGCTCATCTCGACGGCTTCCACGATGTGCTTGCGGCTGAGCCCGGCGTCGTTTGGGCCCTGTCCCATACGGCCGAAGCACTTTGTGGCGAGGACGACTTTGTCGCGTTTACCCGTCAGCCACTCTCCGACGATGGACTCGGTAGTGCCCGAAACTCCAGGCGTGCTGCCAAGAGGATAGGCGTCGGCGGTGTCGATGAAGAACACGCCGGCGTCGAAGGCTTTGTCCAGGATCTGAAACGACGTCTCTTTGTCCGCCTGAACTCCGAAGGTCATGGTCCCAAGGCACAGGTTGGTGACCTTCAGACCCGATTTCCCAAGATTCCGAATTTCCATTTGGATGAGCCTCCTTTATATATGTAGTTGCGTACAAAACCTCGTACTACATCAGGATATCTCCCTGCGCTGATTCGCGCCACCTTTGCTCCATCGATTCCAACATGGCGCCGTTAGCCCCGTTCTTGGTATGATGAACTTGGATCCGGCCTTTTGCACAAACCCACCGAAACAACGGAGGGATTCGGCGCAAGGACGTGGATGCAAATTCTTCGGAAAGAGGTGCATCGTGTGGAATTTACATACCTGGGTAGAACAGGGATGCGCGTGAGCCGTCTATGCTTAGGAACCATGAACTTTGGACCCGAGACCGAGGAGAAGGACGCGTTTCGCATCATGGACGCAGCGCTCGACGCCGGAATCAACTTCTTCGATACCGCCAACGTGTACGGCGGCGCCGGAAACCGGGGCAGAACCGAGGAGATCATCGGACGCTGGTTCGCGCAGGGCGGCGGAAGACGCGAACGCGTCGTGCTGGCCACGAAGGTGTACAACATCATGGAAGACCCATACGATGGTCCAAATGAGATGCGCGGGCTTTCCGCTTACAAGATTCGTCGTCACCTTGAGGGATCCCTTGCCCGTTTGCAAACGGATCACGTGGAACTCTACCAGATGCACCATGTGGATTTGAACTGCACTTGGGATGAGCTGTGGGGGGCCTTTGAAGTCGCGGTACAAAGCGGCAAGATTGGGTACGTGGGCTCCAGCAATTTCGCGGGCTGGCATCTCGCCGTCGCGCAGTCGGCGGCGCGGGAGAGGCATTTCCTCGGGCTGGTCTCCGAGCAGCACAAGTACAACTTGCTGTGCCGAGAACCTGAGCTAGAGGTTTTGCCGTCGGCGCTGTATCACGGGATTGGCGTGATTCCATGGAGCCCGCTGAACAGCGGTCTGCTCGGGCGCAATGCTCTGACTAGGACCGGCCAGCGAAGCGCTCGGGCCGTGGACGCGCTGAACCGTCATCGGGGGCAGTTGGAGTCGTTTGACAAACTGTGCAAGGAGATTGGGGAGCCGCAAGACGTGATTGCCTTGGCATGGCTTCTGCACAATCCGGCTGTGACCGCTCCCATCATTGGACCGCGCACCATCGAGCAGTTGGAGGACAGCCTGCGCGCCGTCGAGGTAAAGCTATCGGACGACGTCATGGGACAACTTCATCAGATCTTCCCAGGTCCAGGCAAGCCTGCTCCGGAAGCGTACTCCTGGTAATATGCAAGGCACTGCTGAGGATAGGGGATGCCGAGTCAACCCTCTATCCTCAGCTTTTCAAGGGAACTACGATGGCCCGAAGTAAGGGTTCCGGTGCAAGCTCATCGTCGGGGAAATGGAGCTCATCAGAGCCTAGTGAATCGGCCTTTGGACCTAGGTGTGCCGTTTGACCCGGGTGCTTTGCTCTGCGGTTTTCTTCGCAATGCGTACGTGCGTGAGCGATTGGTTCGTAACGTCAAGCAAGGTTCTTATATCTGCGCAGGGGGGCGCAAGTACACGCATGAGCCTCAGCTTTCTCACGGACATAGGGCAATCTCCTTATCCAGTTCGGCAATCTATCTCGAACGCTAGGATATCCATTATCGGCTTACTTTACTCAAGCGGATAACACGTAGGATTCTTTTGCCTTCGTGGCTCTTTTTTCCGCCGCTACCCGAGGAAGTTCGGCCAGAGTGCCAGTGTTCCCTCCACATGACCACCCCGGTCGATACCGCGAAGAGTGAGATGACTGCGCTCCAAATATCAACCATCCCGTCTTGAAACGACAGTCCGACGAAAAGAGCGGCGACGGCTGCAATACAGTAGGTTGCGAACGCCGGCCAAACTCGAAAGAAGATCAGAGTGCCGGCGGCGAAGCAAAGGATTGCGACGACGATTCCTCCGCCCCCGTCCCCTTCGAGCTGGGGAATCTGGTACAGCGCACCCATGTGAGCGACGAGGTACGAAGTGATGCCCGCGTAGATTGACAAAAGTAGAGACGCGATGCTAATTGCAATTTTCATCGGTATCTCGCCTCCTGGTACCCGGTGGCCTAGACCGCGGTTTTGCGAACCCACGAGCTTGTCCCACAATTTCTCTGTGGCCGTCAATACAGGGCTTGTTTCTATCCAACTTATGCACTGCACAACCAGGAATATGCGGGGTGTTTTCCCTCACTTTACGCAAGGCGGACCATCCGGCTACTCTACCCGCGAAATCGAGATGCGTGATCCGGGGAGGGAACCACGCATTCTTGGCTGTGCCCAAAGATCTTGTACCGATGTTTCGCGACATAGTCGTAGGCAAAGTCTCGGAGGGGTTTAGGAACTACCATGAATACGTAAGCTATGCGCCAAAGACCATCGAGCCTGCGGGCGATTCGAAGGACGGCCGTGGATTTCGCGTATACATGGGTGCCTTCGATGAGCAGGAGTGATTTTGCGAACTTCGCCTCGTGAAATTGCGCGGCAAACGCAGACTCTAATGATGCGAAGGAAAACCGGGCCGCGCGGTCGTGGCGGATAATGAAGCGAACGGACGCGTTGCACAGGTTGCATCCTCCGTCAAAAAGGACGGTGCACTCACAAGCCCGTGGGCTCATGCCCTCAAACCCCCTTCCTTCGCTGCTCTGGGGAGTGTAGACGGTGAACGTACTCGACGTAACATCGCACCGACCGTATCCAAAGCCATCCGGGCCTTGGTTGATGACGCAGACATGGTCTCGAGTGTTTTTCGCTCACTGGCCGATGCAAAAAGAGCTTCTTAGACCTCTTATTCCAAAGGGGCTCCAGATTGATACGTATGAAGGCGAGGCTTACATCAGCATCGTCCTGTTTCGTGTTCAGGACGCCCGCGTCCGACTGTTTCCCCCCATTCCAACCACAAAGGAATACTCGCAGGTGAATGTGCGCACTTACGTACGGCACAAAGACAAATGCGGCATCTGGTTGTTCAGCGCCGACGCGTCGAGCCTCCTTTCCGTGTTGGGAGCTCGTGGATTCGCTCACCTTCCCTACTTCGCAGCCAAGTCAAGCGTCGGAGTAAGGGGGCGGGAGATCTTCTTTCGCAGCCAGAGGCTCGAGAATCCGCACGAAGGCAGCTTGCGCGTCAGCTATCACAGCGAGGGGAAGCCAAAGGCCGCAGAACGAGGGACGCTCGAGGACTGGCTTACTGCTCGTTTTTGCCTATTTACAACGGTGGGGACAAGGCTTCTCAGGGGAGATATTCACCATCTCCCTTGGCCGCTCGAACCCGTTGAGGCGAACATCCACGAAAACTCGCTCCTCGACCTCTTACCCGGGTCCTTCGATTCCAATCGCCCGTTCAGAACGCACTACGCTGACCGCTTGAAAACGTACGTGTGGGGCCTCTCAACGGTGGGCGACGCAGGTCGATGACCAATTTGGCGAGTGCGAGACCGGGTTTACCCGCTGCGGACTTTCGCCGCAATCATGGATTTGACAAGTAGATGCTGAGAAGGACCACTACGACGCACACTAGGCCCAATATGATAAACATCCATCGCTTTTGGTTTCGAGTCAATTCTTTCAGGGGTTTCGCCAATCTAATCTCACCCTTTCCCGGTTCCGAAGGACGGTCGTCCTCGGCGTCGGCAATCTTAGTCTACTGATATCGGCGTCCCGGTTCCACCATCGCGCGAAATTCGCCCTCCCATCTTGCGCAAACTTCATATAATGCTCACCATGTGGAGGAAGGGTTGCAACCCTGTTCGCCTTTTGGAACTGTGTGAAAAGGGCAAAATCATTCGTCTCGGCAGGAGGAATGTTTGCATGAAATACGTCGCGCTACTTCGCATCGTGGATCCGGAGAAAAATCAGCAGCATCGACCAGAACACCTACGCTACATAAGCGACCTCTTTCGCGCGGGGAAAGTGGTTTTCGCCGGGCCGTTCACGGACGGTTTCGGGGGAATGGTGGTCTATCAATGCGACAACGAAGAAGAGGCCAGCAAGCTGGCCCATGACGATCCCGTTGTCGTCCACGGTGCCCGCACCGTAGACCTGCACCCGTGGACGGCGCTCGACTTGCCCGTCAACCTACCGTGACATCCATTCCATGGATTCGGCGTCCAGGGTAATGGACGCCGCCCGCGGCAGGGGAGCATCCGGATGGACGAGATCCAGCACGTCCGTCGGCGAGAGAGGGATCCTCGCCTTCGTCCAACCAGCCAAGTACGCCAAGCACCCGATGATTCTCTCGGAAGCAACACCTCGCTTCGCCATATCAACGACGGCGACCGATTTGTCGCGCTTTTGCAGGCGCCTGCCGTCAGGTCCATGGACAATCGGAACGTGAGCGAATCTCGGCACGGGAAGCCCAAGAGCCTCGTACAGCCATACCTGCCTCGCTGTGGAGTCGAGGAGATCCTCGCCGCGCACCACATCGGTGATCCCTTGACGGGCGTCGTCCACGAC
>JAJZAV010000091.1 GCA_021799255.1 Bacillota bacterium
CATGGATCTCGCCGTCAAAACCGGTGCCCCCATCATCGGTTTGAACGACTCGGGAGGAGCGCGCATTCAAGAAGGTGTCGTCTCCCTGGATGGGTACGGTCACGTGTTTCACCGAAATGCGATATACTCGGGAGTCGTGCCGCAAATCTCGGTGATCATGGGCCCTTGCGCAGGAGGCGCGGTCTATTCTCCCGCTCTGACCGATTTCGTCGTGATGGTGGAGGGGACAAGCCAGATGTTCATCACCGGCCCGAAGGTCGTGGGAACCATCACGGGAGAGCGCATCTCGGCCGAGAGCCTCGGCGGAGCGCGGGTTCACGCCTCGAAGAGCGGAGTGGCTCATTTCATCACGCAGACGGAGGAAGAAGCGTTAGCACATGTTCGGAGGATGCTCAGTTTTTTCCCCTCTTCATACCGAGATGTTTCTCCAATTATCGAGGTTCCGTTCGAACGAGAGATTGATGAAGAGATGCTCACCATCGTTCCTGAGGAAAGCCATCGCGCGTATGACGTTCGTCAGGTCATCGAAAGAATCGTCGACGCCGGAGATTTTCTGGAAGTGCAACCGCTCTTTGCGAGAAACGTGGTGATTGGATTTGGCAGAATCGGAGGACATGCCATCGGCGTCGTGGCCAACCAACCCAAAGTAAAGGCGGGAGGTCTCGACATCGATGGATCGGATAAAATCGCCCGATTTATTCGTTTTTGCGACGCGTTCAACATCCCGATTCTAACCTTCGAAGATGTGACGGGTTTCATGCCGGGGGTTCACCAGGAGCACGGCGGGATCATTCGCCACGGGGCAAAAATTCTCTTTGCGTATTCGGAAGCATCCGTTCCCAAAGTAACCGTCATTTTACGCAAAGCCTACGGTGGGGCGTACGTGGCGATGAACAGCAAGGCTATCGGAGCCGATATCGTGTATGCATGGCCCTTTGCGGAAGTGGCGGTGATGGGCCCCGAAGGCGCGGCGAACGTCATTCACGCGAAGGAGATTCAGCAAAGTGAAGAACCGGAGAAAACGAGAGAACGCAAGCTCTTCGAGTACCGAGAGAAGTTTGCAAACCCATACGTTGCAGCCGCGGCGGGCATGGTAGACGAGATCATCGATCCGCGCGAGACGCGCGCCAAGCTCTTCGACGCGTTCTCGATGTTGCGGGCGAAATCGGAACTCAAACCTGCGAGAAGGCACGGAAACATGCCCGTGTGACCGTTAGGTCACTGTTCCACAACGAGCATCCGCTTGTTTTCTAGGGCGATTCTTCGGCTTTGATTCGAGACTGACGTGAGCTAGGCAGGAGGCAGCGCGGTGAATCAATTCCTTAGTGTTCCTGACTCCAAGTACGTTTCGGAACTGTTCTTTGAGCTTGTGACCATCGATAGCCCATCCCTCGGCGAAAAGGAAATGGCGGCCCGCTGCGCGAGAAAGTTATCAGCGTTAGGATTCAGCGTGATGGAAGATGATGCCGGGGAACGCATCGGCGGCAATTCGGGCAATCTTATTGCGACGCGCAGGGGTCATTCCTCGCTCACACCGATTCTGTTAACCGCGCACATGGACAGCGTGCCGCCATGCCATGGAATCGTCCCCGTTCTTTGCGACGACGGATGGGTGAGAAGCCAGGGAGAAACCGTGCTCGGTGCCGATGACAAGGCGGGCATCACCGCCATTTTCGCCGCCCTCCACGCCATGCAGTCCAACCCATTTCTTCCCACCATCCAAGTTGTGCTCACCGTCGCGGAAGAGCTCGGTTTGCAGGGATCCAAGAATATCTCAAAGGAATATCTGGTGGCTCGTCACGGTCTTGCCATCGATTCCGGAGGGAGCCCAGGCACACTCGTCGTGGGAGGGCCGACGCTGGCCAAATGGAAAGCCAGTGTAACGGGGCGACGAGCGCACGCAGGAGTGTCTCCCGAAACGGGGGTGAGCGCCATCAAGGTCGCGGCCGAAGCCGTGGCCAAGATGCCTCATGGGCGAGTGGACAGTAAAACCACCGTCAACGTCGGCAGTTTTCTCGGGGACGGGCCCACCAATGTCGTGGCAGACAAGGCACATCTCGTCGGCGAAGCACGCAGTCATGATGATGAGCGACTCACCGAGGTTTTGCACGAAATTCAAGTCGCGTTTGAACATGCGGCAGCGGCGAGAGGCGCCACCGTTCAATTCGAATCGGCGGTGTCCTACCAAGGGTACAGCTTCGAGGAACAACACCCGATTCGGCAACGTGTCGAACGGGCAATTCGGGTCGCCCGTTTGGAGCCGAGACCCGTCATACGAGGGGGAGGCAGCGATGCAAACATCTTCACGTCCATCGGCATCCCGACCGTTAACCTCGGGGTCGGTTACGAGGATATTCACTCTCCGTCCGAGAGGGTGAGGATGAGCGACATCGCAAAGACGGCCCGCATCATCGCCGAGTTCTGTCAGATGAACATCTAGAGGACCTTTTCACCCGAGAGGAGCGCGAAAGAAGAATGGACAAAGAAGAACTCATAGAGACGGTTTTGGAAAGCGAAACGATATTTCGAGGAAAAGTCATTACTCTGCAGCATCAGCGCGTGCGCCTTCCAGGTGGTGGCGAATCCATGCGGGAGATTGTTCGCCACCCCGGAGCGGTTGCCATCCTGGCCGAACCGAGCCCTGACCATTTGCTCTTCGTGGAGCAGTATCGGCTGGGACCGAACGAAGTGCTGCTTGAAGTCCCCGCCGGCAAACTGGAGCCGGGTGAATCGGCGATGGACTGCGCGAAACGGGAACTGGAAGAGGAGACTGGGTACCGTGGGGGCTGCCTGAACCAACTCTATAGCTTCTATACGAGCCCAGGGTTCGCCGACGAGAAAATCGAACTGTTTGTGGCAACCGACTTAAGAAAGGGAAACCTCGCGCTCGACGAGGATGAGTTCCTGAATGTTCGAATCCTGCACCGCGACGAAATCGTCCACCTTTTGCAGGACGGCGCGATTCGAGATGCGAAAACGCTCATCAGCGTTTTGTGGTGGCTTCGAGACGAGAGGCAAACCTGGTGAACACGGTGTATGCCGATTTCCACATCCATGTTGGACTGAGTGGAGGTCGCCCCGTGAAGATGGCGGCCTCGAAATCTCTTACGGTGGATTCCTGCATTCGCCACGCAAAGGAGAAGAAGGGCCTCGACATCATTGCTATCATCGATGGGGTCTGCGATGGTCCTCTGCAAGAATTGCGAACGAAGGAAAGATCTGGGGAGCTGCGCGCATTACCCGGAGGGGGACTCGAGTGCGACAACGGATTGGTTGTCTTCCCTGGCTCCGAAGTCGAAGTGGAGGGACCACATGGGGGGCAAGCTCACTTCGGATGCTGGTTTGCGAATCTCGAGCGAGCGCTGGACTTTCAGGCATGGCTGAAGACTGTACAACGAAACACCTCGCTGTCGTCTCAACGGGCACGGTGCACGGCGTACCAACTTCAGGAAGCGGTGAGGTCCCGTTTGGGGTTATTCATCGTTCATCACGCGTTCACCCCTCATCGAGGCATGTACGGCAATTGTGTTCGCACCATGCAGGAGATGGTTGATCCCACCTTGGTGGACGGCCTGGAACTAGGATTGTCTGCCAACACCGACATGGCGGACACCCTCAGTGAGGTCGAGAGTGTTACCTTTCTCACGAATTCCGACGCGCACAGCACACCCAAAATCGCCAGGGAGTACAATCAGCTCCAACTTGATAGGATAGACTTCGCCTCCGTTCAAAAGGCCTTACATCGCTCGGGAGATAACCGATTTACGGCAAATTACGGAATGCATCCCGCTCTCGGCAAGTACCACGGGTCCGGATGCGTGAAGTGTGGAGCGCCTTGGCTGCCTTCGCAAACCCGGTGTCCAAGCTGTGGAAGTACGAAACAAACCGTCGGAGTCGCCGATAGACTGCGAGACATCGCGACGCTGAGTCATCCTGTTCACCCGTCTCACCGTCCGCCGTATATCGAACAGGTGCCGCTTGCGTTCGTGCCCGGACTCGGGCCGAGATCCTTGCAAAGGCTCTTTGAGGCGTTTGGAACGGAAATGAACGTGCTGCATCGGGCTGGTGTTTCGGATCTTTCTAAAGTGGTTGGAGAAAGACTAGCAAATGCAATCGATGAGGCACGAACCGGACGAATGCACATCGTTGCTGGACGAAACGGTGTTTACGGCAAGCTCGAAGGCTGATGCGACCGCCTATCAATCACTACGAGAAGAGCATAGTAGTCTACTTTCCGTCATAGAGTCTTTGTGGAAGAGAGAATGACTCGATTCGGCGGGAGGCATGGTCATGAGCATCACCTTTGACTTGGGTGAGTGGTGGTTGAAAAGCCAATCGTTCATGTGGGATAAGTTGAAGTCGCACCTGCACATCTGGTCGTTTCTGCTGGCGGTCGTCGCGTGTGGTCTCATCTTCGGTGGGATTGTCGCAGGAATCACCAGTCCGCACGACAAGATGGTCATCACGGGAGCTCTGTCGAATCTACTGTCTACCATGCACCAAGGTCATCTCGTCTCGCCGCATACCCTGTGGGTCGAAAGGATGATGAGCGACGGGAGGTTGCTCGCCATCATTTGGATCTTGGGGTTGTCCATCATCGGATTGCCCTTGATTCCCGTCGTCATCTTCTTACGATCCTTTTCCGTTGGATTTTCCATCGGATTCACGGTGCTCGCATTCGGTTGGCGAGGCGTGTGGTTCAGTGCAACAGGCATCTTCCCTCATCAACTGGTTTCCTTCGTCGCGCTCGCCCTCGCCGGTGGTTTGGCCATACGGTTTTCGGCACACATCCTGCGGCAGTCCGTTCCGTTGCAACGGCTCTTGCAGAATGTCATTGTATATACGGGTGTGTTTTGTCTGCTCGTCATCCCACTCGCCGTCGGAGCGGCCATGCAGGCGTTCTGGTCGCCAATGCTGATCTCGAGCATACTTTCTCACGCAACAGGAGGAGCATTTGTCGCATGACGAAACGATTTACCGACGCCAACGAAGGCTTCACATGCGTTCATTGTGGCCAAACGGTGGCTCCGTCAACGAGATCGTGCCGAAATCACTGCCCCCACTGTTTCTATTCTCTGCACGTCGACATTCATCCTGGAGACAGGGCCAATCCCTGCCGAGGCGTCATGCAGCCGATTGCCGTCGTCACCAATACGAAAAAGGGGTTTCAGGTTGTTCATCAGTGCCTTTCGTGCGGCGCAGTGACCCGCAATATCCTGCGGTTTGACGACGATACGCAACCCGACTCCCTAGACAAGGCGCTGGAGCTGATGTCGAAGGCGCCTTGATTATTGTCGGACTATGGCAGGAGATTGTCCCCGTGCGTGGAATACTTCGAGGAACTGAGCACTTTTGTATCAGGACTTAATGGGCCCTAAAAGAGTGTTATTTTCCCCCCGAGAAGGCGCGCGAAGGAGATTAGTATGGAGGCTTGTATCCAAGACTTTATCGAGTATCTTGCAGTGGAACGAGGTCTTTCAGCCAACACGCTGGAGTCCTATCGGCGCGATCTTGTCGGTTTTTCGACATATCTTAGTTCGAGCCCCCGGGCATCTCTCTTAGAAGCGGGGCAAAACGATATCGTCAATTACTTAGGATTCCTTCATCAACAAGGTCGTGCTAACACGACCATATCGCGCAATTTGGCCAGCATTCGTTCCTTTTATCACTACCTCCTGAAAGAAGAAGTCGTGAAGGCAGACCCGACCATCCACATCGGTACTCCGCGAGTGGAGAAAAAACTGCCCAAGGTGCTTTCGCTAAACGAGATCGATAGGTTGCTTGCCTCTCCGGACGACAGCTCTACTGCCGGTGTCCGAGACAAGGCCATGCTGGAGTTGCTCTACGCAACGGGTATGCGCGTTAGCGAATTGGTCTCTATTTCCACCGGGGATCTCAATCTGTCGGCCGGATTTCTAAGATGCATGGGAAAGGGTTCGAAGGAGAGAATTATCCCTGTGGGTACCATCGCTGGCCGAGCGCTCACGAAGTATTTGCTCCAATCTCGCCCTCAGTTAGAGAAAGACACGAAAACCGATGCTCTGTTTCTCAATCACCTAGGGGGCGGAATGTCTCGGCAAGGCTTCTGGAAACTGCTGAAGAAATATTCGCGTCAAGCTGGCATAGAGAAGGAAATCACGCCGCATACCTTACGCCACTCGTTCGCAACTCATCTCTTGGAACGGGGGGCCGACCTGCGTGCGGTCCAGGAAATGCTCGGACACGCCGACATTTCCACGACGCAGATTTACACGCACGTGACCAGGGGACGGCTGAAGGAAGTGTACACCGCGAATCACCCGCGCGCGTAGAAGCCAAAACGATCTGCGAAGGGGCGAGAATCTGTGGCGGGCACATTGAATCAAGAGCATCGGTGGATTTGGATAGTGCTAGACAGCGTGGGCATTGGGGCGGCACCCGATGCCCATCGTTATGGATCGTCGGACGAAATGAGCAACACCATCGTTCACATTGCACAGTCCGTAGGGCAGCTAAAGGTTCCGCACCTAGAACGACTCGGCCTCGGGTGCATCGACAACATTCCGGGCGTAGCAATGAAAGGTTGCGTGGGGGCGTATGGGCGAATGCGCGAGCAGTCGTTCGGTAAGGACACTACAAACGGACACATGGAGTTTGTCGGAGTCGTCTTAAGCCAACCACTTCCGGTATACCCCAAGGGCTTCCCTCGGGAGATTTTGGATCCCTTCGAGAAATACGTGAAAAAACCCGTCCTCTGCAATCGACCGGCATCAGGCACAGAGGTCATTAAAGAGTTCGGGCCCTTGCACGAACGTACGGGCCGTCCCATCGTGTACACGTCGGCGGACAGCGTGTTTCAGGTTGCCGCTCACGAATCCGTGGTCCCGGTGTCGACGCTCTACGATTGGTGCGAATTCGCCAGGTCGCTTTTGGTTGGCGAGCACGGCGTTGGACGGGTCATCGCTCGTCCGTTTATAGGGACAGAGGGACAGTACACTCGCACTTCGAATCGAAGGGATTTCTCCTTATCGTTTGGAGACACGGTTTTGAACAGCTTGGTAAACGCGGGCGTACAAGTCACTGGGATTGGAAAGATTCACGACATTTACGGTGGAAACGGCATCTCAAGATCCATCCACACGGAGAACAATGCGGATGGAATGGAACAAATCGTACGGACCATGCGCGAGCAGCCAACGGGGCTCATCTACGCGAACCTCGTGGACTTCGATGCACTGTACGGTCATCGCAACAACCCCGAGGGGTTCGCACGCGCGGTTGAGGCGTTTGACGTAGGTCTCGGCGGGGTGATCTCCCTCATGAACGAGACCGACATCTTGCTGATTACCGCCGATCACGGTTGTGACCCGACGGTTCCCGGCACGGATCACACCCGAGAAATGGTACCGCTCCTCGTCTACCACAAGAAAATGACCGGGGGCATTTCGCTCGGAGATAGGGAGACGTTCGCCGACATCGGCGCAAGCCTTGCCGAGGATTTCCATGTCGCTTTGCCCCCCGTCGGACGCAGTTTCCTTGGTGACATCCTCTGATTCCGGAACCTTCCCGAAGGGAATTCGCGCAGATTTCCGCGGACAGGATGAATCCTCCTCGCATAGGCCTCTTCGTCCCGGTGAACCTAAGGGGGGAGGTGAGGGCCATGCCTAGAGGAGTCCGTTGCCTGGTGGAGGAATGCGTATTCAACGAGGGAGAAGATTGCACGGCTGAAGAGATCTCCGTGGAATCGAATGGAAACGACATCGTCGGAACTCATCGCGGAACGATGTGCGCCACGTTTGAGTACAGGGATTTTGATGATGGCGCACGGGAAGCCCCCCATGTAGCCCACGTAGCAAGGCGTCATCACTAGTTGAACCGAGACTCCTTTCATGGGACCGAGGATTTCATCCTCGGTCTTTTCGTTTGATAAAACGCCCTTCAGGTAGGGACACTACGGCGAGGACTGTTTCAACGCGACTAATACCGTGAAGGGAAGCGACCTGCAATGACCGGAAAGCAAAGAAGACGAGCCATCTCCACCATGGTCTTGATGCTGTTGTCCGCCGTCCCGTCGATGACGACATTCGCAGCCACCGACGGAGCCATCCCGCTTCAACAAGGGAGTCATCAACTGGCTGCCTCATCGACGAAGCACCCGAATAGAACAGGACCTGTTTCACAAGCGGACCTCGCTCCGAATGCCAAGTCCGCAGTGGTCATGGACTACGCTACAGGGAAGGTGCTCTTCGCCAAAAATGCGGATGTGCGATTGCCGATGGCCAGCATCACCAAGATCATGACGATGATCCTCATCATGGAAGCCCTTGACGATGGCAAGCTTACCCTCAAGGACAAGATCAAGGCGAGCGAATACGCAGCGAGTATGGGCGGTTCTCAGATTTTTCTCGAACCTGGGGAGTCCATGACGGTGGAAGAGATGATGAAGGGTATCGCGATTGCCTCAGCCAACGACGCCTGCGTGGCCATGGCGGAGCATCTGGCCGGTACCGAAGCGGCCTTCGTCGAAGAGATGAACGAGAAGGCCAAGGACCTCGACATGCGCAATACACACTTTGCCAACTGCAATGGGCTGCCAGCGGCCAATCACTATAGCAGCGCGCGCGACGTGGCTATCATGTCGCGCGAGTTGTTGAAACACAAGGAAATCACGCGGTGGACTTCGGTGTACAGCGATTACCTGCGAAAGGACACGGAGCACCCGCTGTGGCTGGTCAACACCAACAAACTGGTTCGGTTTTACGACGGGGTGGACGGCCTCAAGACTGGGTACACAACGGAAGCCAAATACTGCTTGTCCGCCACCGCAAAAAAGCCCGACGGTTTTCGAGTCATCGCCGTTGCTATGGGAGAGCCAAAGTCCACGACTCGCAACGCTGAGGTATCGTCGATGCTCAATTGGTCGTTCAGTCAATTCGAATCGAAAGTGCTTTATAGGAAGGGGCAGTTAGTGCAGCAGGACGTCCCTGTAGGTCGCGGATCCCCCAAGCACGTTGACGCATTGGCAGGCAATCTCGTCGGCGTCGTAAGCGCCCGCGGCTCGCACCCGAAGTACCATAGCGAAGTCGAGATCTTTAAGTTGCGGGCCCCCGTTGTCGTCGGCCAGAAGATTGGTGTTCTTCGGGTGTTTGACGGGGACGATGAGGTCGCCAGGACCTCGCTCGTTGCCGCCGCAACCGTAAAACGGGCTGGATTTTGGGAGACGGTCAGGGACATCGTCACGTTTGGCACCGCGAAATAAGGCGCAATTGTGTCGAATTTCCATGGGAAACATCGAAAAGTCTTATTTGCCGGGTAATAGTGGCCTTATACGCACGCGGGACGATAGTCCCAACTCGTCTTGCGTGACTGCACGGCAAAGGCCACTTGCTTGGCGGTTTGGAGAGCTTCTTCGCGCCGTTTGAGCTTATCCAGCAGGACCATTCTGTCACGAAGGAGCGTCACGTGTTGCCGCGGCTCTGTCAAGGACTCTCGCTCTGCCACATCCGCGGCTTCACTGATGGACGCCAACGCCTCCTCAGTCAAGCCTTCGCAGTCGTACGCCTTGGCGATGGACGCGTAGAGAGTAACCTTGTCATTTGGCTCCAGATACTCGTCCTGTATATGCCCCGCCACGTCAATGGCCTCCTGATAATTCTCCATCGCGAGAAGGTTATACACTCTCTCCGCCAGGTTGCTCGCTACCAGGTGCAGATCACGGCGAAAGTCATTCAGCTTGAGATACCCAGATAACATGGCGAGGGCCTCTTCATGACGGTTTCTTCTTCGTTCAATGATGGCCCAGTTCAAACGGCAAATGTGAGCATTACGAACCTGATGGATGGCCTCGTAGTAGTGAATGGCTCGTTCCGTCGCGTTTGAGGCGCCTTGAAATGCCCCAATCTCCAACAGCAATTCGGCAATTCCATGGTTGATCATCGCCTTGTCAACATCGCTGCCGTAATGGTTTGATAGACTGTAGGCTTGACCGTAGGCTTCAAGCGCCTCGTCCACCAAGTCGAGCGAAAGACATACGCGACCCAACGTCAAATAAACTCTCAATGAGAGGGGCATGACAACTTCCGGGTGACGGAAAAGCACATTGCTCGCCGCTAATAGGTACTTGCGGGCCATAGGCAATTGATTGCGCCTACGCTCGAGCCGACCGAGACGATACAACGAGAAGATGGCGGACTCGACGTCTTCCTTTTCATGGGCTATCTCCGCCATCCGGCGCAACACTTCGCTCGTCTCATCATCTTTGTGAAGCTGCTCATAGCAATCCGCTAAGTCTTGAAGAATGGACTGTTCCTTGAATTGCGGAGCCACTGGATCGAGAAGTGACTGAAGTAAGGGGATGGCTTCGTCATGCTGGTCCAAATCCATCAGAGACCGGGCCTTTCGATACGTTTGAACCAAGTCAGCCTTCACGATGACGTCTTGGAGAAACTCGCCTGCATCCACCTGAAGTCTCTCAGCAATCAGTCCAAGCACCCTTTCCGAGGGTGTCGCCCTGTCCGATTCAATCTGGCTAATCATACTTGGTGTAACGAGCCCCTCAGCCAACCCTTGCTGAGTTAGTCTGCGTTCTTTACGAAGCCTGCGAATTTTCTGCCCCAAAGACTCCACTTCGCTCCTCCTCAAAGGACCAAACTCTAGTGCTCTTCATCCACGACTCGGTTCTCTTCTGTTCTATCACGACTCTAACTATCTGCTCCTCGTATTGTACTACTAGTGATAGGCGAAAGGTACCAGTTGATTGTCGAAGTCCTTGTCGAAAACTCGCGGTGATTAGGTTCTTTTGTCGGTAGGCAGGACTTCTTCCTCCTTAGGAGAATTTCGGTCGTTGACGGGGATTACGAAAGTGAGAAGCCTATCCACCGTCGCGTTCGAGACGTTGGGAAGTGGCGGAAAGGGAGTATTCACCATGCCAGTAGAAACGACCGTAGTCGACGGGATTTTGCTCGTTCGCCTTGCCGGGGAACTGGATCATCATGCCGTCGAAAGCATTCGCCAAGACATCGAAACTGGCCTCGAGTCGGTCCGTCACCGAGGTCTGGTCCTATCGTTCCGAGGCATTGACTTCATGGACTCAAGCGGGCTCGGGTTAATTCTGGGTCGATACAGAAGCGTGAAAGAGCACAAAGGACGCATGGCGCTGTGTGAGGTCAACACAACGCTGTCTAAGCTGTTTGAACTGTCTGGGATTCTTAAGATCCTTCCTGTTTTCGAAAGTGAACAAGCAGCCATCCTTGCCTTGAAGGAGGCGTGATTTAACGATGATCACAGATGACGGAATGTTGGTGCCCGATAACGAAATGCACCTGCAGTTTCGGAGCGTTTCAGAGAACGAGGCATTCGCTCGAGTCGCGGTTGCCGCATTCGTATCGCAACTGGATCCTACGATGGAAGAGCTTACTGAGCTGAAAACCGCCGTGTCCGAGGCTGTCACAAACGCCATCATCCACGGCTACGAGAACACTTACGGCGAAGTGCGGGTTTCGTGCGCCATTTGGAATGGAGTCGTCGAGATTGAAATCGAGGACGATGGAAAGGGAATCGAAGACGTCGAATTAGCCAGACAACCACTTTGGACCTCTCGCCCTGAATTGGAACGCTCCGGAATGGGCATCACAATTATGGAGAGCTTTGTGGATGAACTGATGATTGAGTCTGCCCCAGGACGAGGCACTCGCATCAGGATGCGCAAGACTATCGCGTCTTCCACAAAACCAATAGGCCAGGCATGACGGGAGTCGGCAGCTTATGGATTATGCCAAGGGAATAGATAATCGGCCGCCCAAATTAAGCGACGAAGAGGTCCGTCGCCTAATTGTCGCCAGCCAAGCATCCGATACTGAGGCCAGGGACACTCTGGTGCTAGCCAACCAGAGGCTGGTCTGGGCCGTGGTGCAGCGCTTTTTGGGCCGAGGCTATGATGCCGATGACCTTTTTCAAATAGGATGCATCGGTTTGATGAAAGCCATCGACAAATTCGATCTTAGCTTCGATGTAAAGTTTTCTACCTACGCGGTGCCCATGATCATCGGGGAAATTCAGCGCTTTCTGCGCGATGACAGCACGGTGAAGGTCAGCCGAAGCCTTAAAGAGACGGCGCGTCACATCCGGCGCGTTCGCGACGAACTATCAAAAAAGCTTGGGAGACAGCCGCATATTAGCGAAATCGCCGAAGAACTGTCCATCGATCCGTCGGAGGTCGTATTCGCCCAAGAGGCTCTGAGAGCCCCTCAGTCCATCCACGAGACCGTCTACGAAAACGATGGAGACCCTATCTACCTCATGGACCAGATAGCGGACGAAAACAGCGGTGAATGGTTCGACAAAATCGCTCTGCACGAGGTTTTAGGACGCCTTCCGGAGCGGGAAAGATTAATTGTCTACCTGCGCTTCTTTCGCGACAAGACTCAATCCGACGTCGCCAAAGTGCTGGGGATCTCTCAGGTGCAAGTGTCACGATTGGAAAAACGGATCTTGCAATCCATCCGCAACGAACTCGAATAATCTGCTGCCCCGCAATGCGTGCCTTTTGCCTGCTATCGTTCGCACCTACATATTGCAAAGGCAAGCATTGCGGGACATTCCAGGCTCCATTTCAGGTTTTCCCCGTACAACCCGCCTTCCTTTGCACAACATCCGACTAATCCCCTGTTTGATGGGGCACGCTAGCCATGGTTCACCAAGCTAAGGAGTTTCGAGTGTTCTGCATCGTTACGAAAGGGTGAAATCATGGCAACCAGCTCAAAGGGAGAGCAACAGGCCTACCAACAGCTTGTTTCTTCACATCGCCCGGCCCGTCCCATCGTACGAAATACTA
>JAJZAV010000092.1 GCA_021799255.1 Bacillota bacterium
TTTCATGATGAAGATCAGCCGAGAGACCACTGGCGTGAAGTTTGCTCAAAGCTTGCGCAGGCGAACCCGCTCCACAGCGTGATCGGCCCGTTTTTCCAAAATTAGATCCGCCCGTTCGCGCGTGGGAAGAATGTTCTGACGCAAGTTGAGTCCGTTGATCCGCTCCCATATCCCTAACGCCTCTTGCTCCGCCCGCTCATCGGTGAGCGACGCGTACCGGTGAAAGTAAGACTCCGGCTTCCGAAACGCGGTCTCGCGCAGCGCATGAAAGCGTTCCACGTACCAGCGTCTCACATAGTCCTCCGGGGCGTCTACGTAGATGGAGAAATCGAAGAAGTCCGAGACGAACAGCGCGGGCTTTGATTTGAGGGGCCCGGACGATCCGGTTTGAAGCACGTTCAACCCTTCAAGGATTAAGATGTCCGGGTGCTCCACGACGATTTCCTGTCCTTGTACAATATCGTAAACGAGGTGCGAGTACACGGGAGCGATGACCCGCCCTTTGCCAGACTTCACGTCGTACAGGAAGGAAAGCAGAGCCTTGACATCGTAGCTTTCCGGAAACCCTTTGCGGTGCATGATGCCCCGCTCCTCCAAAATGCGGTTCGGAAACAAGAAACCATCCGTCGTGACCAAGTCCACCTTCGGGTTTAAAGGACCGCGTTCAAGCAACGCCCGAATGAGCCTGGCAGTTGTGCTCTTGCCAACCGCCACGCTGCCGCCGATACCGATGATGAACGGAACTTTGGCCTCGCTCGCCCCAAGAAAACGATTGGTTGCCTCGTACAACTTCTCGGTTGCGCGAACGTATAAGTGCAGGAGTCTGGCCAGCGGCAGATAGACCTCCTCCACTTCGGTTAGGGAAACTCTATCACCTAGCCCCCGCAGTTCCTCCACATCCCTGGCGCTGAGCGTAAGCGGTTGGGTCTCCCGCAAGGTAGCCCATTCGTCGCGCGTGAAACTCAAGTAAGGGGAGAGGCGCGAAGTCTTTGCATTTGTGTGCTGCATATGGTCTGCTTCTCCTTCACTGGACCTGCTTACGCTGATCCAGTCTATACTAGCTTCTCGCACGATGTTTTGCATAAATTGCCCGGATCACAGGCAATCTTGATACACTATACCACGTTGGCCATAATGAGGAGGAAGCGAGTGAACGCCGCTTCGCAAGGGAAACGAATAATTTGTGTCACAATGAGGTGCCTACAATGACTAGCAATTCGAGTCGTCATAGAGTGGTGGTAGGAATGTCGGGAGGGGTCGACTCCTCCGTGGCCGCCCTGCTGTTAAAGCAACAAGGATACGATGTCGTTGGCGTGTTCATGAAAAACTGGGACGAGACGGACGACGCCGGCGTTTGTACCGCCGAGGCGGACTTCGAGGACGTCCGGCGGGTATGCGATCAAATTGACATTCCATACTTCGGCGTCAATTTTGAGCAGGAATATGCGGACAGGGTATTTCGGTACTTTTTGGACGAGTACCAGAAAGGACGCACGCCGAACCCTGACGTTTTGTGCAACCGCGAGATCAAGTTCAAGGAGTTGCTTCATCACGCAGAGGCGCTCGGAGCGACCCATCTCGCGACGGGGCATTATGCGCAGGTGCGCCCTTGTGGCGAGTCTGTGGAGTTGGTGAGATCCAAAGACGCCAACAAAGACCAAACCTACTTCCTGTACATGGTGGGCCAGGAAGCGTTGCGAAAGTCCATGTTCCCCATCGGGCATCTTACCAAGCGTGAAGTTCGGGAGATTGCGGCACAGGCCCATTTGCCCACCGCAACCAAGAAGGATAGCACAGGGATCTGCTTCATCGGGGAGCGCAACTTTCGCGCGTTCTTAAGCCAGTACCTACCCGCCCAGCCGGGTGACATGCGTTCCCTCGACGGGAAAAAGGTGGGGCGTCATCAAGGCCTTATGTACTATACCATCGGCCAGCGACACGGCTTGGGTATCGGCGGTACCCGAGGGACCTCGAACCACGAGCCTTGGTTCGTCGTGGCGAAAGACCTAGTCACGAATACTCTGTACGTGGAACAGGGACATGATCATAAAAGCCTGTTGTCCGTCGGCCTGATGGCCTCTGAGTTGCACTTTGTGGCCGGCTTCGCGCCGACGGCAAAACCACCGTCTAACGCATCGACATCGTTTCGCTGTACGGCAAAGTTTCGCTACCGGCAGCCAGATCAACCCGTCACGGTGGAGATTTTTGATAACGGCACGGCAAAGGTGATGTTTGACAGCCCACAGCGGGCCATTACGCCCGGCCAATCCGTCGTCTTCTATCAAGATGACGTGTGCCTCGGCGGGGGGATCATCGACGAAGCATTTTTGCTAGAGCCAAGGCCGAGTCTCACCGAGTCGTCAACACGCGCGCATCGCGCGTGAGCCTCCTGCGCTTCTGCCACAGACCGGCGCTTTGGCTGCGGATGCGCCAGCACAACTTCAAGCGAAGCTGTCCGCAACCAAAGTGCCGCGCGCTGCGGGGAAAAGGAAACCTGGACTCTAGGAAACCGTGGAAATTTTGGACTTTCGGCGCGGCTTCGCGACGCCGTAGTAGGCGAGCACAACGGCACTCGTGACGATGGCCGACAAAACCGCTTCAGCGGTTCCGTTGGTCGCCGCAACGACGGCAAGCGCCTTTACGGATACGTGGAAGCGCACGGCGATCATCGCGAGGACCAGGATGGTATTCGTTGCGGATCCTAAGATGCCCGTAATCACGAGATTCAGCCACAGGGGCACCCTTACGCGTCGCATTCCCACGTACACGAAGTACGCCACGATGCCAATAAAGATTCGGGGCAGAACGGATACGAGCGGATCCTTGAAGTAAAGCGACGAATCTCCGAGAAAGGAACTAAGCCCAAAGATCAAGCCAATGATTCCGCCCACGACGGGCCCTTCCAGGACCCCGCCGATAATGGCCGGAATGTGCATGATGGTTGCGGAGCCGCTTAGGTTCGGGACGGGGATATAGCCCCATCGCGTGATGCCAAGCATGACCGCTATGGCGCTCAACACTCCCGTTGTGACGATGCGGCGCGTATTCAGCACGCTGCCGCCGGTCGAAGTACCCTTTGCTTCCTTGGTCTGCATGGGACTGTCCCCCTTTTGGTGGTGGAACGTCTCGCTGGCGCACGCCCTTGTTATATCAGATAAAACGGCGGTTGTCGATCCGAACTCCCCGAACTTCCTTTACTCCTTGAACTTCCTCGAACCACCAAGGACGCGCTCCCCGAAGCCACTCCCGTGCTCGTTGGAGCGTCCTGTTTGCCCGACGACGTCTTGTCGAACCGAATCGGCTGTGTCCCGAATTCCTGCTGCAGTTCGGTGAACAGCAACTGCCCTGCTAGGGCCTGACCTTCCGCGTCCGGGTGCCAGTTATCCCCATAGTAGTTTTGCCATGTTTGATTGTGCATGGCCAAGTAAGCCGCCATATCCCCATTTAGGTGAATGACGTGCACGTTATTCGCGTAGGGTAGGCCGTTGATGGCGTTCTCCTCCGCCTGCACGTACGCTTCATATCCGGTATGATCTTCGGCGTTTGCTGCCACCACGGGTGGCGTTACCAACAGGACAGCGGCGTGAGCCACTAAAGCAGCCAGCATTTCGTCGTGCACCGCCTGCGTAAACGCGGAAAGCGGCGTCTGATGCGACATGTCGTTCAATAGGCCCCACGAGATGACGACAACCGAAGGCCTGTCGTTAGCAATCCAATGCGCGACAAGGTTCACCGGATTGGTGGCACTCGGTTGCAATTCGCTCGGCATATCCAAATTGTTAGCAAACGTCTCATCATCTATGACATACTCGGTCGGCCCCACGGCGCTGAGATCCGAAAACGCACGCACCAAGTACGATCCGTTCTCCGGTCCGTCCCATCCATGCGCCGCAGACCCTCCAATGAACAATACGCGTTCCTTGTGCTTGGTGCCTACAAGAGAATCCGCTTGACCGGATCGTAAAGAGCCAACGGACAAAAGCGATGGGACTGGCTTCGCATGGACCGTCGTAGTGTCTGCAACTTGTCCACCGATGCCCACAGTGCACGCCAGGATGAACAGCGCCCGCAAGGCCAGTTTCAAAGAGGTACGGCTCGTACGGAACGGCGGCGTCGCCTTCCGATGTCGGACGTTTTTCATAAATACCCCTCCTACCACCGACGCAATCCGCGACGAGTGGCAATGTCGGCAACTTGGCATAGAACCAATTCCGTGTCATGTACCGACGCATTCCACATAGAGGGAGTATCCCTCGATGATGATTGTCATGGTAACAACCTGCGCGGGCCGTACACTTCAAAATCTGCTGAGAAGACACCTCAGCTTTCGTGAGAATCTCGTGAGTAAAGGGCGCCTCAGGCGCCCGCCACGCCTCATCGCAATGCATCTTCGTATGACGAGATCATCTTATCACGATGGAGGCTCACTTGGGGAAGAATAATACTGGGAAGGGGAAGCGGGGTCAAGGTGTTTCGTTGGCAAAACCACTGTATTTAGGAAATGGACCGTGGATAATACAGGCGAGACCTTTGGCTGCGGTGCAACCGATAGTAGTAGAGAGGCTCCCTAAGGTTTTCGACGAGGACCCCATGCTTGATGCAATTAGCAATAAAGTCGTAGTCCTCGGCTCCCTCGAGTCTTCGTCTGAGGCCCCCCAATCTGTCGAAGATTTGTCCCCGAAACATGACGGTGCCTAGGGAGACGCAATGCCCACCCGCTTTGTACGCTCGTTTGATGTTGTTCCAACGGTAGCGCAGCCAACCGGGCCGTTGTTGAAGCACCTTCCCCGATCTCACTAGGCTGTAGGAACTTCCCACCATCCCGACGCTCTTGCGGGATTGGAGAAACTCCGCCTGCCTTCTCATCCGCTCCCTGTGCGAGTAGTCGTCAGCATCCTGGATAGCGATGAATTCCCCTCGTGCGAGGTACATCCCCGTAGTCAAGGCTCCAGCGTATCCCACATTCCTCGAGAGAAGAACCAGGCGAACCTTCGCTTGTCCGGCTCCGCTGTTCTTTTTGACCCACCCTCTCACAACCTGCGTCGCGCCATCCGTCGAGGCGTCGTCGACGATGATGATTTCGATGTTCCGGTATGTCTGCGTTCGCAGGCTTTCGAGACACTCCACGACGTACCGTTTGCGATTGTGCACTGGCACAACCACGCTCACCATGCCCTTTACCCTAGCGAGAGCCAATCGTACGTCCCTTCTTTCGAATCTGACGCAGCATTCCGAAGTGAACGAGGCGGATGCGTTCGGCCTGGAGAGCCGCCAAAACCTGGGGATCCAGAAACACGGACAATTCCTTCTCCCTCACGACACTCCATTCCGAGAGATGGGGTAACTGAGGGTCCATGCGACCCGGATGACAGTGCAGTTCGGTGACCCCGGGCCGGAGATTCTGTAGAGCTTTGAGAAGCCTTGCTTTTCCGTCTTTGTGAAAATAAACTTGGGTGACAAACGCGTCGGTCGTCATCGGATGCAAGCGGCGCTCCGGAGCGTAAAACATTCGACGCAGCGGAATGCCTTTGCTCCGTGCGAATTTCGCAACCGTCCGATAGACGGGTTTATGCATCTGAACGTGCTGATGAGAGTCGACGTGCGTCGGGATAATCCCAGCGCCGATTAGTTGATTCCACTGCGCAACGAGCTCTCGCTTCACGTCCTTCGGCTGCCACGAGGAGATGTCGTACGAGAAGCGTCCGTCCGTTCCCACCAGAGATGGAACGCGCTGAGGACTCGTCAGGGGACGTCCTTCGGTGATATTGAAATGTAAGCCCACTTTGAGTCCGGGGTTCTGTTGAGCCAGCCTTGTGGCGTCCTCGAAACCTGGCATGTTCGTCATCATGGTGGCACTCGTCACCGCACCGGCCCGATAAGCCTCTATGATACCGCGGTTGACGCCGCGGGACAGGCCAAAATCGTCGGCATTCACGATAAGGTACCTCACCGTGTACAGCCCATTCTCCACCTGGCAAACACCACCCACATCCGCTGTCTTTAGCCCGCTCGGCATCATCGCGAACCATAGCCCGTCGAGTGTCCATGTGGACAACCTGCCCATTGGCTAAGCTCGTTAATGAAGCTTATTCATCGATGGGGGGAATTTGGGTGGGTTTTCATCCAAAAACTGTTTTTAGATGGGGAACGGGATGGCGAGAACCCCAATGCAAAACGCTAGGCAGACCAAAACGTAGACAACATCCCGCGCAGATTTGCGCATGGATGAGTAGGACGATCTGGTAAGGCCGGGTACGTACCCACGAGCTTCCATGGCCAATGCCAACTGTTCACCCCGTCTCAGCGCGTTCACGAACAGCGGCACGATGAGCGGCAGTATTCCTCGGACTCGGCGCACGACCTGCCAACGAGGCACCGTTCCGATGGCCGCTCCGCGCGAAGCCTGAGCTTTCATGAGGCGCTCGGCTTCTTCCGCAAGCGTAGGAACAAATCGAAGCATGATGGTGACGATGAGCGCGACCTCGTGCGCGGGGAACCTCATCTTCGATAGGGGACGCAAAAGCTGCTCGAGGCCGCGCGTGATCTCGGTAAGCGCGGTCGACAGCGTGAACGTGCTCACGATGAGAACAATGGAGAAAAACTTGATTACGCTGGCGGCGACAAGGTGCACGCCGGACGGCGACAGGTTCAGGATCCCCCATTGCCACCACACGACCTCCCCCTTTTGCGCCTGGTGAAACAGGAGTTGAAACACCATCATGATGACGACGATGGGAATCGCGGGGACGAGTCCGTTTAACGCGAAACGAAGCGGAATCTTCGCCAAAGCGAGCGCGGCGATAGCCGCGATGAAGACGATTAGGTTTGCAATCACGGAATAAGAGGACGATGCGGCTACGATGAAGATGACAAACGCCACAAGTTTGAACCTAGGGTCCATGCGATGGATGGTGGACCCTGTGGGAAGGTACTGTCCGATGGTGATTCTCCGGCTTAGCTCTTCCACTTGGATTCCCCCATTCTTCTTCGCAAGGCATCATCAACGGCTAGCCACGCTTGGTCTCGCGTCAGGATAGAAGGGTCCACATCAAAACCAGCGCCGTTCAGATGCTGAACAAGGTTGGGTGCCTCGGGCAAGCGCAACCCGACGCTCGACAAACGAGCGACGTCAGCAAACAGTTGGGCCGGGCTCGAGTCGAGGACAATTTCACCGGAGTCCATCACCAAAATCCTATCGGCGAATTGTGCCGCTTCTTCAAGCTGGTGCGTTACCCAAATCACCGTGAGCGATTCGTTGTTCTGGAGTCGGACTAGTCTCTTCGCGATTTCACTTCGGCTTTGCGGATCCAAACCTGAGGTGGGTTCATCCAATATCAATACCTTCGGTTTCATCGCGAGCACGCCCGCCAAGGCGACCTTGCGGCGCTCCCCGCCGCTGAGGTTGTAGATGGATCGATCTCTCCAATCGAAGCCGAGACCAACGGCCTCCATGGCAAACTTCACCCTCTCGCGCGCCTCCAAGATAGTCATGCCATACTGAAATGGACCGAATGCCACGTCGTCGCCGATGAGAGGCTCAAACAGCTGATCTTCGGGACTCTGAAACGCGAGTCCTACGATTCTTCGCAAGGCCCGAAGGTCCGTCTTTTGCAAAGACGTGTCCAAACCATCTACGACAACCGACCCCTCCTGCGGACGAATTAGGCCGTTCAGATGCTGAATGAGCGTCGATTTGCCGCTTCCCGTATGCCCAACGATGGCCACGAATTGCCCTGCGGGGATGTCTACCGAGACGTCCCGCAAGGACTTTCTCTCCATCGGGGTACCTCTCATGTATGTATGAGTCAGATGCTGAATCCGAATCAACGGGACCCCAAGATGGTCGAGCGGACCGCCAGCATCGTCTGACGCATCGCGAAAAGCGGAAGCACGGTGTTTTCTCGACGCCGCTTTTGCTTCGAACGAAGGGAAAGAAACGGGCGTGTCATTCGGCCTTCTCGGCGGGCTAGCACTGGCAAAGATAGTGCGCCGCAACGCGGTTACAAGTTCATCCGAGGTAAGCGGGCTATCGGGAACCGGCCAACCCACCTTAACGAGGCGGGCTGCGACGTCGGTCGCAATGGGAGCCTCCAGCATGGCATCGCGGATGCAAACCTCGTCGCAAAAGACATCGCGGGGGGAAGCATTCTTCAAGACTCGACCGTCCTTCATCACCACAATCCTGTCAGCCTCTAGCGCTTCCTCCATGTGGTGCGTGACCATCACGATGGAATGCCCGCTCTTGTGAAGCGTGCGGACGATTTCCATCACGGACTCGCGCCCCTCAACGTCGAGCATGCTTGTGGCCTCATCGAACACGATGCAATGCGGGCGCATGGCCACTACGGAGGCGATGGCCACCCTCTGCTTCTGCCCTCCCGACAGTTGGTGAGGAGGGCGCCTCCTGTGCTCCCACATTCCGACCGCCACCAGCGCTTCTTCAACCCGCTTCACCATCTCGTCGTACGGAACGCCATAGTTCTCCAGCCCAAACGCAACATCATCCTCCACAATTGTGGAGACCATCTGATTCTCGGGATCTTGGAAGACCATGCCCACGATGCGCCTTATCTCGTGCAGATTTCGAGCATTCTGCGTATCGAGACCGCGCACGCGTACCGTCCCCTCCGTGGGGATCAATAAGCCGTTCAGGAGCTTGGACAGCGTCGACTTGCCGCTTCCATTTGGGCCGACAAGGGCCACAAACTCGCCCTCTCGGATTTCGAGGGTCACCCCCCGCAAGGCCTCCTTGGGAGGACCACCCGGGTTGTCGTACGCAACACAAGCGTCGACGAGCTCGATAACCACCCTGTTGTTCTCGGTCTGCACGTGATTCACTTCCCCTCGTGACGCGTTTCGTGCGGTGCATTCCCCATGGCGGGTTACGGAGTTTGGGTGAGACGAAGGAACTCTGTGATGTCCGCCAACGCCACATCGACAGCGCTTTGCCAGAAGTCCTGCTTGGTCAAATCCTCCCCGAGGTGCTTGTGCGCAACTTCTTCCAATGTCATACGCCCGGTATCCGCAAGCAAGTTCCTGTACTTGCCCGCAAACTCTGGCCCCTCGGCCAAGTAGCGAGCGTATAAGCCATTCGAGAACAAGAAACCAATGGTATAGGGAAAATTGTAAAACGGCATTCCGGCCATATAGAAGTGCAGCTTGGATGCCCAGAAGTACGGATGGTAGCTCGCAAGGGAGTCGCAAAACGCTTCCTTCTGCGCCTCTACCATCAGGTCACACAACTCGTTCGCCGACAGGGGTGATTCTTTGCGCCTGGCGTAAAACCGGGTCTCAAACAGGAACCGAGCATGAATGTCCATGAAGAACGACACGGCGTTTTGCAGCTTCTGGCCGAGATAGGCAATCTTATCTATCGAACTCGTGGCTTCCCGTATCGCCGCGTTGACGACCAAGGTCTCCGCGAAGGTGGACGCTGATTCGGCCAATCCCATGGGATAGCGAGTGGCCAAAAATGGAACATCGGCGAGCAATTTGCCGTGATACGCGTGCCCTAGTTCGTGCGCCAGCGTGAAGACGTTGTCGATGGTTCCGGAGAACGTCATGAAGACTCGGGTCTGTCCTGACACGGGCAAACGCGTACAAAATGCGCCGGTACGCTTGCCGGGCCGATTTTCAGACTCCACCCAGCCGTTGGAAATGGCACTCTTGGCGAATTCACCCATGTCGGGGGAAAAGGCGCCAAAGTGCTTGACGACGAAGTCTGCGGCCTCGTCGAACGTAATGGTCGATCCCTCTTGCGGCATGGCGGCCCCGAAATCGAACCACTCGGGTTTCTCCACGCCCATGAGTTTCGCCTTTCTCTCAAGGTATGGGACCAGCGCGGTTTTGCTTTGTTCAACCGCCGCCCACACGGCGTCAAGGGTCTCCCGTTTCATGCGGTTCTTTTGAAGCGGCTCCATGAGGAAGTCGTCCCAACCGCGGTGCTTGTACGTCGTGAGCCTGGATCCGGCGATGTGATTGAGCGTCTGTGCGAATAATTCCGAATGGGTCTCCCACGCGCGAGCCCACGCTGGGAAGACGGATTTGCGGACGTTCCTATCGGGATGACCCAATTTGTTCGCCGCCTGCCCCATCGACAACTCCACGTTTGTCCCGTTCTCTTGATACACGACGGTCATCCGATTCAGCAACGTGTAGTACAGCCGCTCCCAGGCCTCGAACCCGTCCACCTGAAGATCCGCAATCAGCGACTCACGCGCCGGGTCCAGCTTCTCCGACGCCAGCCGAACTCGTTCTTCGATAGCAAAGCGAATCGGAATCATCCGCTCATCCGCCAGGATGCTCTCCCTTTCCTCGCGGGAGAGAGCCGCCAGCAAAGCATCGAAGTGAGAGGTTACGCCCGTTATCCCAGCTCCGATGGTTTGCACCCTCTCCTCGAGCCATCCAGCACGGGCATCGCCCATATCGTCCGCAGTCAAGCAGTCCACGAAGCCGCCTGCCTGCGAAAGATCCCGAAGTAGGGTTTGCACATTCAAAATCGCTTCTATGGTTTCTTCCTTCCGTCTCGGAGCGATATTCGCAACCTGTCCTCCGAGTTGCGCCGTCTTTTGCTCAAGATTCGTCAACCAATCCAGGAAATCTGCGGAATTGCTTCTTCCCGCAAACAACACGTCCAGATCCCAGTTCGTCCTGTACCCATTGGTCATGCGTAGGCCTCCATCCGTTTTTCACTCACTCAGTGTACGAAAAAGCAGGCGTGAAGCCAAACGAACCTCATCATGGGGCGACTACACTCCGGTATAATAGGTGATGACATCACACTTACCCGTAAAGGCGGAGTGAACCCTACGGACACGAAAGACATCGCTTTGTTTCTGACCGTGGCGAAAACTGAATCCGTGTCGAGAGCGGCCGAGGAGCTATATATGTCGCAGTCCACGGTGACCACGCATATTCAGCGCTTAGAGAAAGCTCTCGGATACCCTTTGTTTCTTCGCCTGCCAAGCGGCGTCAAGCTGACGATGGCCGGGGAAAGACTCTTGCCGCTGGCAGAGCGAATGCTCGGTATTGAACGGGAGATGTTCCGACCACGGACTGAGGACATGCCGTGGTTGCGCGTCATGTCTGGCAGAGCTTTTATCTCCACCGATGTACCTGCCTGCCTGTCGCGCATGACGAAGGCTCTCAAAGTTCGGCTGGACGTGCGCATGGGCCTGTACGATGAGATGCAAGAGGCGTTGCTGCGCGAGCAGGTCGACTTTTGCTTTATGGGGGAGCCCATCTACCATGCCAAGATCAAGAGGTTGGAATTCGCCCCTGACCCCATTGACATGGTCGTTCCAGACAAGCATCACTTCGTGCACGATTTTCCCGGGCTAAAAGCCATTGCGAACGAACCGTTCATCGCGTTCAGCACGCCCTCCGCTCCGTTTCGACGACGCGTGACGAGGCTTTTGGCCGAGGAAAATGTCTACCCGAACGTGCGCATGGAACTCGACAGTATCGATGGAATCAAGGCCATGGTCAGTCAGGGCCTTGGTATCTCTTTCCTTCCGCGACGGACGTTGTTCGACGCGCAAGTGAAGAACTATCGGGTGATTCCTATCCCACTCCCAGGCTGGACGCGTCCAACGTTAATCCACTATCCCGCCGCCAGGGAGGACTTGCCGCTGACCAAGCAGTTTCTCGAAATTGTGTCATCCTACTACCGAGAGAAGGCTACTTCATCATGAGGGAGCGCATGACGAGAGCCGAAAGGCACAGACACATTCTGCGAACGGCGAAGTCCTTGTTTCAAGAGAGGGGCTATGAGAACGTCACCATCGCGGACGTGATTGAGGCGAGCAACGTCGCGCGCGGGACATTTTATCTTCATTTTAAATCCCTGGACCAACTGTTGACGGATTTGTTTGAACAAGTCGTGGAGGAAACCTGGCAGAAAATCGCACCCCTCATCGCCGACGAGAGCATTCCCTTTCGGGAGTGCACGCTCATGGTCATGAAGTCCGCCTTCGCTATTTTCGCGGACGACGATAACCTAGGAGTGGTTTTTGGGACGGGCGGAGGTCACGAATTTCGGCGCAAACGGCAACAGGCGCTCTACGACAAATTGGGGGGCCTCGTCGTCCAAGCATCCCAAGCCAGGCACAACGAGCCCATCCTGCATCTCGATTGGACCGTGGCGATACTCATCTCCATGGTCGGCGAGATGTCATATTACGCGGCTACGCATCCGACGCTGAAGGATGACGAACAAAAGCAGGCAGCATTCTTTACTCATATCGTCGACTTTTCCATCGGTGGGCTGGAGCATCAACTGTTGCCGTACCTGAATGGAAGAGATGATTGGAGGGAATAGACGATGTCTCTACCCGTACCTCAGGGGGGCTTCGTGTTAGTCACCGGATCGACAAGCGGAATTGGATTAGCAACGGCCATCCATTTGGCCAATCTTGGGTATCGAGTCATCGGAAGCGGCAGGACGAATGCGAAACTCGAGCAGCTCAGCGCGGCCGCAAAGTCGGCAAACACCGTAGTCCATCCCATCTTGTTGGACGTGACGAGCGAGGAATCCATCGCAAGAGCCCGTGAACGGGTGCTTGAAATTACCGACAATCACGGGCTCGACGGGCTCGTGAACAACGCAGGATACGGAGAAGCCGGAGCGATTGAGGAGATTCCCATCGCCCGTCTTCGCCAACAATTTGAGACCAACGTCATTGGGCTCGTCGCAGTCACGCAAGCGTTCTTGCCGGAAATGCGCGCAAGGCGCCGCGGACGCATCGTGAACATCTCATCGGTCGTG
>JAJZAV010000093.1 GCA_021799255.1 Bacillota bacterium
AGCGGTGTCCCATCCGTCCATCCTCGGCAGCATCACATCGAGGATGACAGCGTGCGGGAGCACTGTCCCCAGCATATCCACGGCCATCTGGCCGTCGACTGCTTCCGAGACTTCGAACCCGGCGTTTTCAAGGTAGATTCGAATCAGCCTTCGCATTCTCTCCTCGTCGTCCACGACGAGAACGCGCATCACGACGACCCCCAAACCAGTGCAATTTTGGCGGAAAAAAGGAGTTTGTTGTAGAACGTATTGAGGTTGACACTCCATTTTGCTTTCTTCTGCCACAATTTGATTCAAACGTAGCACAAGGAGTCGGAACCGCCATGACACAACATGACCATTGTGATCCATCTCTGTCCGGACGTCATGACCCGCAGGTCCACTGTAAGAAGTCCACACTATGACACTTCGACGCTGTAAGAAGCCCATGCGAAGTAAAGATGCGGAGGATACCTCCCCCGCATCTTTACTCCATTATTTCATTACATAAAACCATAATCATTTCAGCCACTTTCGCTATTGTGGGCTATTGTCGCCCATCGTCGACTAGGAGTTGCGGAGACTAGGCCCCGGATACGACGCTCCACATGCGCGCTTGGTGCAACGGATGGGCGGGATTGATGCGCTGCGCGACCAGCCAGCGCACTGCCCCAGCGCGCTGTGCCGGCGTGATGCGCACGCAAAGAGCCCCGCAGAGGTGATCGACAAGCCCGCCGGCCCCCTCGGGATGAGCGAGATCGGCGGCACTATACGAACGGAGAATTCGATACGTCCGCCGCCAGTAGAGCGGGTTCGCGATTCGACCGCGAAACGTATCCAGCAATCGAGGATCCAACATTGGCCTCACCTCCCTTCAGGGTGAGCATCCCTGGTATATCTCCTTCGAAAATCCGGTGGTAGTGCGAAAGGGCCACCAGCGGCCATACCTTCGGGTAGATGTGGTAGCGAATGTAGAGCGCGCCGGGAAACGCCGTCCCGCTCGGAACATCCTCGTGCCATCCGTCCGGTGCTCTTGCCGCCATCAGCCAACTCGCCGCTCGATGGGCCGCAAACCCCAATTCGTCGAGGGTGTTTGTTCTCTCCCCTCTCTCCGCGAGATAAAGCAGCGTGTCGAGAGCCCACGCGGTCTGGGTCGGCACCCCTGTTTCCGTCGGCACGAACCGACCGAGAGCATCGCTGTCACACGATTCTCCGAAGCTGCCATCTGGGAGTTGCACAGACAGCAACCATCGTTTCACTTTGGTGCCCATATCGGTATTCAACAAGCCAGCGGCGGCCAGCGCTTTTACGGCGCACCACGATCCGTACAGATACGTGTTCCCCCACCTTCCATACCAGGATCCGTCCGGTTCCTGATGCCGCTTCAGCCAAGACAAGGCCTGCACGACCCTTTCGTCGTCAACACCTACGACGCGGTGCTTCAGAACAAACTCGACGACGCGGGCCGTGATGTCGGGTGTGGAGGGATCGTGCATCGCGCGCTTCATGTCGTTGGCGGGAATCCGTTCAAGCCAACGCTTATCGGAATCTCGTTCGAAGGCCGCCCAGCCCCCGTCCTGTTTTTGCATGGATAACAGCCAAGTGACGCCCCTTTCGAAGGCGCGCGTGGGCATCCGCCCCGTTCGCGCCAGCGCATCCAGACAGGCGACGGTATCATCCGTGTCCGGATGCATCGTGTTGTTATCGGAATACCCCCACGCTCCGCAGGTGTGCTGCTTCGCAGCAAGATACTCGACGGCTCGTTTGATGCTGGGTGCGTCGCCACGCATGCCGGCATCCACGAGACCACCGATGGAGAGCGCGGTGTTCCACACGTGCGCGTTACAGGTTTGCTGGTGAACAAAACCGGACTGTGGGTCCACGATTCGGTTGCGCTTTTGCGCGGTCAAAATCGCGTCGTAGGGAAGCTCGCGCGATTTGCCCAGCGCGCGAATCGCGAGCAACATAAGAAATGTAGATGAATGGTAACCGGCCACCGTGCCGTCCGCTTCCCGCTCTCGCAGGATGAAATCAACACAGCGCCTCAGTCGGAGCGGCATCCGTGACATGTTTGTCTCCGCGGGGCGCCTGCGCGCTCTCCGATCTTTTCCACGAATTTGCCCCCAATATGGTGCCTCGTTCACACGGAGATCCTGGAGAACCGGGTCGGTCACAACGTCTGACACATACCGGAGATGGCCCAGTAGGAGCATCGGCGCAATGTGCAATCGAGTAAACATCGTAATGTCCCGGATGGACACGGGGGAGAATCGGGAAAACAGATGGGAATAGAGCCTTGGCGAAGGCAACGACTCCCAGGGAATCTCCCCGCCGATGGCAAGAAGCATCTTCGTCAAATTCCGACACTCCAACAGCCCCCCGCGAGCGCGGATAAAGTCCCTGGCTCGTCGCCTGACATTACCGCATGCTTCGCCTCCAACGCCTTCCCGCTGGACCGGCCACGCGTCGTACAGGGTCAAGGCGTAGTAGCATTCCACGGACACGGACAGATCTCCATGGTCGCCGGCGTAGAGCCCCCACCCCCCATCGGATCGCTGCTCCTTCAGAAGGCGTCGCAGCAGCGGGTCAACCCATTCTCCATCTCGGACACCGAGAAGGTACAGGAAAATCGCCGTCTGTGCGTCCGGCATGAGCCCCGTATCAAAGCAGTCTCGCCAGCTTCCCTCTGCCGACTGCGTCTTTAGAATCCGGAGCGTGGCGAGACGAATCGTCTCCTGCAGCAAGGCGTCTTCCATGGGTAAGCTTCCGAGTACGTGTCGCACGCTCACCCCCCCTTTTTCTCACCACGAGACCCCACTGCCGATAACGACCATTTCACAGTATTCGTGGACAAGGCGAGTGCTTGGCGGCGATTGTCCATGGAAGAAGTGACCGTTTATGGAATGTGGGTGATAACTAGTAATCTTCTTTCCCCGAGGAGGCACCAATCCGCCGCATTCACAGTGATATAATGACCCCATGCTATTATTTTGGAAGGAAGGCGGATTTCGTGCGTATTACGGCGCAGAATCGTTTGCTGCTTGGACCCGGTCCTAGCACCGTCCATCCGGAAGTACTAAAGGCGATGTCCACCCCTCTTGTGGGGCATCTCGACCCCTATTTTCTGCAGGTCATGAATCAACTCCAGAATCAGCTGAGACAAGTATTTCAGACGGAGAACCAGTTGACCATCGCGATGTCCGGCACAGGCAGCGCGGGCATGGAAACCGTCATGGTGAATTTGCTGGAACCCGGGGACAAAATCATCATTGGAATCTGCGGCGTCTTTGGGGAACGAATGAAGGACGTGGCCGAACGATGCGGAGCTGAGGTTATCCCCGTCTACGAGGAATGGGGACGCGCCATAGACCCGGAGCAAATTGAGAAGACCCTCTCTTCTCATCCCGGCGTTAAGGCCGTCGCGGTGGTTCATGCGGAAACGTCCACCGGTGTGTGGCAACCGCTGGAGGACATCGCTCGTATCGCCCACAGCCACGGAGCTCTGTTCATCGTAGACGCGGTGACTTCGCTCGGAGGAATCCCCGTCGAGGTAGACAAGCTCCAGATTGACGCTTGTTACAGCGGGACTCAGAAGTGCATCGGCGCCCCTCCGGGACTCGCGCCCGTCACCATGAACAAGGCCGCCATGGACAAAGTCATGCACCGGAAAACGAAGGTCCAAAGTTGGTACCTGGATCTAAATATGATTTCCAACTATTGGGGGGCGGATCGATTCTACCACCACACGGCTCCCATTTCCATGATCTTCGGACTTCATGAAGCGCTGCGGTTGATCCTTGAGGAGGGACTCGAGGTAACATTCCGCCGTCACGCAGAGAACGGCCAGTTCCTGCATAATGAGCTCGAAGCGATGGGGTTGGAGTTGTTCGCCGCAAAAGGGTACCGTCTGCCGGAGTTGACCGCCGTTCGACTGCCGGAGTCGGTTGACGAAGGCAAGTTGCGGCGTCAGCTTCTTGACGAATACGGCATCGAAGTGGGGGGCGGCCTTGGCCCGTTGAAGGGCAAAGCCTGGCGCATCGGACTGATGGGTTACTCCTCGACGCGAAGCAATGTAACGCTCCTGATTCAGGCGATGAAGGACTTACTGGGCCGCGGATAAGCCGCCACCGCGACCCTTGAGCCGTGAGATCCTTGAGTAGCGTGGGCCTGCCCACGCTACTCGTCACATGCCGCGGTCCCACGCCATCCCCTGCCTTATCGCCACACCCTACGTGGTCATGATCTCCAGGACCCCGCCATCCTTGGCTCCGGCCTCCGCGAACGGACGCAATGCTTCCGCATCTGACGGGGCGTTGGTGATAAGCACGTCGACGTCTTTCAGCGGGAACAGATACGTGAAATCGCGTTCTCCGAGCTTCGAATCGTCGGCGAGCAGAATGGCCGTATCGGCGATGGCCACCATCTTGCGCTTGACGAGGGCTTGGAGTTCGTTCGCCTCGCTGACCCCATATACGGGGTGGACCCCTTTGCAGGAAAAGATGGCTTTGTGGACGTGATATTTCGCGAGCGTTTCCTCGGCGAGCGGCCCCACGAAGGACATCGACGACTTGCGCAGGATGCCCCCGGTCGCAATGACCTCCACCTTGTCTCGGTTCACAAGTTCCGCCATCACGCGTATGGAATTGGTCAGCACGGTCAAAGGAATATCCGGCAATTCCCTCGCCACGAACCAGGCCGTGGAACTCGCGTCGAGCGCGATTCTGTCCCCCGGCCCAACCAGTCCCACCGCCCTCTTCGCGATGAGAGTCTTCTCTGCGGAGCGAGTGCTCTCGCGCTTGAGATACGGTTCGTCGGACGCGTCAGGCTCCACTCGGACCGCTCCGCCGTGGGACCTCTTCAGCTTGTTTTCCGCCTCGAGCGTGTCGAGATCCCGACGGGCCGTTTCCGGGGTAACGTCAAACAGTCGGCTAATCTCCGTCACGCGGATGCTGCCCTGCTCATTCACTAACTCCACGATGCGCCGTTGGCGCTCTAAAGCCATCATCTGCAAAGTTGCACCTCTCTCACCAACTGCTCCCGCCAATCCCACGCACCGCGATGCGAGACTCGTAGTCGCCGTCGAGGTAAGCCTGCATCGGATCCACGGGCAACCCCTGTTCCTCGCGCATGGACGCCAACAGCGGGGATACATCCATCTCGTACGCCTTGCGGATGGCGTTCTCCGCGCCAAGCACGTCGTTTCTCCCCTGCGCGTCGGCGAGCTCCTCAAGGTTCACCAAGAGCGCTTTCGCGTACTGGGTTTGGATGTTCTGAACGGATCGTATCATAGCAGGGATTTTCGGCTCAATCGCGTGGCTCTGATCAATCATGTAGGCGATGCCTGCCGCGGTCTGCCGGACGCCCTCATCGGAATCTGCGGAGGCATCGAGAATCTGCTGGAAGATGAGGAACAGTTCGTACGGGTTTATCGATCCGACAATGAGATCATCATCTCCGTACTTGCGGCTGTTGAAATGGAAGCCCCCGAGCTTGCCCTCGTCGAGCAGATACGCGACGATGTGCTCCACGTTGGTCCCTTGGGCATGGTGACCCGTGTCCACCAAGACCTGCGCCTGCGGCCCGAGGTGATTCGCGGCGGTGAACGCCATGCCCCAGTCGGCGAGGTCCGTGTGGTAGAAGCCGGGCTCGTAGAACTTGTACTCAATGAGCATCCTCATGTGCGGCAACAGGGCGTCGTACGTCTCCTGCAGGGCCTCTTGCAGCCAGTGTTTGCGCCGCCGAATGTGCGCCTGCCCCGGGTAGTTGGTCCCGTCCGCGAACCACAGGCTTAGGTCTTTCGATCCCGTTTCCTTCATCACATCCACGCACGCCAGCAGGTGGTCCGTCGCCTTGCGCCGGATACGGGGGTCCGCATTCGTCACGCTGCCTAGCATGTAGTCGTCTTCCTGGAACACGTTCGGGTTCACGGCGCCGATGGTGAGGCCCAGCGACTCGGCATGCTTGCGAAAGGCTCCAAAATCGTCCACGTGATCCCAAGGGATGTGAATCGCGACCGAAGGGCACGCGCCGGTCAGCCGATGCACGACGGCCGCATCCTCCATCTTCTCAAACGGATTGCGCGGCACGCCCAGCTTCTTGAACACCTTGAACCGAGTGCCGGAATCTCCGTACCCCCACGACGGGGTCTCAATCTTCAGCGCGGTGAGCTTTCTTTGCACCTCGCCCACATCAATCCCTCTATCCCGTTGTTGCTCCTCAAACAGGGCATACGCTCGATCGTTCCACGAATTCATTTTGTTTCCACCTCCGTATTTGGATGAGCCGCTAGAACTCGGCCCCTTACCATGGGAAAACCCTGAGACGCCGCTATTTTATCGAAATTATACTCTTAAACGGACGTTTGCCACCAAGAATATTTATTATTTTTTCCGATTGCGTTTGTTTATAGTTCATACACTCCGACTTCATCCGACGTTGTCTCCTGAATATCGAACTTAAAAACCCACCTCGTCCACGAAACCATCACAAGATTCATCTCATATGTGAAACAATCACTATAAAACGGGGTTTCAAATTAGCCACAAATAAATCAAATCACTCAAATACAAAAATATAACCACTTGATTTTCGCCGAAGACTAGGCTAGTGTTTAGTCAGATTAGGCAGAGAATACTAAACCTTCTTCCATCAGAGACATACCACACGTGTCTTCCCCAAGCGTTCTCTCTCATCAGCGATGGTTTTTACATCATGTCGCAATCGAAACGCGAACCGTCATCAAGATATGAAAGCGCAATCACTTGATCGCCATTTTTTGATTTTGGAGGCGAGTCCTTGTGGACGGATCGATTGAAAAAAACCCCGGGATAAAGGATATCTCTCCGGCGATTCCTGAACAGAAGTCCATCCAACTTCATCCAAGGAGATTCCTTAAGCTCCTGCTCTTGCTGCCTAGCGTCGCGCTCGTGCTGACTTTCAGCTATTACCCGGCACTGCGCAGCATCGTGGGTTCGTTCACCACTTGGAATGGATTCAATCCGCCAACGTTCAGCGGGTTCTCCAACTTCGTTCAGTACATACAGTCCGGGATGTTTGGAGTGGAACTTCGAAACATCGCCTTCTTGGTGATTGGCGGCGTGATCACGAGCGTAGTCTTTCCGTTTATTGGAGCGCAGTTGGTTCTTTCCTTGCCGGATGGTAAGTGGCAACGAACGGTCAAGTACCTTTTCGTCGTTCCCATGGTGATTCCTCAGGTCGTTTTAATTGACGTCTGGGCAAATCTGCTCAACCCGAATTCCGGTTTAGTAGACGCCGTGCTTAACGTTTTCGGAGTCCCTCCCGTGCAATGGTTTAGCGGCACTCATACGGCCTTGATCTCCATCTTGCTCATCGGATTCCCTTGGATATCCAACTTATCCTTTTTGATTTTCCTGGCGGGGTTACAGGGCATCGGTCACGATATTCGAGAAGCCGCTGAAATGGACGGGTGCAGCGGCCTTCGCAGAATCCTGCGAATTGACGTTCCGCTCATCCTAGCTCAGGTGCAATTTGTGGTAGTTATCTCCGGGATTGCGATTGTACAGAATTTTATCCCAATCCTCTTGCTCACCCAAGGCGGCCCCGGAAACGCGACCATGGTCCCAGGGTTAGATATGTACGATTCCGCCTTTCAAAACAACCAACTTGGGTACGGAATGGCCATCGGAACGCTGTTGTTCATCGCGATGCTGATCGTTACTGGTGCGGTTCTCAGAGTGCTGCGCCCAAGGACGTGAAAGCTCGTTCTCACCCCATAACAACCCATATGGGAGGTGACGTAAATGTAGCCGAAAGGAACACAGAAAAAGGATCACTTCACGTTAGTTGAGAGAGGGGTTGTCACGCATGAAAGGGACAAGTCAAGGTAGGCTGTGGATGATTGGTTTGGCAGCGGCCGCTAGCGTCGGCGCCACGGCAATGCCTGCATACGCTAACTCAGCTCAGCCAAAATACGTCATTACCATACAACTTCAGCCAAACACGGGGGTCGCAAGTTCCGCGCAGAACAAGAGCCTTCTCCAGTTGGCCAATGAATACGAGAAATCGCACCCGAACGTGTCGTTTCAATACATTCCAAACAGTTACACGGATATCGCCCAGTCGAACGCGGCATTGATCACACGGGCTTCAGCGCACACGGCACCCGATATCATTTGGCAGCAGTACGGCCCGGCCAACTCGGGTTCCATTCCAAACGGGATTCTACAGAACCTCGCTCCCTATTTGCTACAGCCAAACCCATACGTAAAAGGAAATAAGCACTGGCTTTCTCTGTGGGATCCCCAGTATATCCCGTACATGAGAAAAGCTCCAGGGCAGATCTACATCTTGCTCGCTTCGTCCATCGCGACGGGTATCGTGTACAACAAGGCGGACTTCAAAAAGGCGAACATTACAAGCACGCCGAAGACGTTCGCACAGTGGGTTGGCGACATGAAGAAACTGAAATCGGTCGGCATCACCCCGTACATGTTCGCCTCGGCAGGCCAATGCAACACGTCGTGGTATGAACGCAAGATCAACTCCACGTTCCTAGCCCACGATCTTTCCAAGTTCAACGTCACGAAAAGCCAAGTGCTCACGGGCATCGACATTGCGGTCGGCGTGAAGAAGGGCATCATCTCGATGAAAAACCCACAGTACGCCGCGGGATGGAAGCTTCTTGGCCAGCTGAAACCCTACTTGGCGCCCGGGTCTTCGCAGTACGACGTTTGCGCCAACTTGAACACGGTGAGCCCGCCGTTGTCGCCCCTTTCCCCATTCGTTCAGAACAAGTTCGCCATGCTGTGGGTTCACACGGGGTTGCTCCCGGAACTGAATACCCTGGGCTTCCAAGGCAAATACGGTTTCTTCTCGTTCCCCACCATCACCAAGGCTTCTAGTCCCTACGCGACCGGCGTGGACGTCACCGGGGTCGTCGGCGGGCCAAACGGCAGCGGAGAATGGTCGGTGACGTCTCAGGCGGCCGACTCCACCATGACGGCGGCAAAGACCAAACAAGTGATGAACTTCCTCATGTATTTGTACGCGCCGCAGCACGTCGGACAGTGGGTCGCGGACATGGGCAACGACGCCTACATCCCCATCATCAAGGGCGCCCACGGAGGAGGAATCCCAGGCACCCAAGTATTGCTGCCCCACGGCAAGAAGATTCCGGACACCGTTGACTCCATCATCAATGTCGCGCTGACCAACGAGGCCCATAATGTCGGGCTGCGTATTCTGCAAAACTACATCAATGGGACGCTTAGTTTCAGCCAGTTTGCGAGCCAGTGGGACGCAATGCTGCAAACGGCGGCGACCCAGTGGGCACAGCAAAATAACGTCAACTTGAACAAATATCTCAAATAGACAAGCGAATCCAGAGCAACGCGACGGGTAGGGAGTCGTCATCCGTCTCCCTACCAAACTTTGCCTACGAGAGGTGAACAACCGTGAAGCGATTTCCCTGGGGCAGCAGTGTGACCATCGTTGTTCTCCTCTTATTTACGTACATTCCATTTGTGGAAGTCGTGGAGAACTCCATCAAATCCGATTCTCAAATTGCCATGGACCCCCTCGGGTTTCTCGCGGCATTTCACATTCAAAACTACATCAGCGCGTGGAATGGAATGGTTCAATATTTGGGCAACACCATTGCGGTCGCCGTAATCTCCGTGCTCATCGCCGTTCCCTCCGCGACGGCAGCGGGGTATGTCTTTGCGACGACGGAGTTCCGTGGAAAGAAGCTCGTCTTTTACGCCTTTATGGGACTCATGATGATCCCTTGGACCCTTACCCTGATTCCTCTCTTTGTCGAAGTCAAGAATTTCAACTTATACAACAATTGGGGGGCCCTAATCCTCCCCTATGCGGCCGGCAGTCAACCGCTGCTCGTTTACTTATTTCGCGTGTTTTTCGAAAGCATCCCCGCAGATCTGTATGAGAGCGCCAAGCTCGACGGTTGCTCCGATGTCGGAATCCTCCTACGCATCGTTACCCCGCTTTCGATTCCCGTACTGATGACGGGAACGGTGCTGATGTTCATCAATATTTGGGGTGACTACTTGTGGCCCACCATTGCCTTGCCCAACTACCATTTGTTAACCGTATCAGCGGGCCTCCAGACGTTCCTTGGAAGCTTTGGGGCAACCGGGCATGGCGCGGGCGCCGCGTATGCAGCCTACGTTCTGGCCATGGCCCCCATCATCGCGTTGCTTCTCGGTTCCATGAGATACTTCGTGAACGGGATCACCGCGGGCGCTGTAAAAGGTTGAGAGATAAGATTGGACCTAGGAAACGGTTGGGGAGGTTCGTAAATGTTCTCGAAATACCGAAGAACGATTCTCGGGTCTTTCCTTTGCGCAATCATGATGATGTCCATGAACGCGTCCCACGTCATGGCCGGAGCCCACAAACGCCAGACCATTATCCAATTGCATCCGGGCATGGTGATTGGCAAGTCCGTCTTTCCCAATGGGGACACGAAAAACGGTGGTCAGGGTCAGCACGTCAATGGCATCCAGGCCGACATTGGCGCGCAGATCATCTATCACGTCCACGCGCACCTAAGCCTATTCCATGACGGGCAGCAGATAGCCGTCCCACAGGAAATTGGTATCCTGCATCTTCACATGAAGTCGCCAGCGGGCAAGTTAATTCCCATCACGGCCTACTACTGGCTTCACACGCATGATAGATCCGGAATTATCCACGTTGAATCGCCGCTCTCTCCCGCCCACGTGCAGTTTACATTGGGGTCTTTTTTTGACATTTGGGGCGAACCCCTCTCGAGCAAGCAAGTCACGGCGTGGCGCGGCAACGTCACGGTGTTCGTAAACGGGAAACTCTATCGAAAAAACCCCAGATTGATTCGCCTGTTGCCGCACGAGGAGATTACCCTTGAGGTCGGCAAACCGGTGGTTCCGCCCCCCACGTATCGATTCCCCCCTGGGTTTTAGGGCGTTTTCCTCGTGCGGTCGAGAAGATCAATGTGACTTATACTTCCGGGAACGCCATGGTGGTGAACAACGCGAGTGCCGCTTGGGATGTATCGAGGCGACTGTGCTGCACGACAACCGGAGCGGTGCTCGTCAGATGAATCGCGTACGGAACGCCTTTTGGTATGGAGTTTCCACCCTCATCGGACAGACCATCTAGCCGTATGTGATGAGTTCGGCGCGCTTTGCACGTGACTGCGAACCCATCCATGGGTTCCCTATCTTCGAAGTAGACGGTCAAGCGAATCTCGGCATCGACAGGTCCCGTGTTTAGCACGCAGACCGCTTCATGGCTAACCAAATCCCCGTTGCTTTTCTCCGGTAGATATCCGTCCGGAATCAACCAGCTCAGGTGCCCGTGCATCGTTTTGCCCCCTCATTCGTCAGAACCAATTTCTGATTCACCTGCCTGATTCACCTGCGCGCGTTCTTGAAAGCGAGCGCCTCGTCAAACGCTTGCCTGTCCGGATGTCGCATCCACTCGTCCCACGTCCACCCAACCGTCTCGAGAATCTGCCCGATACGGCGCCGGAAAGGCAGTCCCTCTTGTTTCAGCACTTCTTCCATCGGGTCCGGACGTCCCTGCAAGATCTCGTCCGTCCACCGCTCTAAGCGTAGACTCAACTCTTCTGTCACGCCAGGCAACTCGCCCGCGAGATTTTTCGTCTCCTTCGGATCCTCGGTCAGATGGTACAACTCTACCTCGTCGCGGACGAAGACGCCCGAGTCCCAAGTGCGAATGAGCTTGAACTCATGAGTCCGAACCGCTCTCGTCGCCTGCCAGGCGCACTCGCTGAGAAAGAGTGCATCGCGCGTCTGATGATCCGTCCCATGGATGGACGGCCAAAGGCTTTGCCCATCGAGACCCGTCGGTGCCTCGATGCCCACGGCCTCCAAGATGGTGGGCATCAAATCCACGTGAGAGACGAACTCAGGAACCCGAAGCCCTTTCGGAATGTGCGACGGCCAGCGCATGACGAGCGGGACGTGTACCGTCGATTCGTACAACCCGCAGTGATCCCAATAGATGTTGTGTTCCGTGAGGCTCTCACCGTGATCGCCAACTAGGATCAGCAGGGTGTCCGAAGCGAGTCCCTGCGACTCGAGGAAGGCGTCCAACTCTTCGAGAAGCGCGTCCTGGTAGCGTAACTCCGCATCGTACAGGGCACTTACGTAGTTCGCATCGGTGACTGGCCCCAGCACGTCGTAGTGATGGTACTTGAAAAATGGGTACGCTGGGTGGTTGTACGCCTGATCCATGCTCCGGTTCGTCGGGTCGTACGGATCCTTTCCCAGGGGATAAAACATCGAAACCATTTTCCGGGGAGGAAGGTACGGCGTGTGCGCGTCCCAATAGTGAAGAAAGAGAAAAAAGTCCTCCTGGCGATGCTGAGAAATCCACGCTTTGGCCTTGTCCGTCACGGTTCTCCCGTCGATGAATCGCTCTTGCCCTACGGAATTGACGTAGTACTGATATCCCCTCGCAAACCACTCCTTTAACTGATACATGTTGTCGACGGCCCCCGTCGTGTAGCCAGCCCGACGCAGAATATCCGGCAGCCATAGGACGGTCTTGGGCAGATGGCTGAGGCTCGACCCGTGGGAGACGACGCCCGTGGATAACCCGACTCTACCGGTGAACATGGAAGTGTGCGCGACTTCGGTGGGTATGTCCGATGCAAACGCGTTCTCAAACAGCACCCCATTTGCGGCAATGCCGTCGAGGTAAGGCGTGGTTGGCAAGGAATACCCGTAACAACCGAGTCTGTCCGCACGAGTGGTGTCGAGGGAAATC
>JAJZAV010000094.1 GCA_021799255.1 Bacillota bacterium
GTGGAGAGAGACATGGGTGAAAGCTGAGTAAGGGTGAGAAAATGGACATTGACCAGCAACAACTCAAAGAGCGTTTGTTCCAAATTGCTAAAGACAACGTTTTTATCCAAGGATGGCTGCATAACGACGCTGGTGCGTTTCTCTATCAACTCGTTCGATTTCATGCTCCAGTTCCTATCGTGGTTGAGTTGGGGTCATGGAAGGGAAGGTCCACATCCTGGTTAGCAAGTGGAATAAAGGATCGAGGGGAAGGGCAAGTTTACGCGATTGATACGTGGCAAGGAACGCCCGGGGAGATGGAACATGAACAATTACTCAAGGGGTACAATCGAGACCAACTCTTTGATGAATTTTTCGGGAACATGCACAAACTTGAGCTAACCGAATGGATTACGCCCATTCGTGTGGATACCCTGACAGCCGCGAAACAATGGATTCAAGAGCGTCCCGATACTGAAATTGGTGTTCTCTTTATTGACGCAGGACATGAGTATGAACAGGTGTTGCATGACTTTGAATGTTGGAGTCCGATGGTGGTGAAAAATGGATTTATTATTTTTGATGATGTTCCAGCATGGCCAGGTCCGACAAAAGTCGTGTTTGAAATGCCAAGGTGGTATAAACAGGTTGGTACGACACCAAACAATGTCGCATTCCAAAAGACGGTATGAACTGGTGTACGGGTGCCGTCACATGCTCACGAAAAACGGGGTCGCTCCGCATTGTCCTTGGCCCAGGTGTTGGACTCAACGTATCGGACCGCCGGCGGCTTCTACACAAGATCCGTCGTGCGATGTAGGGCGATGCGCAGTACCCTCTCGTAGGTCTGGTTCAAATGGACGACGCAATACTTCGGACCACCAAGCAAAGCGCGGTGGTTGCTCTTCAGTCGGACGCCGATGGGAACCCACGGTTTACGCACGAATGAAGGTCATGGAACGAGTCACCGTTGCTGAGATTCACCGGGGGGCCCAAGAAGTGATTACACCGGATGTCACCATTACTTCCGACAGATACACATTGTACCAACGTATTCCGGAACTCGGATATCACCATGCGTCTCAATACTTCAACAAGTCGGATTCGCACCTCTTCCTCAAGTGGGTGCATGTGTTTATCGGCCACGCGACAGCTTTCATTGACAGCACCTATCATGGTCTGGGTACTCGCTTCATGCAATCGTATCTTGACGGTCCCTGCTATCAATTCAATCCGCACCAATATCCGAACGAGCTAGTTGGAATAATTCGTGAATCGTTCAATGCTTGCATTAAACATAGCTTTGTTGGGTTTCTACCCATCGATGTTCGTTCTGGCTAACCCGTCGCCTACTTGTGAGAGAGTCATGTTGTCAGACTTGAATTGCAGGGATTTGTTCGCGTATGATGATAATGATTGTTCGTGCTGCAAGATTGTCTTTTGAAAATCGAATACGGAGGAAAAAGGTGTTTACCTCAGGGTGTTCATTTGAACTCTGACAGGTGAACGCAAGAGGGAAACCGGTGTAAGTCCGGTGCGGTCCCGCCACTGTATGGGTGAGCCTCGATTGATTGCCACTGAGCATTTGCTTGGGAAGGGAATCGATGGCCATGACCCCGAGCCAGGAGACCTGCCTTTTTTCTTGAAACACCAATGGGAGGTGTCCCACCGCGAAGTAAGGTGGCGATGGGGTCTATTTCCTAGAACCTACGGTCGATAGGGAGGTGTTTGTGGGCGACCTTTGTCGTGTACAAGCACTCTTTTGTATTCAAAAAGAGTGTTTTTTCATTACGGATCGTTCCCAAACCTTCCTCCTGCATGATGAATGTTTGGAGGGTACAGATGAAAGAGATTACGCTATTGATAGGCCATGGCAGTCGAGATGTCGATGGGAACGAAGAGTTCCTCAACTTTGTGAAAAACGTACGTCAGCAGATACCAGACCAACATTTTGTAGCATGCTTCCTAGAGTTAACAACCCCGACAATTCCAGACGGCATTGATGTGTGCATTCGGCAGGGCGCCGGTCGTATCGTCGTCCTTCCTGTGATTCTCCTCGCAGCTTCGCACGTTAAACTAGAGATTCCAGAATTCCTCGATGCAGCCAGACGAAAATACCCGAATGTCGACATTATATATGGCAGAAACATTGGTTTGCATGAACAAGTCATCGATTTGCTCAGTGACCGTTTTTACGAACAAGTGGCGACTTTGTCCGCAGAGGATATTCGTGAAACGGCTATCGTTCTGATGGGGCGGGGGAGCAGTGATCCGGACGCGAACGGCGACTTATACAAGCTGGCCCGACTTTTGTGGGAGCGGACGGGAGTTCTGACTGTGGAGGTTTGTTTCACTGGGATTACCTTTCCAAGACTCCCGGATGGAGTCCACCGGGCTGTGTCCCTCGGTGCGAAGCACGTCATCGTCGTTCCTTATTTCCTGTTTACGGGTGTCCTGATGAAACGCATGAACGACGTTTTACAAGAGCTTCAAGAGGTTCACCCTACTGTAGCACTGTACATGGCCGAGTATTTTGGTATGCATAGACGACTGTTCGACATTGTTCTCGATCGTAGGGAAGAAGCCGTTCACAAACAGGCGTTCATGAACTGTGACCTTTGCAAATATAGAAAACTGGCATCTCACGAACATGCTCATGAACACTCGCACGACCACGCTCATACTCATGGACATCATTCACCAAATCACGACCATTCGTTGGCTCGCAGTGAGCAAGTTGGTTCTCGTGGATAACAGGAGGGCAAACATGGCAGGTATTGTGTACCTCATCGGCGCAGGCCCTGGTGATCCAGGTTTATTAACACTAAAAGCTAAGAGTTGTCTAGAACGTTCAAACGTCGTCATATATGACCGGCTGGTATCGCCAGAAATTATGGCATTTGTCCCGAGTCACGCGCAACGAATTTACGTTGGGAAGGAGGCGAACAACCATACGCTTCCGCAAGCTGAAATTGATACTCTGCTGGTGGAGAAGGCGCTACAAGGTCTTACCGTCTCTCGACTGAAGGGTGGAGATCCGTTCGTATACGGACGCGGTGGGGAAGAAGCCGAGTCTCTCGCGCTACGAGGGATTCCGTTTGAAATCGTACCCGGCATTAGTTCGGTCATTGCCGTGCCGGCATACGCTGGCATTCCACTGACGCACCGGACGCTTGCCTCGGGGTTTCACGTAGTCACGGGGCATGAATGTCTTCATTCTTCGGGCACGCCGTGGGAGGTCATTGCACTGTCCAGTCAGACCCTAGTCATTCTTATGGGAATGGGGCATTTACGAGAAATATCAGAGAAACTGATTTTTCATGGACGAAGTCCTGATACGCCAGTTGCCGTGGTTGCGTGGGGAACCACTTCGAAGCAGGAGGTGGTTGTCGGCACGCTGATGAACATTTCCACTGTCGTTGAAGAGGCCCATTTGCAACCTCCAGCAGTGATTATCGTGGGGGACGTCGTCACGCTCCGTGAAACATTGCGCTGGTTTAAACCTGTTATGGAGCCATCCCGGTGAACGGAGGAGTGTAAACATGGACGGTAAAATTTTGATTGTCGGTTTTGGGCCAGGAAGTTATGAACACATTACGGTACGCGCACGCGAGGCGATTCAGGAGAGCCAAGTTATCATCGGGTACAACACGTATGTCGACTTGATTCGAGACCTGTTGACCAACCAGGACATCGTCCGTACTGGCATGACAGAAGAAGTAAGCCGAGCACAAAAAGCCGTCGTTCTTGCGACTGAAGGTAAGGTGGTCGCCGTCATTTCCAGTGGGGATGCAGGCGTATATGGAATGGCTGGGCTGGTTTACGAAGTGTTGATTGAACGGGGATGGCGGGATGGAGACAATCCACTCGTTGAGGTTATCCCAGGCATTTCCGCTATCCATTCATGCGCTGCTCTCTTAGGGGCGCCCATTATGCATGATGCCTGCACAATTAGTTTGTCAGACCACCTGACGCCATGGGCCGTCATCGAAAAACGCATTGAGGCCGCAGCTTCCGCAGATTTCGTCATTGCGCTCTATAACCCGAAGAGCGGCCGTCGCACGCGACAAATCGCGGAGACACAGCGAATTCTCCTCCAGTATCGTGATCCGAAGACGCCGGTGGGACTTGTGAAAAGTGCGTATCGGGATCGCCAGCACGTAGTTCGGACCACGTTGGACGACATGTTGAACCATGACATCGGCATGTTGACCACAGTGGTGATTGGAAACTCATCGACGTTCTACTACGACGAATTGATGATTACGCCGCGTGGATACCAGCGTAAATACACGCTTGACACTATAGAACAGCGTCTGCGTCCAGGAGAACGACTTAAGCCGGAAAACGAGCCGTGGTCACTGAACGCGGCGACGGGGGAGTGTTGGACGCCCACGAATCCACAGAGTTCTTCTGTGCAGAGCGGCATGACATCGCCAACAGGTCCAACGATTCGGGATGTTGCCACGAGTGACATCTCGCCAAGAGAATGGGCCTCGGCTGCCCTGAACTGCCTCAATCGTGCGGAGAAGACGAGTCACGTATCCGCTGCACTCTCAACACGGATGCCTTCCCCACGGCCGAGCATCTTTGAAATTGCAGTGAGTCCAGGAGTAGCAAACAAAAAGTTTAACTCGGTGCAACTCGTACTCCTCGCTAATCTTGCCGGTGATGAAGGAGAAATCGAGTATACCACAGCACATCAGTTGATCCTTCGCACGGTTACGGAGGACCCTGAGCACATCGTGAAATGCCTACGTGATGGAGGAATGACAGTACTTCCTGTAGGTGACGTGATCAAGGTAAAAGCCTGCGATTTTTGTGACGGTGAAAAACATGAAGGCATTCCGTTTGCTGAGGAGATATCCAGGCGTTTGGCAGGAATTCCTGTTGAGAAAGAGCTACGCATAGGTTTTAACGGTTGTGCCATGTCCTGTTACGGTGCCGTGAATGAAGACATAGGACTCGTCTTTCGCAAAGGCAAATTCGACCTCTTTCTTGGTGGGAAGACCACAGGTCGAAACGCTACACCCGGTCAACGTGTGGCCGAGGGTATCCCGGCTGAGGCGATGCCGGACTTACTTGAACGAATCGTGACACATTATCGAGAAAACGCGTTTCCTGATGAGCGATTTCATAAATTTTTTGCTCGAGTGGGTCAGATTGAAGGATTTAACCACAGAGATCGACCTCAAACCGTTACGGCAGACGCCGTGTGTGGTTCATAGAGGAGGGCTGGGACTGTGATTTTCTTTATGGCAGGTACAAGCGACGCACGTGACTTGGCCCTGACCATTCAAGAGGCGGGGTATCCGCTTGTGACCAGTGTTGTCACCGAGCATGCTGCACATGCATTAGAAAGTGCAGGACTTCCCGCTCGCTTTGGGCGACTGAATCTCGCGGGGATGGTGGCGTTGCTGAAAGAGATAGGTGCAACCTTGGTGGTCGATGCGAGTCACCCGTTCGCAGAAGAGGCACACCGTACAGCGATAGCCGCGGCCAACGAGTGTGGCTTGCCATATATTCGGTACGAGCGATCCCATCAAGAATTTGGTGACCGGGAAACCCTCACGTATGTGGATACCTACGAAGAAGCCGCACTCGTAGCTGCAGAGAAAAAAGGCAGTGTCATGCTAACGACAGGAAGTAAAACTTTACAAATTTTCACTGAAAAACTCATTTGTGATCCTGAAGTGCGCCTCGTTGCAAGAATGTTGCCTCGCACGGACAACATGGAAAAATGTGCGCAGCTCGGAGTCGAGCAGCAAAACATTATTGCAATGCAGGGTCCCTTCTCGAGGGAGCTAAATGAAGCACTCTATCGACATTACGGAACTACCCTGATGATCACGAAAGAAAGTGGCGGCCCGGGCGCGGTAGATGAAAAGGTGGAAGCGGCGCTCTCGATGGGAATTCAGGTCGTCGTCATTGGCAGGCCGAAACTCGATTATGGAACAAGTTTTTCAAGCGTGGATGCGGTGCTGACCGAAATCCCGAAGCATTACAGTCGATGAACATTGAGTCAGGGGAGGGGAAATGGATGAACTTTAACACCGAGTTTCACCCGGTTACGACGCAGCCTCAGGAAATTGAAGCGAAGAGCTTCGAGATGATTGCAGAAGAGTTGGGCCCCCACTCGTTTACGGATGAGCAGTTTCCTGTGGTGCAACGGGTCATTCATGCTTCTGCGGATTTTGAACTCGGCAGGAGCTTAGTATTTCACCCAGATGCGGTACAAGCAGGCGTTCGAGCGATTCGCGAAGGTCGGGCTATCGTCGCAGACGTACAGATGGTGCAAGCAGGCATCAGCAAGCCGCGAATCGCCAAATATGGAGGAGATGTCCATGTCTATATTTCCGACCCGGATGTGGCCGCAAAAGCCCGAGCGCTCAACACAACACGAGCCATTATTTCCGTTCGCAAGGCCTGCGACGCACATTCCGGAGCCATCTTCGCAATCGGAAATGCACCGACAGCTCTCCTTGAACTGATTCGACTCGTCAAAGAAGGATTGGCGAAGCCAAGTCTGATTGTCGGCGTTCCTGTCGGTTTTGTGTCGGCAGCCGAATCGAAGGAAGAATTACGAAAACTCGACATTCCCTTCATTACGAACCGTGGGCGAAAGGGTGGCAGCCCGGTCGCCGTTGCTGCTGTCAATGCGTTGTCGATCCTTGCGGATACACAAGGCCGGTGATGACCGTTGGGTGAAATGCTGGATGTCCCGAAGGGACCGCTTCGACATGGGTACACAACGGGAGCTTGTGCGACGGCCTGTACGAAAGCAGCATTGCTCGCGCTTATCCACCAGCGATTTGTAGAGAAGACCACCATTTGGATTCCAGCAGGCGAATGGGTGACGTTTCAACTGCACGACGTCCACTACACGCCGGTTGAAGCGCGGGCGGCGACCATCAAGGATGGCGGAGACGATCCGGACGCGACACACGGCGCAAAAATTATGGCCACCGTTTCGTGGTCCGACCATCCAGGGGTTGATATTGACGGAGGTGTTGGCGTCGGTCGCGTCACCAAGCCAGGTCTTCCAATTCCGGTTGGAATGGCCGCCATTAATCCTGTTCCACGACAGATGATTCAATCGACCGTGGAATCGGTTCTCTCGGACTGTGACATCGAACGTGGGGTCAACGTGGTGATCTCGGTGCCGGATGGCGTGGAAATTGCCAAAAAAACTTTGAATGGCCGACTCGGAATTCTCGGCGGGATTTCCATCTTGGGCACACGCGGCATCGTGGTCCCGTTCTCTACATCCTCTTATAAGGCGAGTATTGCGTATGCAATGAACGTCGCAAAGGAGCAGGGCATTCGTACAGTCGTCCTCACCACAGGGGGACGCAGTGAAAAGTATGCGATAAAGCTGTTTCCCGAGTTGCCGATTGAGGCTTTTATCGAGATGGGTGATTTCGTTGGGTTTTCAGCCAAACATGCCAAGCGTGTCGGGATGGAAGAAATTCGGTTCGTGGGCATGATGGGCAAATTTTCGAAGGTCGCACAAGGCATTATGATGGTGCACGCCAAAAGCGCGCCCATTGATTTCTCGTTTCTTGCAGACCTGGCACGGCGGGTTGGGGTGCCGGTGGAGAACATCGAACACGTTCTGACGGCGAATACCGCGAGTCAAGTCGGCGACTTCATGGTGGAGTGGGGATACCCTGAATTCTTTACACAAGTCGCGAAGGCTTGCTGTGAACAGGTTTTGAACCATATTGGCGGAGATATGCGCATCGCCACGCACTTAACCACACTGGGTGGCGAGTACTTAGGAGGAGCAGAAATTGGAGGATGAACGGATTTTCGTTGTAGGAATTGGGGATGACGGTGCAGGGGGGCTGTCTTCACGGACGCTGGAACAGGTGTATGCATCCACCGTTCTATACGGTGGTGAGCGGCAAATCGGATTTTTCCCCGATTTTCAGGGTGAAAAAAGGATGATTCACACACCTCTGAGAGATACGCTTGCTGAGATTGAACGCGATTGTGTTACCCATTCAGTGGCCGTGCTAGCCAGCGGAGATCCGCTGTTTTATGGAATCGGAGCGACGTTGGTCCGGAAATTCGGACGGGAACGGGTCGACATCATCCCGCATCTGAGTTCCGTTCAGCTTGCATTTGCACGGGCTGGCGAGAGTTGGCAAGGTGCGAAGGTCATCAGTCTGCACGGGAAGTCCATACAGGGTCTCGCCCAGAAGTTACACGGGGTTCCTGTCGCAGCGTTGTTGACGGATGATGTCAACACGCCGTCCGCGATCGCAAAATATCTCCAAAGTTTTCAGATGACCGAGTATGTGGCGTTTGTTGCAGAGCATCTGGGGAGTGTCGATGAGCGTACAGGCTGGTATTCCTTGGGCGAACTGATAGACGCAGAGTTTTCTTCTTTGAATGTGGTCATCCTTAAGCATCGTCAGGATGTGAAAGTCCCGGTGTTTACGCTTGGGATGGACGAGGGGATGTTCTCGCAGCGAAAACCAGACAGAGGTCTCATTACCAAACGAGAAATTCGTGTACTTTCTCTCTCCGATCTTGCATTAAAGCCGGGAGGTGTCCTATGGGACATCGGAGCGTGCACCGGATCGGTTTCTATTGAAGCGATTCTTTCCACACCGGATTTGCAAGTGTATGCCGTAGAGAAAAACGATGGCGATTTGGAGAACCTTCGTGAGAATCAGGTGAAGTTCCGCACCGATTTCGTGGCTGTCCACGCCAAAGCTCCGGACGGTCTGGACGCATTTCCAGACCCAGATGCCGTTTTCATCGGAGGCAGCGGAGGCGAGTTAGAGGAACTGCTCTCCATTTGTGCAGGTAGACTTCGTGAAGGTGGAAGAATTGTCGTGAACGCTGCCACCATTGAAAACTTGTATCAAGCTCAGCAAACACTCTTACATTTCGGATTTGAGGTCTCGATCACACTTGTGCAGACCGCCCGAAGCAAACCCATCTTAAATTTGACCCGATTTGAAGGCATGAATCCTGTGTACTTAGTGACAGCGTGGCATGCCCGACCAGGGGAGGAAGACGCACATGTCCGTTAAACCTGGAACACTGTACGGCGTTGGCGTAGGTCCGGGAGATCCGGAACTCGTTACCGTCAAAGCATACCGTCTCATGGAAACTTCACCGGTTATTGCTTATCCAAACAAACGAATGGGCGGCAAAAGTTACGCCCTGGAAATTGTTGAACTCTATGTAGACCCGACTGAAAAAACCATGCTTGGCCTGGTCTTTCCGATGACAAAGGATGAAGATGTGCTACAGCGGCACTGGGCAGACACGGTTGCGAAAGTCTGGTCCTACCTGAGTGAAGGGCAGGATGTGGTCTTTGTCACCGAAGGGGATCCAATGTTATACAGCACCTTCATTCATATGAGCCGACTCATGCGCCAGGAATACCCCGAGGTAAGTGTAGTTTCGGTTCCCGGTGTGTCTTCTGTGAATGCTGCCGCAAGTCGCCTGGGTGTGCCGCTCGCGGACGGCGACGAAGTCGTAGCGATTGTGCCGGCGAACAGGGATATGCCAGCGATGCGTGAAGCCTTGCTGACGCATGATTGTGTGGTCTTCTTAAAGGTCGCCAAGGTCTTGGACGACATGATTGCGCTTTTGACCGATTTACAGCTCGTCGACAAAGCGATGGTGTGTACCAAAGTCACTTCGTCCGGAGAACGCGTTTGGCAAAACGTTCGCGAGCTTCAGGGAGCCTCGCTGAACTACTTAACCCTGATGGTGGTGAGAAAATGAGTCTTGCGTCGAAAGTGTACATCGTGGGTGCAGGGCCGGGAGATGTCGAACTGATTACGGTGAAGGGGATGCGGATTGTCAGTCAGGCAGATGTCGTGATTTACACAGACAGTCTCGTTCGCGATGAACTTGTCGAAATGGCAAGTCCGAATGGACGGGTCTACAAGAGTGCGGGTATGGCACTCGAAGATATTGCAAGCCTGATGGTGGATGCAGTGACACAGGGGAAGAGTGTAGCCCGCGTCCATACAGGAGACCCTTCGGTTTTCGGGGCTATCCTGGAACAGATATCCCTTCTTCGCAAAGCGGGGATTGCCTACGAAATCATCCCGGGTGTCAGTTCTGTTTTCGCTGCAGCGGCTGCTATCGGTACGGAACTGACCGTGCCTGATCTCACTCAAACCGTGATTCTTACACGGATGGGGGGGCGGACGCCGATGCCGGAAGGGGAACAACTGCGGGACCTCGCCCGTCATCATAGCACCATCGCTTTATACCTTAGTGCTACTTTAGCCAAAAAGGCAGTCGATGAGTTCCTGGAAGCGGGGTGGGCTCCAGAGACCCCAGTAGCCGTTGTACAGAAGGCGACCTGGCCAGATCAGAAAATTGTCCGGACCACATTATCCGGACTTGTGAGGGCGATGGGCGATGCACACATTTCTAGCCACGCTATGATTCTCGCTGGCTGGGCGCTGGATTCTGAGTTGCCCGACAAAGGGGAGCACAAGTCGAAGCTGTACGATAAGTCGTTCACCCATCGCTATCGCAAAGGGGTGAAGACCGTTGAGTAAACCGAATGCTGTGGTTGCCATCACGAAACATGGCACAGCCATTGCCAGACGACTGCAAACAGAGTTGCCCGACGTCGATGTCTATTATCCGGAAAAATTTGCGCACGGAGACGAAGCTGAGAGGTCAATTACGACATATTCGGGCTCGGTCGTGGACCATGTCCCCACTCTCTTTTCGACATACCGTGGAATCGTTGGGATTTTTTCACTCGGTGCGATGGTTCGTCTCGTTGCACCGCTTCTTCGTGATAAAAAGACTGATCCTGCGGTCGTTGTGATTGACGATCGGGCTGAACATGTCATCAGCGTTCTGTCAGGCCATCTTGGAGGTGCAAACACCCTTACGCACCAGCTGGCACAAGTACTTGGCTCACGGCCGGTGATCACCACGGCTTCTGATGTGGGTCAAACGGTTCCCGTGGACTTGCTTGGGCGCGCTTTTGGCTGGGAGATCGAAAACTTTGAGAACGTGACACAGGTGAGTGCAGCCGTCGTCAACGAAGAACGGGTTCACGTCATCCAGGAGGCGGGAGAAACCGACTGGTGGCCATACCCCAAACCATTACCAAGTTATCTTTCGGTGTTTCACAGCATGGCGAAAGCACGGCAAAGGCCATTCGACGCGGCCCTAGTCATTACACCAAGAATCCTCACGGAGGAGGAGACGAAGGCGTTTCTGACGAGAGGCGTGCTGTATCGGCCGAAGTGCATCGTTCTTGGAATCGGCTGCAACCGGGGTACCTCGGCGGAGGAGATTCACGCCGTAATCGCAGAAACCTTGAAAAATGCAGGGTTCTCGATTCGTAGTGTTCGTAATATAGCAACCATCGATCGGAAAGGCGACGAACCGGGACTGCTCGAAGTCTGCGAAAAACACCATTGGAGCCTCGTCACCTATACCGCGAAACAGCTTAACACAGTCTCCATTCCGAGTCCGTCTGAAACGGTGTTCAAGCACGTCGGGGCGTACGGTGTGTGTGAACCGGCAGCTCGCCTTTCGTCTGGTGCGGACGGATGGGTCGTGGACAAGGTCCGGAGCGGCAACGTCACGGTGTCGGTTTGCCTCGTTCCGAGCAACTTTGGAGCGAATCTGCTTATGGTACCGACCTCCGGACCGGAATCAGGTCTGCTTCTCGGAAAGGGAGTAACATCATGAACCGGTCGCGGATCGTGATTGCAGGTACGAATAGCGGCGCTGGGAAAACGACCGTGACCTTGGGGCTGATGGCTGCTCTCAAGCGCCGTAATATCCGGGTTCAGGGTTTTAAGGTGGGGCCTGACTACATCGATCCCAGTTACCATGCAGCGGCAACGGGCCGTTCCTCTCGCAATCTTGACACCTGGATGATGGGCAAGGACGTTGTCCGGGAGGTGTTTCACCGAGGGAGCGAGGGGGCGGACATCTCCGTGATAGAAGGCGTCATGGGGATGTATGACGGAAAAGATCCGCTCTCCAACACAGGGAGTACCGTAGAAGTGAGTCAATTGTTGCAAGCACCCGTCCTCCTGGTCGTGAATGCGGCAAGCATGGCCCGGAGTGCAGCTGCTGTGGTTCTCGGGTTTCAGCAGTTGGACCCGAGTGTGAATATCGCAGGCGTGATCGTGAATCAGGTCGGGAGCAAAGGCCATTTCGAGCTCGTCAAAGCGGCGATTGAGCAGATGTGCGGTGTGCCGGCCGTTGGGTACCTGACAAGACAGTCGCCCCTCCAGATTCCAGAGCGACATTTGGGGCTTATCCCAGCTCTCGAACGGGGTGAAATGTCTGGACTGTTTGATGCACTGGCGGACGCCATCGAGGCGACCGTTGATGTCGAACAGATTCTACAGATAGCAGGTCAGGCCGAAGTCTGGACTTCTCCAGAACCCATACTCTTCGTGGGACGAAAACGTGAGCCAGAGGTCACCCTCGCCGTTGCTCGGGATGAAGCGTTCAATTTTTACTATCCAGAAAACCTCGAGTTACTGGAGTGGTATGGTGCACG
>JAJZAV010000095.1 GCA_021799255.1 Bacillota bacterium
ATCTGCAACGTCATCCTTGACACTGGCGAACGTCAGGGCGATGTGGTGGCTACCACCGAGGCGCAGGACTTCGCGCTATACGCCGCATTGCAACCCTACCAACAATCGGCGGTAGGCATGCTACAACTCACGTATGGCGAGGACGCAAACTACTTTCAGCAGAATTACTCGTACAGCGTGAATATCACGCAGAGTCCACCTGCTATTCAGTGGGGAAGCGCGCCGACTGTCAGCCTAGCGCAAGCGCAAGCGACGCAGAAGCAACTCCTCGAACAAGGTTATCAGGCGACTCTTGCCGCAGGTTTCCAAGCGGCCATCAGCGCTGGCACATACACCTTCGGTTGGCGTTCCTCGGACATCGCCAATATGACCGCGCTCCAAATGGCCATCAACCAGACGTGGCAGACGTTGCCGGTGCAGTACGCGGATGTAGACGGCAATCCCTTGACCATCGCAAGCCAAACGGACCTCAACACGGTTGAGCAGATGGCACAAAAGTTTATGACTGCACAGCATCAGCAAGTCCTTTCCCTCATCGGCCAGGTGCAAGCCGCTACGACAGTCGCGGGAGTGAACGCCATCCAATGGACAGCCGCCTCGTACTAAACATGGGGGATCTCGTTTTCGTGCGTGGCGATGGATGGGTCTCCCGCGCCATCGAGGATATCACGCACAGTAGCTACAGCCATGTGGCCCTCGCCGTGTCAGGCGACACGCTCATCGAGTGCCAAGCAGGAGAGCCCGTCTGCTACGTCCCAGCATCGAAGTATGCGAACGAAGCGGATGTGTACCGCTCGGCGCTCGATGCCGTCACACTCACAGCCGCCGTCAATGCGGCGTGCGCTCATATCGGCGAACGCTACGGCTACGGGCTCATCGCCGAGGAGTTTGTTCGCGAGGAGACGGGCATCCAGTTACCATGGCATGCACGCGGCCCCATCTGCTCGGTGCTCATCAGCGACGCCGTAAGGAAGGCTGGCGTGGGGTTCTGTCAGGGCATCCAGTACCCAGCGCCAGCCGACGAAGCGCGGGATGGCTTGTATGTCTATGCGTTCTCGTACTAGCGTCGCTGTCCATCCCTCAACAGGGTATCGTTTCCATGATGAGTCGTAAGGGGTGAGCGCATGAGCATGGACTTCTCTCAACATACAGACCGCGAAATCCTCATGAATGTGGTTCCTCGCTTAGAGCACGTCGAGGATGGCGTCCGCGACCAAAAGAGGCGTCAGGACAACCTTGAATCTGCCATTACCGACCTGCGCAAAGACTTGACTGATACCGAGAGTCGTTTGAAGACGCGAGTGGACGAGCGCTTCGACAAGGTTGACAGCCATCTCGCCGCACAAGATGAACGGCTCGATAAGGTAGTAGACGCGAAACAGCGTTGGCCCCAGGGAGCCGTTATCGTGGTGACAGCCGTTGTCACCTTTGTAGTTGGCGTCGCCGTGGCGGCATCCGCCCACGTGCATTGGTGAGGTGAGCCGCGTGTTGGACAGATTTATGCGCAGGTTCAGCCGATGGTTCTCTTCGCCGGCGGGGGTGGTTGAAACCTTCGTGGTCACCATTGTGATTGTAATCATCGAGCACATTTGGCCACGTCTAGACCCAAACGGGTTTTTACTTCTGTACTGGCTCACCGTCTACAGCGGTGTTACTCAGCAGCCTCTTGCTTACGCGGCTCGAATTGCGGCTGACGAGTCGAGTGCCACCCAAGCGCAAATTCACAAGCTCCAAGAGAGCCACGCGCAGATGTTACGCAACCAGACGGACATGATGAGGGCCATTATCGCGATTGCAGAGCGCATCGAGCACGGTGTCGAGGAGATCGCGGAAGACCTGCGCGAGGAAGACGAAGTCGCAACGAACGCCCACAGAGCTGCCGTTCAAAGGAGGGAAAATCATTGAAATTAGCCGATTGCTATACGCCGCTCACGATGACCACGGCCAAGGCCATCCAGGACGCTGGCTATGACGGCATCTGTCGGTACCTGTGGCCGGCTGGTAAGGGCCTCACGCCTATCGAGGTGACCATCATCGACAGCGTCGGTCTGAAGATTGTGTCCAACTTCGAGGGCGATCCGACATATCCCGGGTACTTCACAACCGCGCGGGGGCGTCAGGACGCGAACACAGCGCTTGGCGAAGCTCTTCGCGTTGGCCAACCACTCCAGACTCCCATCTACTTCTCGGTGGACTATAACGCGCAACCAGCCGACTTCCCGCGCATCTTGCGCTACTTCGAGGGTATCTACAGCGAAATCAGCAGCCACTACCCGGTTCGTGCGTATGCCAAAGCCGACCTGCTCACCTATCTCTACGAGCACCTTTACTGGATGGGGCCCGGGTGGGAACCTGCCGCGTGGGACAACGGTGTGGTGGACAGCAACATCGCGCTGTTCCAGGACCAGAACGGGCTCTCGATACGCGGCTTGATCCAAGTGGACGAAGACCTGGTCAAAGGTGCGAACATCGGATGGTGGTCACCGGCGAAAGGGGTGAGAAACACGTTACAACAGGGAGATTCAGGCGCGGCTGTGAGGACGCTGCAGACGCAGTTGAACGAAGTGTTGGGTACCAAAATCGCTGTCGACGGCATCTATGGCCCGGACACCGCCGCCGCCGTCAAGTCGTTCCAGATCATCGCGCATCTCACGCCAAGCGGAGCGGTAGGGCAGAGCACTCAGGCGGCGCTGGATAGTCGCATCAAAGGCAAAGAGGAACGGTCTGAAGCCGCTGACGAGAAGGCCCACCAGGACAAGATACAGCACGCGTTGGCGTATCTCCAGCAGGCAGAGAGCATCATCAAGTCGCTGTAACGGGCGATACAAACGGGGGGATTCACATGTTAATCGCAACTCACGTGAGAGTATACATGGTTGCCGCATTGGCGCTTCTCGCCGTCTATGGACTCGGGTACGGTGTCATAATCCTTGCACCCCGCGCGAAGCATTGGTTCTCGGCGCACACGTCGGCCAAGGTCGCAAATGTCGCGGATTCGGTTATCACGAGCCTGCAGAGCATCGCTCATACGGTTGTCGCGAATCTCAATCAAACCGTCGTCAACGACGCGAAGTCAGCGGGGACCTTTACACCAGCTCTCGCGGCCAGCGTGAAGGCGGATGCTGTGAAGGCCGTGCTGAGCCAGGGTAGTCAGCTGGTGGCGCTCGGCAAGAATGTGGTGGGCGATATTGAAAGCCTGGTGCCAGGGCTGATTGAGAGTGCTGTGGCGGCGAGCAAGCTGCCACAGAAAGATCTCACACTAGAGGCGAAACAGCCTATGTCAACGCAATCAGTGTCACCACTGGCATAAGGCCAACCAAAGAATAGGGTCCTTCGTAAATGAAGGACCCTATTTTTAAGCACTGTCGGGTCGGTCCTGCAGATGTTCTATTGTTCATTGTCGAACAAACGAAAGCCATCCCTTCCGAATTGTCCAGTAATTTCCGCTGGTTTGTCGGGTTTCTCACTTTTACCCCAAACGAATTCAGTTCCGTTTGGGCGACTGTTGACGTAGACTTCACTCAGGTTTCCATCGGCGGCCGCCGCACCGACGAAGTATAGAACATCTCCATTATCTAACGTGAACTCGGCGACCGTCTTGAAGTCGGCTCCCTCTAGCTTCTGAGTCTTTCGATGCCCATGTTCAGAAACGACTATGTGAGGATCGCCATATATCACAAGGCAATCGTCATGGTTGTTTCCTTCTGGTCTCCACACCGCCCACACAGGAGTATTGGAAGCAACTCCCTCGATGTTATGTGCATCGTATTGAATCAGCGACCACCCATCATTGAGACGACGAAAACCAAGCCATGCGTCTTTATTGTCCTTATGCAGCACGCAATATTCAAAGACGTTGTATTGTTGCTCACCTGCATTGACCTCTCTCATCGTGTTCGCCCTGCCCTTCAAATAGGTTTACGTATAACATAATATTATACTTAAGCATAAAGATTACAGTATTCTCTTTGGGGTTCGGTCAAAAAAATAGGGAAAATTGAACTAACCCGCTTGACCCTCTATGCATTATATGGGAAAATATATCCATATTTATTCAGAGTTGGTTGGGGCGGATGCTAAATTGGCTAGTAATTTTCCTGAGTTTTACCCTGAAGACTGTCCATATGCCGAAGCCATTGAAATGGACATTGTGGTTTATCGTTATGCCGCGCGAGGCTACGTATGCGAAAAGGATTTCCAGTCCTATTATGAGAAGTACCCTAACAGAGATTTTGGGCAAAATGAGTGTGTGGCATGCGGTGTGTCGGTATATAAGAATATGAGTGACTTGACCACCGAAGACAAGTCACAGCGGACGGCATTGATGAGGAGAAAGGCGAATCAAAAACGGATATTAAGAATACACATTACGCCGAAACTAGGTAGGGTGGTTCCGACATCGAACCACGGCGATAGTCATCATACTTGGTGGGTGTATTTCGATGCTGACCCAGCACCGCAGTGCCAAGTGATAAAAGTAGGGGCGAAAAATGAATAATGTAGATTTCGTTTCGCCAATTCCAGGATATCGGCTTGTCGAGACGTTCGAGTATTATGATTTTCCAATACTGTTTTCATGTATTGATCTTACAGAGCGTCTCTATTTGGCCATGTGCGCGGAGGAGTTGGAAAGCGGCTACAGATGGTTGCTGTGTCCAATGAGTGAAAATCGTCTTAATGTAGTGCGCGCGGGGAAATTGTCGCTGCGCAATGCTTTCGTTCGTTCGGAGACCGGGTACGCGTATGAGTACTTGGATACCTTTGATATCAACAATCGTCGATGGCAAATTGTCATGGCAGACAGTATTCCTGAAGAAGATCTGCCAGGTGCCGAAGCAGCACTCGATTTGGGTCAGACCGGACTTCCGACCAAAGATCAAGGCCCCACTGTAGTTTCAGTTCAGACCAGGCGGGATGTCTTGGATATTGCCCTCTTGGCTCGAGAAACCCACACTCAAGAGATCGAAGCAGAAATACTAGGTACGTTTTTGGTTCGGTTTCAACTGTTTGCCTATGCGTTGGCTTATAAGGATGGAGGAAAACGAGGCAAAATCCCCAGAGAAATTAGGACGAACAACGCTTTCAGTGTGGCTGGAAATTTTCACGCGGCCTCATTTGGAATACGCTTGGAATCTAACGCATTGGCAGACATTTTCAACAAGACGTCGACTCGTGAAGTGATCTCGACAGTTTTTTCCCTCATGACTGCCGGAGACGATCGGGATACGCTGGACCAAATCGTAGCTAACATCAGTGCGCGGGCTGTGATGCGGTATGGATTTCTTCTGTCGACGCTCAAGGATGCAAGAATGTCCCTCGTTGCAGAATGGGGCTCTCCTGATGGTCATCACTTAAAGGTCTCACTCAATTCGAATCAGATATCGAACATAATTAATATACTCGGAGAAGCGGGGGACGAATCAGTGGAAACCATTCATGTGGAGGGCGAACTGGTCGCGATCGATGTAAAAAGAAACAGCTTTAAGCTGAATAGCTTCGATGGAGAGCTGTATACCGGAATTCTTTCCGAGGATTTGGAAGGGTATGTTTTTGAAGTACCCAAACATGTTGAGGCCACGATTATAGAGATATTAATGATAAATTCAGTGACGAAAGAAGAAAGGTCTGTATACGAGTTGGCTGCTGTAAAGCTACTGAATTAATGCCATTTCCTCAATGAAGTCCGGGGTTTGGTCCCGAGAGTTTGATGATTACAGCAAACGTTTGAAATACCTAATCTCAAAGCGCAGGTAAAACATTGCCACAGAGGCACAAGCAGAGGACGTTGCCGGAGTCGTTATGATTTCCAGTGACAAGAGTGACAAGAAAGTTACAATTGAGTGTGGATATCAGTACTGATTCATGCCCGTGAATGCGCGTTCTGACGCGGTGTTTCTTCCTATAATGGCGCTCAAGTGAGCCTAGTGGGCCCACCAACTAGCGAAAAGAGACCGTCGAAATTCCTTGCTCCATAAGGGATTCGGCGGTCTCCCTTTTTGCCTCCAACCAATAATAGGGTCCGTCTTCAGCCGGTTTATACTGTATGGACACCCCATCGGGAGAAGCTGTAGCATCTGACTTTGTGTGGCGTCTGACTTGCCGCGCCATCCGCCATGCAGCAACCCTGCTTCGTACATGTTCAAAGCCTCGCATGCGTGTTTGGTATGCGAGGCTTTGAACTAGAACGGGACATCTCGCTCTTGCCGCCAGCGGATGGCCTGCACCAGCGGATGGCCTGCACCAGCGGTGGCCGGGATGGTGTCTGTTGCAGGAAACCGCCATTCTGCACACGCTGCCACCGCGACTTCACTTACTTGATGGTGCGCTGGGGAAACCGTACTAGATGTCTCTCTGTTACCCCCGACAATCCGATTCCTGTAGTTCAATCGTATCGACCAATCTCAAAACGTATCGCAGTTTCTCCCTTGAGAGCCGCGCGGCCGATCTCAACAAAGTGGTGGTCTCTGCCTCAAGGTGCTTAACCCGAACTTCTTGAAATAGCTCGACCCATTCTGGAATGGTGATGGCTGATGCTTCGTCGCGGCCCTCTAGATAATCAATCGGTACCTCGAAGTAATCAGCGATGCGCTTCATCGTGTCACCCTCGGGTCGGCGACGACCCGTCTCCCATTGCGAGCACGCAGCTCGTGAGACATGAATAGCGTCGGCTAATTCTTGTTGGGTAAGTCCCTTGGCTTTCCGTAGCTCAGCGAGTCGATAGGAAATCACACCCAACCTCTCCTATATACAGAGTGATGATTAGGTACCGCTATGGCTAATACGAATGCCAAGTTATCTAACCATATGAATAATAGCAGAGAATGTTACGGAGTTACTTCGTGTAACGATTGTTTGAAACGAAAAATAATAGTTTGAACCCGACAAACGTAGTTTGGATTGGATTATGTGACCTTTGAGGTCTCACAATGAACACGACACGTCGGACGATAAGGGGATTATTTAATGAAAAGTTAAGATATGGGTATTCGCACTCGTCCGGGAAGGGACCCTTCTTGTTGGGAGTTCCTTCCCTGCGGAACTGAAAACCATGTGCACGGGGTGGTTGGCGCGATCTTTAAGAAGGGATGACTGCCCGAATTAGTGGGTAACTTGCCTGTGCGAATTTGGAGCCCTTTCCCTGACCTCGGGAACTCCGTATGCTCGACTTTTTGCGCTTCATCGGCTCTTGAGCAACAACTCCATAGCTTGTTCCACGACGTCGTGCGAACGGCCCTCTCCAGCAACCTCTTTGCGGATGCAGTCTTCAAGGTTTTCCACTACGATGGCTGCAATAGCCTTGTCTACGGCACTGCGGATGGCGGATAATTGAGTAACGACGTCCTTACAGTCTTTTTCGTCCGTCATCATTGACTGTACGCCGCGAATCTGTCCCTCCACGCGCTTCAATCGGTTGATTAGGGCATCTGTGTACTGCATGCTGGTCACTCTCCCAAACAATACTAAATCGATGACGCGGTGTTCCTGGAATGGCCGATGATGTGCAGGATCCATGATCCATCATCCATGAAGCTCCAATATAAAAGTGTAAACCACTAAACTCCCGTGTCAATTGGATTTTGGTGGCGGTCCGTATACGATGACGTGAAATTCCGGATCGATCCGCTTGACAAACATACCCCTAAGGGTATATAAATACCCCGTATGGTATGAATGTATGCGGAGCGAATCCAGAGTGGTCCGCTTCGAAGATCATGAGGAGGGTTTTTTCGAATGGGAATCGCTCAATGGATGTCTGTAGACGTAAAAGAACGATTGAAGTCTGGCAAACCGCTACAAATCATTGATGTGCGTCAACCGGGTGAATTTCGATCCGGGCACATCCCAGGCGCGAAATTGATTCCGCTGGGGGATTTGCCGCAGCGCTATCGTGAAATAGACCCGAACGTGGACAGCGTAATTGTATGCCATAGCGGCGGGCGCAGTTCATCCGCATGCGGCTTTCTGCAACGCATGGGTTACGAAAAAATACACAACCTAATGGGTGGTATGTCCGCGTGGGACGGAGAAGTTGAATAAAGGAGGAGAATAATGACGAGATCCATCACAGCCCAGGAGTTGAAAAAACGAGCGGATTCCGAAGGCGCAGTAATTTTGGATGTGCGAGCGGTCGATGCTTATTCGGATTGGCGAATACAGGACGACGGCGTTACGTCTTTCAACATCCAGAATAGCAAGCTGAAGGAACGTGGGGTGGCGTCGTTCGCTGAATTGCCCAAGGACAAGGAAATCATCACCGTTTGCGCAAAGGGCGTCGCGGCCCAAGAGACGGCGCAGATGCTGGAAGCAGCGGGCTATCACGCGGTGTTTCTAGAGGGTGGCATGGCAGCTTGGTCCGAGTTTTACAACCCGGTCACCGTGGTGCGGGACGAAGCCATTTCTATCTACCAGATGATACGCCCGGCAAAGGGCTGCTTGTCCTATATCCTGACGTCAGGAAGCGACGCGATTGTGGTGGATCCCGGCAGGCACATTGACAACTACGTCGACTTCGCGAAACAGCAGGGAGTGACCATTCGCCACGTTTTCGATACCCATTTACACGCGGATCACATCTCGGGAGGATGGACCCTCGCGAAAGCGACCGACGCGCAGTATTGGATAGCTCCGGAAGAGGCCGAAGGTGCGACGTTTGAATACCACGCACTCGAGGATGGCATGACACTTCCATTCGGCACGACCGATGTCAAGGTCATCAGTCGGCGTACGCCGGGGCACACCATTGCCAGCACCAGTTTCTTGGTCGGCGACAAGTACGTTCTCTCGGGTGACACGTTGTTTGTCAGCGGGTTAGGCAGATCCGATCTGAAGGGTCACGCTCGCGAGATGGCCGAAATGATGTTTAACACGGTGCGCACCACCCTGGCGAGCTTCCCGGACGAACTGACGGTCTTACCAGCGCACTTCTCGGATTACACCGAGAAAAATGCGTCCGGGTACGTTGGGGAAACCATGGGGAAGATTCGAGAGAACAACCGCATGTTGCACATCACGGACAAGGACCAGTTTGTGGAGCTGTCCGTAAAAAACTCGGGCGTAACTCCACCGAACCACGAGACCATCATCGCCATCAATCGGGGCCAAATCTCGCCGTCGAAGGAACAACAGACGGAACTCGAGACCGGGCCGAACCGTTGTGCTGTTAAATAAGAGATCGTTTCGGTAGTATTGCCTCATGGGGTGCGATGGACTCGCACCCCCGTTTGGAGGAAGAACTCATGCGCTGTTGGCGGCACATTTGTCCCGGGCAGCTGATTTTCATTGCCGGGGGTCTCGCGGTGATTATCGCGCAAGTGGTTCATTGGATGGCATCGTAGAACAGGGAGGGGATGATCACGCTCACGGTTTCACAGTCGCTCTTAGCAGTCCTTTCTGGTGGCATCGTTGGATTCACTCTCGGATTGCTAGGTGGCGGCGGTTCCATCTTGGCCGTCCCTTTGCTGCTCTATTTGGTTGGGCTTCGCGATGCGCACGTCGTCATCGGCAGCACGGCTTTAGCTGTGTCGCTCAATGCGTACGCGAACCTCATCGTTCATGCAAGAGCGAAGCACGTTTTGTGGAAGCCGGCCATCGGGTTTTCGATTCCTGGGATCGTTGGTGCGTATCTCGGCTCGGTCATGGGGAAGCTCATGCCAGACAAACAACTACTCATCTTGTTTGCCATTCTCATGGTGGTCATCGCCGTGCTGATGATTCGAAGGAAACCGAGAACGGAGAATGAGGAATCCCGCGAGACTGGCGTTCGCTGGGCTCGAGTGATTGTGGCAGGGCTCTTAGTTGGGTTTTTGTCCGGGTTTTTCGGTATCGGTGGCGGATTCCTTATCGTTCCTGGGCTGATGTTCAGTACCGGAATGCCAATGATTATGGCGATAGGGACTTCTCTGTTTGCCGTCGGTACCTTTGGGTTAACCACCGCCGTGAGCTATGCCGCTTCTGGCATGATTGACTGGTGGGTGGTGTTGATGTACATCGCAGGTGGCGTGGTTGGGGGAGGATTTGGCACCGTTGCCGCAACGAAGCTAAGTGGGAAACGTAAAGCCTTGAACTACATCTTCTCCATCATCATCGTTGTGGTTGCCATCTACATGATCATCAAAAATGCAAACGCACTTCACTTGTGAGGAGGTAGTTTCCATGTGGTTATCTGAGGAGAATCAGGCCGCCATCAAGGAGCGTTTCGCGGAAATGCAGAATCCGGTTGTCTTGCAGTTTGTCGGTTCGTCTCTGGATTGTCCGCAGTGCTCTGACGTCGAGCAATTGCTGGACGAAGTATGCAACCTCAGCCCCCTTTTAACGCTCGAGAAATTAAATCGGTATGTGGACGAGGAAGCCGTCAAGTCCTTGAAGGTTGACAAAGTGCCGGCCATTTCCATTACCGACGAATCCCGGACAGACTACGGAATTCGGTTCTACGGAACGCCTGGAGGATACGAGTTTTCGACCTTGCTTGCGGACATCCTCATGATGTCAAGCGGAGAATCCGGGCTGTCGCAGTCGACGAGAGACTCGCTCAAGGGGCTCCAAAAACCCATGGACCTTTCGGTGTTTGTAACTCCAACGTGCCCGTACTGCCCGGCCGCCGTCCATCTTGCTCATCAATTTGCGTTTGAGTCGCCATTGATTACTGGCAACATGGTCGAAGCGACCGAATTTCCCGACTGGGCGAACCAGTTTGACGTGTACGGGGTACCAAAGACCGTGATGAATCAGAGCGGATCGCTATCCATCGAAGGGGCGGTTCCCGAACAAACGTTACTGGAACGCGTGCTGGCGGCTGTGTAACTGGCTAGTCTCCGTGGTTCGACGCATTATGGGACCGACATAGCCTCCGGAATCACCCGTGGGGTGGGACTGGGGGCTTTGGTATGTCTCGTGAGGGCACGAGCGGAAAAACGTTTAGATTCTTGACACGAGAGGACACGCGCCCTGCTACATCGACGAGAGATCCTTTGATATCATGGACACCACATAGTGCAATGGAAAATTCAAAATCAACTATCTTCTGAGGAGGCGAATGGATGCACGAGAGACGATTCAATCCGGTTCACATGCATCGGTTAGATAGTCCGGAGCGACGCAAAATGCTCCCCCCGGACACTCTGTTGCAGCAATTACCCATTCAGGAGACCGACAGCGTTGTCGATCTCGGTGCAGGGACTGGCTACTTTACCATTCCTGCGGCACAGCGGACGCAAGGGCCAGTGTTTGCCGTCGACGTTGAGCCACAGATGTTGGAGGTCATTAAGGGAAAAGTCGAAGAGATTGGCACGGATAACGTGGAATTGGTACAAGGGGCTATCGAGGATGTGCCGCTCGAAGACGAGACGGCAAACCATGTGATAGCGTCGCTCGTGCTCCACGAAGTCGAGCCCTTGCATCGTGGGTTAAGCGAAATCCACCGCTTGCTCAAGGATGGAGGCCATTGTCTCTGCCTGGAATGGGAGAAGACCCCATCCGAAATGGGGCCGCCGCTTCATCATCGAATCCATTCGAATGATATGAAAAAGGCGTTTGAAGACGCCGGATTCACCGTCACGAAACACGAGGCTCCCACACCGATGCATTATCTGCTGGTGGCCCGTAAGTAGACATTCGTAAGGAAACCGACCATCGTTGCGTGGACTTTTAGTAATGGATACCGCCCATGGTATGATGGTTGGCGTGTAGACCATTCGGACATGGAGGAACAATCGAGCATGAGATCGTCGTGGATACTCGGCGGCGCGATTGTGGCAGTTGGCCTAATGGCCACAGGTTGCGGCGCGCCGTCCGGTCCTAATCAGCGTTGGTCGTCACCGCCGGCACTGACCATCAATGAGAGTCAGACGTATACGGCGGTGGTAGACACCAATTACGGAAGCTTTACGATGAACTTGTTTGCGAAGAAATCTCCGATCACGGTCAACAACTTCGTCTTCCTGGCGAAACACGATTTCTACAACGGGGATACGTTCTTTCGCATCATCAAGAATTTCATGATTCAGACTGGTTCTCCGTCGAACAATGGACAAGGGGGGCCTGGCTACACCATCAAGGATGAACTGCCACCCGAAGTGCCATACACCGCCGGCGTCGTCGCCATGGCGAATACCGGAGCCCCGAACTCCGGCGGCAGCCAATTCTTCATTTGCACCGTGAATGATGCACAGCAACTCAGTCCGACGTATACGGAGCTTGGGAAGGTTACGTCAGGAATGAACGTGGTTGAAAAGATTGCGTCCATCCCCGTAGTGGCAAACCCGAGCATGGGCGGCGAACTGAGCAAGCCCACAAAAAAGGCTTACATCAAGAACATCACCATCAATGTGTCGTAGGCCTTGTCACACCATCCGCGGCGGAACTGTGATGGCTTCAATGACTGTGCAGAGCGATTGCAGTTTCGCGCGGGTGATTTTGTGGTTGCCTTATGCCTGATGCCCTTGTATAATGCAAGGTATCGCCTTGCGGG
>JAJZAV010000096.1 GCA_021799255.1 Bacillota bacterium
CGGCGTTTCGGTTGAGGCCAGTCAACCGTACGCAAACGTGGCCCTCGACATTAGCCCCGGCGTGCAAATGACGGTGAATCGAAACCTGCGGGTTATCTCAGCAAGCCCCATGGACGTCAAAGGAAATCTCTTGCTGGCGTCCGTTTCCGTGAACCATATGCCGCTTGGGAAGGCAGTAACGTTGCTTGTCGGAACCGCGGCTGACAAACACATGATTCGTTCGCACGACAACATTCTGGTCGCCACGTCGCCCGTAAGCGATAGGATGAATGTGACGAGCGTATCCGCGGTGCAGAATCAGGTTAACAAAGACGTAAACGCGGTGTTAAAGTCCAACCTGAAGGCGGCAGAGTCTCATCTGCACGTGTACTCATACGAGGTGTCCGATACGGTATGGACGGCGGCGGAGAAGCTGAACGTATCGCCGGCAAAGGTTGCGGCTTATATTTCCGAGGTTAACCTGGGTTATCACTACGGATTGAATCAACTCCATCAGGCGAATCTCAGAGCCGCGAACCTGGAGCCAACCAATGCGCCTGTCACTGTGACGCTTGTCGACATGAACCCCAAGGCGCTCTACGCGTTGATTCAGGAAGCCATTGACCAGTCCGAAACGCCCACGTTGACGGATGGCGTACAGGCGCCTCCAACCGGAGGGCAGGTTCGAGTCGGCGGTGGCGGGCAGTCGCCTGCCGCGTCACCGAGCATCGGTCTTCCGGTGGAAAGCGTATCTCTCGTTCATCTCGCTACCGTACAAAAAGCTTGAGCGAACCCGTAAACCCACCCTGCGTCGGCGCATCGACATTGACGAAGGGTGGGTTTTTTGCGTCTAGGTCATAGTCCAACTATAATAGGACGCACGCATCATGTCGTGGGTTTTCCGTTTGAGACCCGCGCTTGGAAGGATGAAGCTGCGTGCGTGTGGACGATTTTGATTATGTTTTGCCTGAAGAGTTGATTGCACAGACTCCCCTTCTTCACCGCGCGGATTCACGCCTCATGGTAGTGGACCCCATCTCGCATTCAATACAGCACTCGAGGTTTGCGCAAATTGAGAACGAGCTGTCGGCTGGAGACGTTCTTGTCCTTAACAATTCGAGGGTTATCCCGGCGCGCCTCTTTGGCGTAAAACCCGATACCGGCGGTCGAATCGAGATCATGCTTACGCGCCAAATAGACGACGCGACATGGGAAGCCCTGTGCAGGCCTGCAAAGCGTTTTCGCACAGGGATGGCTGTCGAGTTTGAGGGTGGAGGCAGAGCGCGGGTCCTTGAAGAAGGCGAAGATGGGATGCGCACCCTCCATTTTGATTTGGAGGAAAGCATGGAGTCCTTTTTGGGGCGCGTAGGGCAGGTTCCATTACCTCCATACATACGAGAGCCGCTTGGCAATCCGGAGCGGTATCAGACCGTGTACGCCAAACCGACGGGGTCTGTTGCAGCGCCCACGGCGGGTTTGCATTTTACCGAGGATCTTCTCGTTCGGCTGGCCGAAAAGGGTGTTCGCATCGTGGAGGTTACGTTGCACGTGGGGATCGGCACGTTTCGCCCGGTGCAGGTGGACGACGTGGAAGCCCACAAAATGCACAGCGAGTGGTACGAGATATCTCCGGAAGCGGCGCATGAGCTTAATTCCGCAAAGAGGGAAAACCGGCGCATCGTCGCCGTGGGGACAACAGCCATGAGAACGCTCGAAAGCGCCGCCCAAAAGGGTGCTATTCGCCCGGGTGCCGACGACACCTCCATTTTCATTTACCCGGGCTACGAGTTTCAAATCGTAGACGCGCTCATTACGAACTTCCATTTGCCGAAGTCAACCTTGTTTATGCTGGTGTGCGCCATGATGGGGACCGAATTCGCCAAAGAGGTCTACGGGGTGGCCGTGACGGAGCGCTACCGTTTCTTCAGCTTCGGAGATGCCATGTTCATCACGAGGAGGCATGACGAGGGTGCGTGATCCTGTCTGGTTTGAGCTCCTAAAGGATTCAAAGAGCAGCTTGGCGCGGCGGGGAAGGTTGCACACGCCCCACGGAGTCATTGAGACTCCCGTGTTTATGCCCGTGGGGACACAGGCGACGGTCAAGACGATGTCGCCCTCTGAACTAAAGGAAATCGGCGCAGGGATCATTCTTTCCAACACGTACCATCTCCACCTTCGCCCTGGGGAACAGCTGATTCAATCCGCTGGAGGACTTCATGCGTTCATGCACTGGGATGGCGCGATACTCACGGACAGCGGTGGGTTCCAGGTGTTCAGCCTCGCTGATTTGCGCAAGATCACGGACGAAGGGGTTACGTTCAAGTCGCACATTGACGGCAGCCCGCGTTTTTTCTCACCGGAATCGGTCATGGGGATTGAGAACGCCCTCGGCGCCGACATCATCATGGCTTTCGATGAGTGCCCGCCCTATCCCGCGACGAGGGAATATCTCGAGGTATCTCTGAGACGCACGCTAGAGTGGGCGAAACGATGCAAAGAGGCTCATCGACGGCCGGACGAACAGGCGCTCTTCGGGATTGTCCAGGGAGGAGAACACTTGGATTTGCGCAGGCAGTCGGCCGAAGCCCTAGTGGATCTAGACCTGCCTGGATACGCGGTCGGTGGGCTGAGCGTCGGTGAGCCGAAAGCGCTCATGTATGATATTCTGGAATACGTCACGCCCTTTTTGCCGAAGGACAAGCCCAGGTATCTCATGGGCGTTGGGTCCCCGGACGATTTGTTTGAGGGCGTCGAGCGTGGAATCGACATGTTTGATTGCGTGTTGCCGACGCGGATTGCTCGCAATGGCACGGTGATGACGAGCCGAGGGAAGCTCGTCATCAAGAACGCGAAGTACGCCCAGGATTTCCGACCTCTGGACGAATCCTGCTCTTGTGAGGTGTGCAGGCAGTTCTCCCGTGCCTACATCCGTCACCTCATCAAAGCGGACGAGGTGCTCGGCATCCGTCTCACCTCGTACCATAACTTATTTTTCTTACAAGGGGTCATGAAGGGAATTCGCACGGCGATTGAGGAAGACAGGTTTTTCGAACACAAGAAGGAGTTCTACCGAGATTACGGATACGATTCGGGCGATGGAACGCCAATTTCAGAATGCGAGGAGGATGAGCAATGAAGGGATCATCCGGTTTCTTTATCATCATCGTTGTCATTGTATTGGTGTATGTCCTCTTGTTTTTGCCGCAGCGTCGACAGCAAAAGGCGCGACAGACGATGATGAGCCAACTGGCACCGGGCAATCGGATCTTAACGGCTGGAGGCATTTACGCGATGGTCACTGAAGTGACCAGCGAGAAAATTGTCGCGCGCATTGGTTTGGACGAGGGCCTTCTTGTCGAGTTGGACCACCGAGCGGTTTTGCGTGTCGTGAACGATGTTCCCGCGTCTGACACACCGGTTTCGGAACCGGAGGAGAGCGAGGACTATGAGGAGGAAGGGGAAGGGGCAAAGGAAGAGAATCCTTGACCCTCTGAAGAGCCTTTTTCGCAGTGCCTGCTAAAACGCACTTTCGGCCGGATGGCCAAACCCAACGGATGGCCCATCCGGCCGAAAGTGCGCCTTGTCCCGTGTCTGTGCGACCTCCATTTTAACCTTCGCGTTGCGTGTTCAGCCCTATTATGCCTCCGAACGCTCCGATTAAAATCATCAGCAGCACCCGAAATAACCCCGCTTGGTCCACCGAGAATGAGTTGTAGATGACGATGCCGATGAGAATCATCAGGATGGCGTAGACTAGGCCTGTCATCCCGCCGTAGAACCAGCCTCGGTCTGAAGAAGACTTCCCCGCTGCAATGGACCCGAAGAGAACCGCAAAGCAATGAATCACGTAGGCCGCAATGACGAGATGGGAGTCGGACATATTGCCGTACTGTGCCCACAGGGATACGGTGAGCGTGCCGAGCACCGCGAGAAAGAGAGCCCATGCCGTACCGTAAAGAATGGGAAACCTGCGAACGGACCTAACCTTGCCCTGTATTGACGAGGTCATGAGATCACCCTTTGTCCATCGGTTTATCGTATGTCTATTCAAGACGGTCGAAGACTATGACGAGCATTGGAGAAACGCGGCAACCGTGACACTCGTAGAACCGATACGCTCGGGAGATACTACCTTTCACCCAATACAGGGAGGGTGGTCACTTGGGCGAACTGCCGGTGTGGGAATTCCTTATTCAAATCGTCATTCTCTACGTGGTGGTCATGGTCTCGCTCAGACTGATGGGCAAACGCGAGATTGGACAGCTGTCGGTGTTCGACTTCGTCGTCTCGGTTATGATTGCGGAACTGTCGACTCTGCCGATGGAGGACACAAACGTTCCGGCCTGGAGGTCCATCGTGTGCATCGCCGTGCTCGTTTTGCTCCAACTGTCCGTGGCGTGGGTTTCGCTCAGAAGCCACCGCTTTCGCCATTGGGTAGAGGGTGAACCCAGCGTTCTTATTGAGCACGGCAGGATCTTGGACAACGAGATGAGAAAGACGCGCTACAGCATGCACGATCTCCTCATGCAAATGCGCGAACAGGGGGTCGCCAACGTTGCGGACGTCGAACTCGCTGTGCTGGAAACGTCAGGTCAGTTGAGCGTCTTTCCTCGTCCCGAAGCCAGGCCGCTCACCGCCGCGGACTTGGGCATCCCGGCGAGAGAGGACGGCATTCCCCTGCCGCTCATCGTCGATGGGAACGTCGTTTCGAAAACTCTCACCATCTTGGCGCGGGACGAGGCGTGGCTCGCCGAGGAGATCCAAAGGTTGGGATATGGGAACATCCGCGACGTTTTCTTTGCCACCATAGACAGGGATGGCCAAGTTCATGTCGATCCGCTAGATCATAAGCGTGCGACCCGCGGCGACTCCACCAAGAAGCCCTCCGATTGATGCGTTTGGGCCAAGGCGCGCGGATTGCGTTGCACTGTTAAATAGCGAACGGAATCGCGGCCACGAACTTGGCTAGGAGATGTCCAACCCTTGGGATTTTATTCATCGTATGAGAAGTGACGACGCGAAACGAGCACAATAGCCAGAAGTACAAGAGTCCGCCCCCAACCACAATGGCTAAGAGTGGTCCTCCGCCGATGGCCTGATGACGGGGCGATACGGCCTTCATGAAAACGAGCATCAACATGGACGCTACCGCCATCTTGAGCGTGTCGCTGGCCCGCACGGAGAACCCGACCATCCGATAGACCACAATGAGGCTGAGCATGGTCCCGAGCGCAATCGTGATGTCAGTAGCCCACGCAATTCCGATGATTCCGTAGCGGGGATCCGAGCCAAGCACCCAGATGAGTGCGAGTTTTACCAGGCCTGAGAAGACGGAGATGATCATGGCGATCCCGGCCTTGTTCAGCCCGCGCAGGATGCCCGACAGAGGGCCCTGGAGGTACAGCAGGAACCCGAACGGTGCCATCGCCGCGAGAATCTCGCCGGCCATGGTGTCATGGTAAATGATGCGGCAGATGGGCACCGCGTAGATGGTGAGGATCACGGATGCCGGGAACCCGATGATGGCCGTTGCGCGCCAACTCTGGGCGAGTCGAACGCGCACCCGTTGGTGGTTTCGCAGGGCCATCGCCTCCGACACGGACGGAACCAGGTTGACGGCGAGTGAGTATGTGAGGAAGGTAGGAAATACAAACAGCGCGATGGCCATGCTCCCGTATTCCCCGTAGCGCGCGGTCGCCGTTTGCAAGGAGAGCCCCGCGGCCAAGAGCGAACGCGACACCAACACCGGTTCGGCAGCGTAGAGCAACGATCCGATAAGGCTGCTAAGCGTCACCGGGATGGCGATTTCACCCAGGCTTTTCAGCGTCTGTGACGTTGTTTCGAGACTGCGGGAGGGCGCGTCGGGCAGCACGATGGACAATCGGCCTCGACGAAGGTATTGGGTCCACAGGAAGAGGAGTCCGACCACCTCTCCGATGACGGTCCCGACCATGGCCGCAGCGGCCGCCTCGGCGATGCCGAAACGGATGAAATAGCCCGCCAGCACATAGACGGCGATGATTCGGGCAATGGTTTCGAGGATGGAACCCCACGCTGGAGGGGCCATGTCCTGCAGCCCTTGGAAGTATCCGCGAAAAATACTCGACACCGCGATGATGGAGACGATGGGGATCATGGCGACGTATGTCGGGTAGGACCTGGGATCCGGTAGCCAGTGCTCGAAAATGATGCCTCGAAATTGCCACATCAAAGCCGTGAATACAATGGACATCGTGATAATGATGGTCGTGCTGATGCGCAGGATCCTCACGACGCGCACCTTGTCTCGCGTGACGACCGCTTCCGCGACCAACTTCGACATGGCGACCGGGAGACCAGCGGTTACGAACGTCAGGACGAGCCCCAGAAGGGGCCATATCATTTGGTAAAGTCCTATGCCTTCGGCTCCAATGAGCCTGGAGAGATAAATCCTGTACACGAAGCCAAGCAGGCGAGTGACCAAACCTGCGGCGATGAGCACGAAGGCACCATGAAGAAACGACCGCTGTCTCACCCTCATCATCGCTCCCATCGCAGCCGCGTGCTCCGACGATGCACGCGTTTTGCGTAATCGGCTTGTTTCGGCAAAAGGTCGGCAAGCGCACCTGTACATGCCTATGCGCGTTCGGTGAATCGTAGTCCAAGCCAGGGCGAAAGGGAGCAGGAATCCTTTCCTATCTTGACGAAACCATAGGTTTGGTATTGGTTTTGGGAACGCGCATAGGCGGGAAAAAGGGGGTACAAGCACCGTGAACGATACAGAGAACGACAATGAGGAGCACAGACAAGGCGATGAGCCTACGGGCCAGGTGACGTCGAGTCCCATGCTGTCGGACGTCGGCGGCAAAACCTTGGTGCTGGCGGGCGATTCGGAGCCATCCGTTGATTGGCGGATGTACTTACCCGAGATCCACGAATTGTGCGATTTGAAGGCCGAGGAGTTTCGCATCTTGGGTTACAAGGACGTCACAGGAGATGAAATCTGGGAATGTGTGCGCCAGACGAATCGTAAGGCGACCGCTTTGCACGAACTCGTGGCCGGAGTGCTCGGGCTCCAAACCAGCACGTTTATGAACTTTACCACGGTCAACGCCTACAAAGGGGTGTTCTCTTCATCCAAGTTCCCGAGCGAGTAAATTCGATGCGTGACCCGCTTGGAGGAATCGGATGAAAGGACACAGCTCACCCTGTCGGACGACGGCGAACTGTGCCAAAGTTTGACGCTCATTCCCCGTGTTGGCTATACTATGGTTTGTCCATCAGGGCGGATGTTCAACATTATTGTAGTACGAAAGCGTTTAGAAGTTTTGGGAACACCGATATGCGTTTGTTGATCAGCGACGGTTTGTCAGAGCCTTGAACTGCTTTGGGGCGCATGGCATGTGTCGGCAAGAGCAGGCGAAGTTAGTTTCACGGTAGGAGGACGCGAGGTATGAAGTGGGGCCGTTTTGGCGCCTTTCTGGTGATTGCTCTGTGCATCTTAGGGTTAACGGCCGGGACGTCGGTCAATCTATGGAAGAACGTGAAATTGGGTCTCGACTTAAAAGGCGGTTACGACCTCGTGTATCGGATCGTATTGCCGAAAGGTCAGCAGATCACGACGCAGGACCAGCAAGCGATGTTGCAAGCGGTGAATTTACGGGTAAACGGAGCCGGTATCGGATCTCCGTCGATTCAACTGGAAGATAAGAACCTGATTGACGTTTCCCTTGCGGGCGCATACAACGCGTCGCAGGCGAACGCCATCATCGGGAAAACGGCCCAACTCGCGATTTACGGCAACGTCCAACTGAAGGTTAAGGGGAAGGTCGTCAATTGGACCACGAACACCTTCGACCAGCTTGCCGCTCAGCCGGGTGCAGTGGTGACTCCCGCCCCGGGTGCAGAGCCGCTCGCAACGGGCGCAGACATGAAGAACGACGCCCACTACGCGCAGGACCCCACCAGCGGACAGAATACGGTTGTCGTGTCGTTCAAAAGCGCGAATTTGTGGACGAATGTGACGCAGAAATACAACGGGAAGCTCATCTTCACCTTCCTAGGCGATAGGCTCATCAACGACGCGGTTGTGCAAGGCGTGAATCCATCTGGCACAACGCAGATCACGATGCCGGGTTACTCGGTTCAACAGTGCACGCAGCTGGCGAACGAGTTGAACGCCGGGGCGCTTCCGTATCCGTTGCACCTTGTGAGCGAGACCTCCGTCGGACCGCAGCTTGGCGCCGCATCATTGAAGGCAACGATGGTTGCCGGTCTCATCGCCCTTATCCTCATCTTCATCTTCATGCTCCTCATCTATCGAATGGCGGGGCTCATCGCCGACATTGCCCTCGTGGCGTACGGATATGTGGTGTTGGCGCTCTTTTCGGGATTCGGAATCGTTCTGACGTTGCCAGGTCTGGCGGCTCTCATTCTAGGAATCGGCATGGCGGTGGATGCGAACGTGATTGCGTATGAACGCATCAAAGACGAGGTGCGCAACGGGCGCAGCCTCCAATCGGCAGTCATCGCGGGGAACAAGCGCTCATTGCGGACGATTCTTGACAGTCACGCCACGACGTTTATCGCTGGCGCGGTCATGTATTGGTTTGGTGAGGGAGACATCAAAGGGTTCGGAATCGCGCTCATGCTCAGCATTATTGTGAACCTGCTTACAGCTGTTGCCCTGTCACGGATCATGATCACGCAATATACGCGTTCCAACATCGTGCGAAATCCCTTCTGGTATGGGTCGGGAAAGGGGGCGCTGCACAAGTGACGGAACGATTCGATATCATCAAGCGTCGGATGTGGTTCTTCATTTTGTCCGGTACCATCACGGTAGCTGGACTCATCGTGTTTTTGATCCAAGGGTTCAACTTGGGGACCGATTTTAAAGCGGGATCGCAACTACAAGTGTCGGGGACTTACTCGACGGCGCAGGTGCAGCAGATGATGAATCCATTCGGCGTCAAGGTGAATCCAACTGAAATCACCACGGGTTCTACGGGTCATCCGGTTACCATCATCCGCTTGGGGGAAGTTCTCACCCCGAAGCAAGCGACGGAGTTTCAGTCCGAACATCCCGAGTCTCAAGTGAACACGGTGAGCCCGTTTGAGGCGCAGCTCACGTCCAGAAAAGCCGTTTGGGCGATTCTGTTAGCGTCGTTGTTCATCGTCATCTACGTCGCTATTCGGTTTGAATACCGATTCGGTGTAGCGGGCGTCGTGGCCTTACTGCACAATGCTTTCATTGTCATGGCCGTATTCGCTCTACTGCGGATGCCGGTTAGCCTGCTTTTCGTAACGGCCATTTTGACCATCGTCGGGTATTCCATCAATGACACGATTGTTATCTTCGACCGAATTCGAGAGAATCTGAAGTTGATGAAGCCTTCCACCTTCGAGGAATTGGAACGCGTGACCAACAAGAGCCTTTGGCAGACCATGACCCGATCCATCAACACCGTCACTACGGTGCTCATCGCCGCCCTGATGCTGTTCTTCTTTGGTGGCTCTAGTATCCACGACTTCACCTTCGCGCTTATCGTTGGCCTCATCAGCGGCGCCTATTGTTCCATCTTCATCGCGAGTCCCATTTGGGTGGCTTGGCGTGGTCGTTCAATGGAGCGTAAAAAGCCCGTCAATGGCGGAGAAACCGCTTGATTCTGCCAGGGTGAATCGGCCGTCCCCGAGATTTTGGGGGGCGGCTGTGTTTATATTCGCAACCGTCTGATAGCGAAGCTAGAGGGGTGAGGCAATGATCGCCACAGACAAAAACCAAACCCAACTGCGCACCGCAGCGTGGCTCGGCGCTGCTCTCAACCTTCTGCTTACGCTTGCAAAGGGCGTCGTCGGCATCCTAACCGGAAGTCGGGCGCTAACGGCGGACGCCGTGCATTCCGCAGCGGACCTCGTCGGTTCGGCTGCGGTCATCGTCGGATTGCGAATCGCGAAGAAGCCCCCCGACGCGGATCATCCGTATGGACATGGCAAGGCGGAACTTATCAGTTCCCTCATCGTGGCTCTGTTCCTGCTCGGGGCCGGCGTCGAAGTGGGGTTTGAAGCCGTGAAATCGCTGTTTGAGCCGGCGATTCGTCCGGAGGTGGCCGCCGCCACCACCGCCGCGGGTGCAATTGTTCTCAAGGAGATCATGTATCAGTATACGTACCGCCTCGGCACGCGCCTGCACAGCAAAAGCCTCGTGGCAAGTGCGCAGGACCACAGATCCGATGTTTTTTCCTCCTTGGCGGCTCTCATCGGAATTGTCCTGGCGCTCATCGGGCAGTGGCGACATATCCACTGGCTTTTGTACATGGATCCGGTGGCGGGCGCCATCGTCGCTTGCCTTGTTCTTGTTCTTGGTTACGAAGTCCTGGAGGACTCCCTGCGCGTGCTTATGGATAGGGCGGTGGAGCCAGCAAATCTGGCTCCCTACAAGGAGTGCATCGAACAGGTACCCGGCGTTGAACACATTGATGAACTCCGAGTGCGAGACCACGGGCAGTACGTGATCATCGATTGTGAGATCAGCGTGAGTGCGTCCCTTACCGTGGCCGATGGCCACAAAGTGGCCGCTGACGTGCGCCGTCAGCTGCGAGCCGTGTTTCGGCGAGTCCAGGATGTATTTGTGCACGTCAACCCGTACTACCCCGGAGACGTGGGGCTGGGGGAGGATCATCATGACTAGCGGATTGTGGAGAAGTGCAGGTTTGCGCAAAGAGGAAATCGAGGGTTTTAGCGCTGCCCACGGCGTATCGCAAAGACTTGCAGCGCTGGCGCTCGCGAGGGGACTGGATTCCAGCACATTCCCGGCGTGGGTGAACCCGACTTCCGTGCCATGGCGAAGCCCGTACGATTTCGGTGGGATGGAGTTGGCCGTGCAAGCGATTGAATCGGCGGTGGTACAGGGAACTCGAATCGCCGTCGTAGGCGACTACGATGTGGACGGCGTGAGCGCGACCGTAATTCTGTGTGAAACTCTTGCGCTCATCGGAGCGAACTGGACTTTTGTGATCCCGCATCGCAAAAACGACGGATACGGCATTTCTGAGAGCGTCGTGGATCTTTGCTGCGAAGACGGTGCGAAAATTCTGGTGACGGTGGACAACGGCATCAGTGCCCATCGTGCCGTCTCGTACGCTGCGTCGCTCGGGCTGACGGTTATCATCACGGATCACCATACCCCGACTGCGGACGTCCCTCACGACGCCCTGGCGGTTGTTCACTGGATGAACTGTGAGTTCCAGGAGGAGCTAAAGGTGCTGTCTGGGGCCGCCGTAGCGTGGAAGCTATCCATTGCCCTATTTGAGCGCTTCTCCCACCTACCCGTGTCGCGGGAGGTACCATCTTGGCACATGGGATTGGCCGGGATGGCCGCCTTGGCCGACGTCATGCCGATGACAGGTGAGAATCGTCGGCTGGTGCGCGCGGGGCTGGCGGCCCTTTCGAAGTCGCGCAAACCGGGCTGGATGGCCCTGCTGCGGCAAGCGCGCGTCAGCGCACACGGCATCACGGAGACGGATCTCCTGTGGAGAGTGACGCCAAGGCTGAACGCCGCGGGGCGCATGGATAGCGCGGCGATGGCGGTGGATCTCCTCATGACCGACGATGAGAGCGAAGCAACGCGATTGGCCGATGAACTCGAGGCGCTGAACAGCCTTCGGCAGTTGGAGACGGCCCGGGTTTTCGAGGAGGCCCTGGCGGAATACAAACAGGCCTTGGGTGTCAACGGCAAAGCATCGGGCGTTGTCATGTACGGAAACTGGCCCCTTGGAGTCGTGGGGATTGTGGCCGCGAAGATGTCCGAGCAGTTCAGCAGGCCTGCCATCGTTCTGGCGGATGATGGCTCAGGCCTGCTGAAAGGTTCCGGACGAGCGCCTGAGGGATTTCCGCTCTATGACGCTTTGGCTTCGTGCGCGGAGTTCCTAGAGCACTTTGGCGGTCACAGCAGCGCCGCGGGTTGCGCCGTGGCGAGAGAGAGAGTCGCAACGTTCGCGATCGCGTTTGAAGAGGTTTGCGCCACATTCGAGTTTCAGGGGGATGGGGACAAAGGCGACGAACAGGGCGGCGTACCCGCTGTCGCGGACGACTGGTTGCCTCTTGGCGACGCTTCCCTGGAACTTGTCCGGGAACTCGATTCGTTGCGCCCATTCGGGGTCAATTCACCGGAGCCGAGTTTCTTTGTCGGACCTGTCGTCGTGGAGTCAGTCGTGAGGCTTTCCGAAGGAAAGCACGTGAGGATCACGGTGTCGGAAGACAACCACAAACAAGACCTGATTTGGTTCCAGGTACCCGAGAACGCGTTGGTACCAAGCCCTGGGCAGGTGATGGCCGCCGTGGTGACACTCGACGAGAACCAGTTTCGGGGACGCACGTCCGTGCAAATGCGGGTCAAAGAGGCATTTCTTTTGCGAAAGATTGCCACGAGAAGGCAGGTGGCAAAAGTCTACGCGGCATTGAT
>JAJZAV010000097.1 GCA_021799255.1 Bacillota bacterium
CTACGATTCACTTGAAAACCTACGTGGACGAACGGTATAAGATCACCGTCTATTTCCGTCAAACCTACGGCGAACTGTTTGACTTGGAGGAAGATCCGAACGAGGTCCACAACCTCTGGGACCATCTGGATTATCAACAGTTAAAGCAGGAGTTGCTTTTGAAGTACATTTGGGCGGAACTGGGCAAGGAACCGCTTTGGATGCCGAGAATTGCCGGGGCCTGATTTTTGGGCCCTTTATATCCAGTCCCAATCATCGTTACATCTTGAGCCCGCCGGACAGCAGTCCTGAGGTGATAAACCGATTCAAAAACACGAACAGCCCGATTACGGGTAGAACGGACAGGAAGGACCCCATAAGCGGATCAGGAAAGTTCTGAAGCCCTAAAACGACGGGGAACAGTCGGCTGTCGTTTAGGATGATTAACGGTAGAAAATAGCTATTCCAAGTGACTACGAAGGCTAGTAGAAATACGGTCACCATGCCGGGGAATGCGATGGGGAGGGCAATTCGCCAAATAATGCGCCATTCACTGGCTCCGTCGACTCTCGCCGAATCAAGCAGTAAATCCGGAATGGCTCCACCTAGATATACACGCATGAAATAAGTTCCTAATGGGCTCATGATCATGGGCAGGATCACGCCAGCACGCGTGTTGATGAGGCCCATGTCTCTGAGGACGAGAAAGGTCGGTACAACTAATGCTGCCGTAGGCAGCATTAGAGCGATTATGACTAGAAGGGAAAACAAACGACGGAATCGGAAACTGTATTTTGACAGGGCGAAGCCACATAGAAAACTGACTAGACTGGATAGGATGGCAGCGGTGCTCGAATAAAGAAGGGAGTTCACGTACCAAACCCGGTAAATTCCATGATTAACGGTCAGGGTAAATGATAGATTGTTCATGAATTGAGATAGACTGGAAGGTAAGAACATGGGGCTGTTGTACAATTGGCTTCCTGTCTTTGTATTAGCGATGGCAATCCAAACCAATGGTAATAGAAAATAGGCTGCTGCAACACCCATGAACGCCGTTCCCAGCCATACTCCAATCCGTGCCGGTCGGGTAGTAGATTTATGATGCAGCCGTTGCAAGGACGTAATGGTCATCGTTCGAATGTCCCCCTAAATCATTCCATAAGATTAAGGATGCTAAAGTAATAATCTTTTGACACTTCGCGTATTGATTCATCATCCGACCGTGCATTGTATGTACGACAACGGAACATCAGCATCAATTCTGTCACTTTACGTGCACAATGTCTACGGAACTTTTCGTTGACAACGCTTTCAATCGTATATATTATTCTGATAAATATGAATATATAATTTATCATTTTAGGGAGGTTGAACTCGGGATGAAGTGGCGTTTGTTCTTTAGTGGAGCCGTGGCCCTTGCTACAACGTTGGGAATGTCGGCAACCATTCCGTCTGAAGCTGCTGCTCGTCACCACGTCGCGGTTGCGTACCCTAAGTTCCCGAAGTACACGAAGCACGTGACCATCACTTGGTGGTCTTGGGTGTCGAGTGCGAATGCCCTAGTAAAGGCTTTCGAAAAGGCCTACCCCACCATCAAAGTCATTCATCGGCAGATTCCCGGAAGCGAATACACGAAGTTAACGACGGTTCTTAAAGCGGGTTCCGGTGCTCCGGACGACGTTCAGATTGAGTATCAGATGATGCCGCAGTACGTCAATACCGGAGACCTCGTGAATCTCGCGCAGTACGATCAGCAATACATGAAGTGGTACCCGAAATGGGTGCAAAATCAAGTTACGTTTGGTGGCAAGCTCTTCGCCATGCCAGAAGACGTCGCGCCGTTAGGATTGCTCTATAACCCCTCTTACTTCGCGAAATATCACTTGTCGGTGCCTCAAACGTGGGCACAGTTTGCTGCGGACGCGGCGAAGGTTCACAAGGCAAACCCGAAGGCCTACCTCTCCTATTTCGCCCCCAACGACGGCGGGTGGATCACGGGGTTGCTATGGCAAGCCGGAGCCCAACCGTTTCTTCAGATGAGTAACGGTGCATGGAAGATAGACTTCACGAGTCCGGCAGCCGAGCAGGTGATGAATTTCTGGGGGAACCTGATCAAGAAAGGGTACGTAAAGGTTTCGAACGATTTTACTCCGCAGTGGAATCATGAGGTGGGCAGCGGGTTGTACGGAGCGTTCCCCGCCGCTGCGTGGAGTCCTAAGTATCAGTTGCAGCCTGCCCTGCCGAAGAAATACACCCCGTGGAAGGCCGCTTACATTCCTCAGTGGAAGGCCGGGGCTCATGACGACGGTAACTGGGGAGGCTCCACGACAGCCGTTACCAACCAAACGAAGCATCCTCGTGCTGCCGCGCTTTTTGCTGCATGGATCAATCTGAGCGAACAGGGTCTGTCTATTGGAAACAACATCGGTGGGTACTTTACGGCTTCCACGGATTCTCCTCACGTAGCGGCGTTTACTGCTCCTGTGCCCGTGCTCGGAGGACAAAGGGCGAATTTGATCTTTGAAAAGGAATCGCCGTGGGTCAATACGTCCTTTGAATGGAGCCCATGGACCCTCTACGTGTACAGCGAGATGCAGGTTGAGTTCACAAAGGCGGCCAGTGGAAAGGAAAGTTGGAATCAGGCCTTGGCCAACATCCAGCAAAATGTGTCGCAGTTTGCCAGGACGCAGGGGTATCAAGTCGTCCAGTAGGGAGCTTCGAATCAGAAGAGCGATGGCACTTCAAAGGGAGCGTGGGCCGGCAACCCTCGCTCCATCATTCTATCGCCTGTGAGGTGACAGGGCTTGCGAAAGGGACGCTTGGTACCGTACACGATGTTGGCGCCATTTTTCATTTTGTTTCTAGGATTCTTCGTCTATCCGTTCTTCTATGCTTTCTACCTCAGCATGTACGCCACCCGAATGGGGGCTAATCAGTTTGTAGGCCTGAACAACTACCTGATTGCCCTAACGGATAGTGAATTCTGGCACTCCATAACCACGGTGTTGTACTTCGGGGTACTGCAGGCCGTGTCGGTCTTGCTGGTTGGATTGATCTTGGCTCTCTTTCTAGACAGTTCCTTAGTCAAGGGTAAGGCGTTCTTTCGGTTGGTCTACTTTTTGCCGTACGCAGTACCGGGGGTAATCGCGGCGTTGATGTGGGGCTTTTTGTATTCGCCTCAGTTGGATCCTTTGCTTCGGGTGTTCAGCCTCTTTGACGCAGGCAAGCCAGTCAACGTATTGTCATCGAGCAGTTTATTGTACAGTATCGTGAACATTGTGACATGGGAATGGGCCGGATACAATATGACGCTCTACTTCGCAGCTCTGACGGCGTTGCCCATAGAGTTGTACGAAGCGGCGAAGATTGACGGGTGTAACGAGTGGCGTCTCGCGGTTTTAATCAAGGTGCCCCTCCTGCGTCCGATGATTTTGTTTACCTCCATCCTGTCCATCATCGGATCCATGCAACTATTCAATGAACCGTTCATCCTCTCGAATCTGACGGCGGTTCCCCCCAACTACACGCCAAACCTGTACATTTACAACATGGCGTTCTCGTATGGAAACTTGAATTATTCGGCAGCGCTGTCGTTTCTCTTAGCGTTTGTGACGTTTGTTGCGTCCATGTTATTTCTGTACTTTACCTCCGGTGAGCAGCGACGGGAAAAGAGGGCGGCGCGCAAACAACGCAAAGCCATGCGGCAGTTGGGGACGGAGAAAGTGGGGATACAGTCATGAGCGCGAACGTGGGTGTAAACCAGTTGCAACGTCGGAATCATAGCAGGACCAACGTTGGCCGCAAGGCGGGCACGACCATCATCACCATCGTGATGATTTTCGTCGCGGCGTACTTCCTGCTGCCGCTTGTCTGGTTGCTGATTTCAACGACGAAGACCGGGAGCGAGCTATTTAACACGCCCATGCTGGCATTGCCAAAGCATATTGGATTATTCGCGAACCTGAAACTAGTCAGCACCTATCACGGTGGGTATTTTTGGCGGTGGTACTTGAACTCCGCCATCTACGCGACGGTGACGTCGGTTCTCAGCACGGTGATCTGCTCGTTGGCGGGATACGCGTTGGCGAAATATCGGTTTCGAGCTCGGCAGTTTGTATTCGGCATGATTTTGGCATCGCTTCTGGTGCCCGCGGCCGCTCTGACGGTGCCGACGTTCCTAATGGTGAAGTTCCTGGGGCTGATGAATACCTATGCCGGAGTCATCGTGCCAGGACTCGCGACCGCGTTCGGGGTTTACTTCTTGAGCATTTACATCGGCGAAGCGATGCCCACGGAATTCATGGACTCTGGACGAGTGGATGGTGCGGGAGAATGGCAGATCTTCTGGCGAATCGCCATCCCTGTTTTGCGCCCAGGGATGGTCACGTACCTGCTCATCTCGTTCATCGGATCGTGGAACAACTTTTTCCTACCGCTGTTGATTCTAAACAGCAGCGCGTTGTATCCATTGCCTCTTGGGTTAGACGTTTGGTCCACGTACCTCACGCAGGCCGGGGCGGGGGTGCCGCCGTACGCGCAGATTGTGACGGGGTCATTCTTGTCGATTCTGCCCATGGTGGTGTTGTTCCCATTTTTGCGCAAGTACATTGCCTCGGGAATGATCACGGGTGGTATCAAAATGTGAGGGATTTGTCGATTTATATTTCGTACGAGGGGTTGGGCGCGTGAAGAAGTCATTCCAAGCGGACACGCTTCAATTGGGCGTGTGCTATTACCCGGAACATTGGCCAGAATCGCTTTGGGAGGACGATTATCGGCGGATGCGCGATCTCGGTATATCGGTCATCCGAGTGGCCGAATTCGCCTGGACTATCTTCGAACCCGAGGAAGGAATATTTTCGTTCCAACTCTTTGATAAGGCCCTTGATTTGGCACACCGCTACGGGCTATCGGTGGTTTTCGGTACCCCTACCGCCACGCCTCCGGCGTGGCTTACACACAAGTACCCGGAAGTGCTCAATGTTCGGCGGGACGGCGTCCAATACCAGCATGGACAGCGCCGCCATTACAATTACAACGCTCCGATTTACCGCGAATTGTCAGCTAGGGTTGTCACGAAGCTCGCTGAGCACTATCGCCATCATCCGGCCATCATCGGATGGCAAATTGACAACGAGATCAATTGCGAAACCAATGTCTTTTATTCTGAGGCGGACCATGAAGCATTCCGTAAGTGGCTGAAGCAACGGTACCAAACACTCGATGCGCTGAACCGGGCGTGGGGGACCGTTTTCTGGAGTCAGACGTACACCGCTTGGGAGCAGGTCCACTTGTCACGGCCCACCGTTAGCAACTCGCCGAATCCTCATCAATTGCTGGACGAGAATCGCTTCATTTCCGACAGCGCCATCTCGTATGTCAAGCTTCAGGCCGACATCCTGCATCGCGTGGCGCCCCACCACTTTGTTACGACCAATGGCCTGTTTGGCCACCTGGACAGTCACAAAATGACGCAGGAGGCGTTGGACTTTTTGTCGTATGATTCGTATCCCAATTTCGCGACAATCTGGCCGGACGAGGGTCCTCTGCCGTTGTTGGATAGGAAATGGTCTTGGTCTTTAAGCGTGGTGCGGGACATATCGCCGAACTTCTGGGTCATGGAGCAGCAGGCGGGCCCCGGTGGTTGGGTCAACCGGATGGCGGCGCCGTCGCCGAAGCCAGGTCAACTTCGCCTCTGGACCTACCAGTCCATCGCGCATGGGGCGGATGTCGTCAGTTACTTCCGCTGGCGCACAGCCACCATGGGAACGGAGATCTACTGGCATGGGATCCACGACTACTCGAATTTGCCCAATCGTCGCACCGCTGAGGTTCAGCGCGTGGGCGACGAGTTCGCTCGTGTTGGGGGATTAATAGCGGGATCGACCTATGTCGCCAAGGTCGGCATCCTGAGGGATTACGCTAATGAGTGGGATGGAGAGTTTGATGAATGGTACGGTCCGCTCGCGCGACGAAGTGAGGCGGCCTGGTTCAAGTCCTTGCAGCATCACCACATTCCAGTCGACGCGGTTTATTTGCAAACCGACACAACTGCCGCCCATCTCAAACAGTACCAAGTGCTTGTGTGGCCGCACGCGGCGATTCTGTCGGATGAAACGGCCACTTTGTTGACGGAGTACGTAAGTCAGGGAGGCAGCCTGGTGTTTGGCTGCCGCACCGGTTACAAGGATGAAACGGGGCAGTGTCCCATGCGACCGATGCCTGGTCCCGTGGCGAAGGTGTGCGGTGTCGAGGTAGCGGATTTCACCCTCATTGACAAACGTCATCCGGGAACTCCGCTGTTTTGGGTGGCGGAGATGGGCGACGGGGAGACGTATGCCGATGGGTTCAACGATATCCTTCGTCTTTCTGCACCGGACACCGAAGTCCTTGCGCGTTATCGTAGTACGTGGTACGAGGGAGAGCCCGCGTTAACACGCCGGAGAGTGGGATTGGGAACGGCATACTACTATGGTGCCGCCTTTAACTACGACGTTGTAGCGTCAATGCTCGGCATCTTGGAATTAAAATCGCCTGCGGACGGAATTCTGGACCTTCCGAGGGATGTGGAATTGGCCATTCGTCACCAGTCAAAGACGACTGAGTCGTTCTGGTTTTTGTTGAACTATGCGGATACACCGCAGACAATAAACGTACGCCAGCCATATCAAGACCTACTGTCAAATCAGACCTTGCAAGGCTCCGTCGCAATCGAACCACACGGCGTGGTAATTCTTAGACGGTGAACGATATGGACGAATTCGAGTCCAACGTGTACAGAGCCTCCAGTTTTGCGGGACCCGTCGTGAAGTTGATGAATAAATCGGTCACGTTGACCAGTTGATCTAGGGCTCCAATTAGCGGCAGATTGCGAAGGGAAGCGTCAGAAATAGCATCTAGGCAAGCCTTCGCGTAGTCGCCCGCGTTAAGAACCAAGTAGGGACGTACCGCATTGTTAATCCCCACGTGGTAGTGGTCTAGGGTGGGAGGGACGGGACGAGTTAGTCCTAGGGAATTGTGACTCTTGGCCAAGATTACCAAGGCTCGATTGATCCCGTCTTCTCTCGCTTGGGGATTTGCGGATGGCAAGACGGAGTTGATGATGGGCCCAAGGCTCTGAGAAATTTGCAATCGTGAAAACGCCGTGCCGAACCACTTGGGATACGGATAGTAGCGACGTTCATGTAAGAAGGCCAACTCCATGATTCGTTGTACCAGTCGAAACGCGTTTAGATGAGAGCCTAGATAGTCGAGCGCCTCCGCAGTCCGTCCGAGGAAATGCTCCGTCGATGCGATGGACTGCCACTGGGCCGCCATGATCCACAACCACACATCGCGTGGATACCACGCTAGGATCTCGCGCATCTTGCTGAGATTGCCTAAGTCGTCGTGAAATACCTTGCCAGACGTGAATTGCAACAGGTGCTGCTGCGGCATTGTTAGCCACCGGGACGACGTTAACTCCGACGGGTGAACGAAGCGCAGGTGTGAACGGAGCCACTTTTCCAAAGTAGAAACTTCCACATGATGCCTGACTGTCTCCGTTTGCCACGAATAGAACCTGACAGGATATCCATCGTATTCCGATGGCAAGGAGGTGTCGACGATATATTGTACTCGCTCGACATTGTGATCCTCGACAAACAGTTGCAAGCGAGGACCCCAGCTGTGGTCTTTGGAACGGTCTTGGTCATACCCCAAGACCTCGGAGCCTTCTCCAATCAGCGAGGCAGCATGGGGAACATCAATAAGAGGCGTTACTACGTCGTAATAGAAACCTTGCGCGAGTTCTAGGCCGCGACGTACCACAAAATCTACCCCTTTTCCAGGGAGTCGAATAGTTCAAGGGGTGCGCAAGGATTGCGCACGAATTTTACGAGTAATCCATGTTTCATATCGATTCTTTCATGATACGCTTTAGCAAATTGGCATGGAAGGGTGATTCGATGGCAGAGCGAAAAGTACGGTGGGGTATTCTCGGCAGTGCGGGGATTGCGAAGCGTGCGATGATCCCCGGGATTCAGGGTTCCGATACGGGTGTCCTGGCAGCGATTGCAAGCCGAGATGCGGAGAAGGCCAAAGAGACCGCAGCGCAGTTTGCCATCCCGAATTGGTATGGTAGCTACGAAGAGCTGTTGGCGGATCCCAACATCGACGCGGTCTACATCCCTCTGCCAAACCATTTGCATCGGGAGTGGACGATACGCGCCGCGCAGGCGGGAAAACACGTGATGTGCGAAAAACCGGCGGCGCTTACGGCCGACGAAGCCTTGGAGATGGTGCAGGCGTGTGAGAAGGCGGGCGTTCTGTTCGCGGAAGCGTTCATGTACCGTTATCACCCGCGCTACGAGCGCATCAAGCAGATTATCGAATCCGGCGAGATTGGCGAGGTGCGCGGCCTTCACGGAACCTTCACGTTCAATAACGCCGCAAGTCCAGAGAACGTTCGCTTCCATAGGTCCATGGGCGGTGGAGGCTTGTATGACGTCGGTTGCTATCCCATCAGCGCAGCGCGCCTCATCCTGGGCACGGAGCCCGAGGCTGCGACGGTGCACGCGTTCCTGTCCCCCAAGCACGATTACGTCGACATGATGGCCGCAGGGCTGCTCGAGTTTCCCAATCACGTCGCGCTCACGTTTGATTGCGCGATGTGGGCGGCTGGCCGCAACACCCTTGAAATCCTGGGAACCGACGGCCTCATCGAGTTGCCGCACGCGTTCCTCGGGGACTTGGACTTCTTCGTCACGGTGAAAGGCGAACGCCGCATGGAGAAGGCCGAGAAACTCAACTTGTACTCGCTGCAGGCGGATAGTTTTGGCCGCAGCATTTTGGACGGAGATCCGCTTTTGTTCCCGCCGATGGACGCGGTTCGGAACATGGAGGCCTTGGACGCGTGTTTGAAGTCGATGAACGAGCGGAATAGAGTCGAAGTGAAGGGGAGGATGGCGCAATGAAGTCTATGGAGATTGAAGGGGTTCACGGCCCCGTAACTCAGCTCGTCATGGGCTCGGATTACTTTCATCCGGATAACATCGAACGCGTGAGCCAAATTCTCGACAGCTACTTGGCCATTGGCGGGAACACCATCGATACCGCACACATCTACGTGGGCGGAAACAGCGAAAAAGCCATTGGCATGTGGATGGAAGAGCGGAAGAATCGGGACGACGTGTACATCTTGACGAAAGGCGCCCATCACAACGCGAGTGGGCCGCGCGTCAATCCGCAAGCTATCTACGAAGAGCTGATGGTGAGCCTGGAGCGGCTTCGCACCGACTTTGTGGATATGTACGCATTGCATAGAGACGATCCGGCGGTTGAAGTGGGTCCCATCATTGAAGCGCTGAACCATCACGTTGAGTCCGGCCGCATCCACAGCTTTGGGGCCTCCAACTGGACCCATCAGCGCCTGCAGGAGGCCAACGACTACGCAAAGTCGCATGGGCTTCGCGGTTTTTCGTTTAACAGCCCGAACCTTAGCCTTGCGAAAGCCATCGAGCCTTATTGGAAGGACTGCGTCTCGGCGGATGCACAAACCCTGGCTTGGCACACGCAAACGCAGATGCCGCTATTGTCGTGGTCGTCCCAAGCGCGGGGGTTCTTCACCGGGCGCTTTACCCCGGAGGACCGAAGCAACGCAGATCTCGTTCGCGTCTTCTACAACGACGCGAACTGGGAACGATATCGTCGCGCCGAGTCGATGGCGAAGGAAAAAGGGGTTTCCACCATCGAAATTGCCCTGGCGTACGTTTTGAATCAGCCGTTTCCGACATGCGCCATCATCGGGCCGCAGAACGAGAAAGAAATGCACTCGTGTCGCACTGGCGCCGAGATTGAGTTGACGCAAGAGGAGGTTCGTTGGCTGGATCTTGGGGAATGAGCCGTTGGAAATGGCTTTGTAGGCGGAGCGGACTAACGATGATTCGTTGGCCCGCTCTGTTATTGCGGTGAATCAGATGACCTTGAATGTCTGCTCACTCGTCTCTAGAGCGGTCCACTTGCTGTCATAGGCGCGGAAGGTAATCCTGTACGTGCCGGCGTACGCTTCGTAGGGTATCGGCGTATCCGCCGTCCATGCGGATCCAGTCTTGTTGAGCGTGAAGCTCAGGCCCGCATCGACACTGGCCTGCACCCTTGCGACTTCGGCTGCGCTCTCGGTGACGACTTCCACGTGAACGGTCTGACCCGGTTTGCCCTCGTGTGTGCTCATCTTGACCAACATTCCGGATTCCTCCCTCAAATCATGTGATTCGGTTACTGTCCTTGGGATTCGTCGTTCGAAGTAGCTACAGGCATGCACAATCCCCGTACTAGTGCTTGTAAGACTGGCAGGCTCGTGGAACGCAGGTCTGTCTCCGTGATGTCTCCGCGTCCTGACAACAACAGACCTCCGACAAACAGGGCCCATAGGGCATGACTGAATACGTCAGGCTCCAAAGACGGTTCCATTTGTCCACGTTGCTTGCTGAAGGCGACGACGCGCTCAATCGGTTCCAGCAACTTTGAACTACCGTGTTCACCCCGTGTGACCTGCGCCAAGATTTGGGGTCTGTCGAGAACTAAGATCCGGAAGAGGCCTGGCGAAAGCCAATACGCGTCGTGCCAGATGCGAACCATCGCCAAAAGTGCGTCAACGGGACCCAGACGTTCTGCGCCGACTTCCTGTGTCACGGCCGACATCTTCGCGCTCATGTCGATGAGCAAGCGGTTGCCTAACTCGGTCACGATGGCATCCTTGTCAGGAAAATACAAGTACACGGTTCCTTTGGCAAGTTCCGCAGCTTCGGAAATGTCTTCCACTCGCACGGCATCGTAAGGTTGATCCGCGAACAACCGACCGGCCGCCTCCAGGATAGATTCACGACGCTGTGTCCGTTCTCGTTGCTTTCTATCCGCTACCGACATGATCACGTCTCACTTTCGACTGCCATTTATTAAATGACTACAAGTCATACTTTATTCTCCCACTTTGACTATGTAAAGTGACCTCTGCCGATTCGTTCGCTTTCATCGAATTCGAACACGAACCAATCGCCGGATTGACGTGAAATGAATTGCGGTTTAACATATGACCGACAGTCATTTAATGAACATCGGTGCTGCAGAAGGCCTGTTTTACGACAACACTTCTGGAGGTCCAGCGTGAATGCACTGCGTAATCGCAATTTCACGGTTTTGTTGTCGGGCCAGTTAGTCTCAACGGTCGGGAACAATCTGTTTAATATCGCGCTCCCATGGTATGCGTATGTTTTAACGGGATCGAAAGCAGATCTGGCGCTTATGGGTTTTTTTCAATCCCTACCAGGCATTGCTGGATTGTTTGTCGGAGTATGGGTTGACCGCTGGCCCAAGAAGAGGATCATGGTGTACTCCGATCTCATCCGATCCGCTTTAGCCTGCATCCTCTTCGCTTTGTCCGTGCTCCACTATCCCTTCGCGCTGATCATTATCTGCGTGATGCTTCTACAGTTGATTGGCACATTTTTTGGGCCAGCCTCGACGGCGATTTTGCCGTACGTCATTCCGGCCGAATCCATTCCGACCGCCTCTGGACTGCTCCAGTCAAGTTCGGCCACAGCACAGTTGATAGGGACGCTCTCCGGAGGCACTTTGATTGCAACAATCGGCGCGCCTTTCCTCTTTCTCGTTGACGGTGCCACGTATGTCATCTCGGTAATCAGCCTGCTCTTCGTGCGCGTCCGTGAATCCGGGCTCAGAAATCAGTCGGTGGGCGGGCTGGACGGGCTGGACGGGCAGCCTGGCTTTTGGACGCAATGGCTCGAGGGAATCCGCGTCATCGTTCGCTCGTCTTTGCTTGTGCGGATCCTCCTGTCTGCCGTTGTCGTTAACGCGGCGGTGGCGCCGTTTGACATTATGATGACGGCGTGGATCAAAGGAACCTTGCACGGAACGGCACTCAGTCTTGCATACGTCAACGCCGCATTTTTCTCCGGCATCATTGGGGGTGGTTTGATGCTTGGACCGCTCACGCGGGTACTTAGCTTTCGCGCGCTCATCATGGCCGGACTTTCGTGGCTGGGTGTCTTCATCGCTATGATTGGCGTGATGCACTCTATTGTGTGGTGTATGGGGCTGTGTGTCGGTGCCGGCTTGGCTGCGGGCGCGCTTTATGGCTCCGTTGGAGCCTACTTATTTCGTCTCGTTCCGGAATCTTTAAGAGGTCGAGTATTCAGTTCTCTCGGTTCCCTAACGACGATGGCTTCTCCACTGGGTGTGGCCGTGTTCGGAGCGCTCATGGTACGGGTCTCGCTCTCCCTTCTCTTCGTCATCAGCGGAGGCATCAGTCTGATGGCAGGCCTC
>JAJZAV010000098.1 GCA_021799255.1 Bacillota bacterium
GCGCGGATAAGAGGGCCGCATCGCCTTAAGTGGGGAGAAAGTGGCCGCGGGCGGGGGCCGAGGCGAAATAAGCGGGCCAGACCGTCTTAACGCAGCGGAAGGTGAAGGAAGCGCGACGATAAGAGGGCCGCATCGCCTAAACCCAGACCCCCACCGCCCCCCAGCCCCTGCGGCGCCCCACCGCATCGCATCAGCACATATTATGACCCTACCGGCATACACGGGAGAGTGGTTACTTCATGGAGAAACCTTGGCTCGCACATTATCCTGCCGAAGTTCCAGAATCGTACGATTATCCACAAGTGCCGCTGTCGACTTTTCTGGTGGAGTCAGCAGAGAAGCATCCCGAGCGGACGGCTATGTGGTTCTATGGGAGATCGACGACGTACCGTCAACTGCTCGAATCCGCGAATCGCTTCGCGGGGGCCGTTCAGGGGTTGGGGTTGAATCAGGGGGATAGAATCTCCATCATGCTGCCCAACTGCCCGCAGTGCGTCATCGCCTACTACGGAAGCCTGCTGGCCGGTCTGACGGTGGTGCCAACCAACCCCATGTATACCGCGCGCGAACTTCATCACCAACTGGTGGACTCAGGCGCCAAGATCATCGTGACGCTCGACATCATGGCCGACAGGGTGAAAGAGGGGCTGAAAGGCAGCGAAGTGGAATACGCGGTCGTCACGTCCATCAAGGATGAACTTCCGCCTATGAAGAGTTGGTTGTACCCGCTGCAGGCACGGCGCCAAGGGCAGCACACCCACGTCGACTACGACGGTCACACCATGTCGTGGCGACACTTCATGCACCATGGACGCCCGAAACCGACGCCCATTTCCGTCGATCCTTTGCACGATCTCGCTCTCATCCAATACACCGGCGGCACCACGGGGACGGCCAAAGGTGTGATGCTCACGCACTACAACCTCGTGGCGAACGCGATTCAGACCCGGATTTGGTCGTATCGGCTCAAGGAAGCCAGGGAGATCTACATGGCGGTGCTCCCGTTTTTCCACGTGTTTGGCATGACGGCCGTCATGAACCAGTGCGTGTTTCTTGCCGGGACCCTCATCTTGGTTCCGAAGTTTCAGACACGCGAAGTCCTGCGCCTGATTCATCGCTTCCACCCTACCGCCTTTCCGGGAACCCCCACGATGTACATTGCCTTGTTGCGCCACGACGAAGTCCAAACTCACGATCTCTCTTCCATCGAAGTCTGCATCAGCGGCGCCGCTCCGCTGCCCGAGGAGGTGCAGCAGCACTTTGAGCGCCTGACGGGTGGACGGCTCATCGAAGGGTACGGATTGACAGAAGCGTCGCCGGTCACGCACGCGAACAACCTGTGGGGCGAACGCCGGCCGGGTATCGGTCTTCCGTTTCCGGACACAGAGGCCAAGATTGTCGATGCGCTGGGCAAGCCAGTGGGCGTGGGCGAGATCGGCGAATTGGTGGTGAAGGGGCCGCAGGTGATGAAGGGATATTGGAATCGGCCGAATGAAACCGCTTCCGTTTTACGGGACGGGTGGCTGTACACGGGAGACATGGCTACAATGGATGACGATGGCTTCTTCCGGATTGTCGATAGGAAGAAGGACGTCATCATCGCGGGTGGATTCAACATTTACCCGCGCGAGGTGGAAGAGGTTTTGTATGATCACCCGGCCGTCGAAGAGGCGGTCGTGGTTGGGGTGCCCGACGATTACCGGGGAGAAACGGTGAAGGCGTTCATTGCGCTCAAACCGGGGAAAACGGCGACTGCCGAGGAAATCACGGAGTGGTGCCGGAAAAATCTCGCAGCCTTCAAGGTGCCTCGCCAGTATGAGTTTCGAGACAGCTTGCCAAAGTCAGCGGTGGGAAAGGTTCTTCGCTACAAACTCGTAGAGGAGACCAAAGTGGCTCGTCCATCCGGTCAGGACAAAGATCATAAAGCCCTAGACGAGACCGAGAGCATTGGACCGGGAGGGAACCCATGAATCACAACGACGCGAAACAAGATAGAGCATCCCTCCGGGGAAACGAACGAATTGACGAATCAGCGGGCGAGATTGCGCAGGCACAGCGCATCGCGACAGCCAGTCAGATTGCGCAGGCACAGCGCATCGCGACGGACGGCGAGATTGAGAAGGCCAAACAAATGGCTTCCGGGACGTTCTGGGACTACTTGGGCGGCCGCATCGTCTCGGTGGACGGACGTCGCTGCGTCGCGGAGCTGGAGATAAAGAGTCATCATCTGAATATATTCGGAATGGTCCACGGCGGAGTGTATAGTTCGCTGCTTGACTCCGTCATGGGTGTTGTCGTTATGGCGTCTCGCCCCGGCCAAGGGGCGGTCACGACGAACTTAAATGTGCATTTCACCGCTCCGCTTTCTCAGGGTCGCGTGCGGGTAGAGGCCGACATCGTACACGCGGCCTCCCGCACCATCACGGCAGAGGGGCGAGTCTTGGACGAGAACGGGACCCTCTGCGCATTTGGCACGGGCACGTTTCGCATCGTGGGCGACAAGCTGCAGCCACGCTAGGGGGCATAGGGTCGTGACTTGTCTGCCCGGACTCGCCCTTTGAGGCGATGGGGGCGTGGGTTCGGACATTTTTGTGGGTTGGAGGTGAATGGTCATGAAGATTGTCGTGTGCGGAGCCGGAGCGGTTGGAGGGTACTTCGGCGGGCGCATGTTAGAAGCGGGAATGGATGTCACATTTTTGGTTCGCGAACACCGCGCGCAGCAGTTGGCCGGCATAGGTCTCGTTATTCAAAGCCCACTTGGCGATGCAAGCCTTTGGCCCAAGGTGGCGACGAACGCCGAACAGATTGACGGATGCGACCTAGTCATCCTCGCGGTGAAGAATTACCACCTGGACGACGTGATGGACTCCATCCGCAAACTGGTTGGGCAAGGGGCAAAGGTCTTGCCGCTCTTGAACGGTGTGGAGCATTACGACAAGCTCGCATACGAGTTTGGACGGGAGGCCGTCCTCGGTGGACTCTGCCATATTATCGCCACATTGGATAATGAGGGGCGGATTATACATACCAATCGGTTGCATCACGCCACGTTTGGCTGGCTCGAAGAAGAGCAAGAGGGCTTTTGTCGGCAGTTCTACGAGGCCGTGCAGGGCGTAAATTCAAAGTGGGTCATGAGCCAACACGTTCTTTCTGATATCTGGAACAAATATATCTTCATTACAGCGTTCTCCGGAGTTACCACCGCTAGCCGGCTTCCGATTGACGAGATCCTCGCGAACCCGTCGACGACCGCCGTTCTCCGGGACGCGATCACGGAAATGGTTCGCCTGTCGGCGGCTGAGGGAGCGCCGCAACCCGATGGACTCGTGGACTTTCTCCTGGAGCAGGTGACGAGGCAGCCGAAGGGATCCACTTCTTCGATGCATCAGGATCTGCGCAAGGGGCTCCGGCTTGAGGTGGAGAGCCTGCAAGGCGCGGCGGTTCGACGGGCGGACGCTGCGGGGGTTGACGTGCCCGTTTTGCGCACGCTCTATGGGCTCATCAAGCCGCACGAACTCCCGTGAAGGGACGGATTTCATTTTGAAGACAATTCTGCTCACAGGCGGTGGGACGGCCGGGCACGTGATGCCGAATCTCGCCCTCGTGCCGAGGCTTCGCGATGCCGGGTGGCACGTGGAGTACGTCGGATCCTACACCGGAATGGAACGCCAACTCGTTGAGAGCGAAGGAATCCCTTACCACGGCGTGGCGACGGGAAAACTGCGGCGATATCGAGACCTTGAGAACCTGAAGGACCCGTTTCGCGTGATACGGGGCGTGGCCCAGTCGTACGCCTTGATTGGGCGCCTGAAGCCCACCGTTGTATTCTCCAAAGGGGGCTTTGTCGGCCTGCCGCTCGCCGTGGCCGCCCGGCTTCGCCGCGTTCCCGTCATTTTGCACGAGGCCGACTTGACGCTCGGGCTGGCAAATCGGCTTGCGTTACCCTTCGCGACGAAGGTTGCCGTGACGTTTGCCGAGACGGCCGCATCGCTGCCGAAGGGCAAGGCCGTGCATACCGGGCTTCCGATTCGCCGCGAGGTGCTCTCCGGTGACGGACGCCATCTCGCCGCTTCGTACGGATTCACCCATCAGCGGCCCGTGCTCTTGGTCACCGGCGGCAGTTCCGGGGCAAAGGCCCTGAACGAGGCCATTTGGAGCAATCTCCCACGGCTTCTGGAACACTTTCAAATCGTCCACCTGTGCGGTCGGAACAAGACGAATCCGGACATCGGAAACGTGCAGGGGTACGTGCAAATCGAGTACGCACAGGGCGAGATGCCCGACTTGCTGGCGATGAGCCAGGTGGTGATGTCGAGAGCGGGATCGAACACCATATTCGAGTTGCTTGCGTTGAAGAAGCCCCACTTGTTGATCCCACTCCCCGCGTCGCAAAGCCGGGGAGACCAGATACAGAACGCGAAGCTGTTTGCCGCGCACGGCTATTCGGCCATGGTGGAAGAGGAGCACCTCGCGTCTGTCGATCTCTGCGACACACTGGTCCAGCTATACGAAGGGCGCGAGTCGTACGTGCAGAGTATGGAATCCGCGCCCGCGGCCGACGGGGTGGCGGAGGTCATGAAGCTGATTACGTCGTATGGTAGGGACTAGTCGCCCGTAGTATGGGTTCGGGACTTCGGGCAACCGAATCGGAGGGTTCAAAACGCCTTGCCCGCTGGGAGTTCCCAGACGCCCCTGCCATGCGTCCCGACAATGAGTGTGCCGCTCGGGGTCTTGAGGATGCTCGTGACGAGTGCGTTCGGGAGACCAAAGCCGACTTTTGTCCACTTTGTCGATCCGTTTTTTGCTAGGCTCATTTCATATGCCTTGGAATCAAGTGTGCACGTTTAACCGACAAATTGGTTGGTTGACCTAGCCCGACCACTCCGGAGGAAGCAAGCAGACTCTGAAATGGAACGCAAAGGGTGGGATGACAGGGGGCAGCTTATTCTCAAAATGTGCGATGTATGCTGTACATAGCATCGGCAAAGTGCTTAGGACGGAGATGGGCGCACAGGGCTGGATAGGTAGAGGCATAAGCCAGCAATGATAGTGCGTGTGCATTTCACTTTGGACTGTACGCGAATCCCTTCGCCCTCACTGTATCCTTTCCCCGATATGTCCATGTCATAGGAGATGCCTAATGAGTAGTGTCGCTGTGATTACTGGAAACCGTATCTGACCATGCTTGCACTTCAATGTCTAGCGTCAGATCGTCGTCCACCACACAACTTCGATGAATACGATTCCCGTCATGAGTGACTTCATGGACATGGATTGACTGTGATACTCCAAAGTCAAATCCGCTTCCTCTCCGTACCCGAAAGTTCCTGGAATATGTGTTACGTTCAGTCGCAGGAATTTCAATGCCGCCACAAAAAATGGAAGCGTTCGATGGAGTGCTGGATGGAACCGAAATATGAACCGAAACGGTCACAAATTCTTCCACGTAGTCTCGGACGCTATAGGTACGGGCTGTTTGTATGCCTTCACGTCGATAAATGACTCGTGTTGTACCAACGGATCTGGCACCAATTTGACCATCCGGTTTGACATCGATGATGTTGGTATTCTCGACGTCGTATTTACCATTGAGGTCACTGATGACCAGTCCACTGTCAAATGTCAGTACGGTGTTAATTTCTGTTTCCATTCCGGATATCCCAACTTGATTAATTCCATTCATCTCGGCTGATATGAGATGGCCCTTATGACCAAAAAAATACTGTAAAGCGGATGTCATTCTGTGTTCCCAGAAGCGTTCCGAATGAAGCGCATTGATATCTTGTAAAAACACGACTTGGTCTTCATACTTCATCCCTTGTGCGAGAAGGGAACGAACAATCTGCTTCACGTGATCCACTCGTATGAGGCCCTCCATACCGCCTATGTCTATCCATACCTTGCCCGGATGTGGGGCGGAATACATCTGGTAGAGTACGGATTCTTGCAAAGTGCGTGGATTAGTTGCGACAAAATAAGGAGACAGAATCCCAAGAAGTCCAAATGTCTGCGGGTTGCGAAATCCAATGTTGTAGGTGACCAAGCCCCCCATTGAAGATCCGACTAATGCGGTGTGTTTTGCTGCCGAAAGGGTTCGAAAATGGGAGTCGATATAGGGCTTCAATTCGTTTACCAGAAAGTCTTCATACAGGTCACCTTTTGGCACGACATTCACAAAGAAATCCGAAGGAGCGTCATGCATGTATTCATTCCAACGCTCACTACCCATGTTTGGAACACCCACAACAATAATTTCGCGAATTCTCCCGGAGCTTACCATGCGATCAACAGTGGTATGAACATTCCATGACTCTCGGCTCACGTCTGCCGGTTTGAAGATATTTTGGCCGTCATGCATGTACATCACGGGGTATCGTGTATCCTGTTGGTCTGAATAGCTCGGGGGCAGATAAACAAAGATATCCCTGTAATTATCCAACTTCGTTGCCTTGAATGATGGAATGATCAGAATTCTAGACCTCACCCTATTCGTCACCCTTTCGAGTTTTGTCGTTGAATTCACTCACCATCTTCCACTCTGTCACATTTCGCTTCACCTCAGGGTGACTATTTTCGGCCGAAATATATTTAATCATGGTTTGGATCGCGGCTTTGATTCGAGACTCAAATTCTAGAATGTGGGATGTAAAGTCAAAGAAGGCAAGAAATTAGATGTGAAAGAATCAAGACATTCTCCATGCTAACTAGCCGAGAAACATGCCTATGTGACTTTTGACCATTTCGTGCGCCCGATAATCCGGCAGGATTTCATAAAACAATGGGTCATTTATAAGCCATTAACGACAACGGTAGGGGACTGTCGTAGTCCCATATCCACGACGAGAGCATGCCTACCAATCGTCCTTCCATGACGAAATCGAATTTCGGTTTAGGCGATAAGAACATGGTGCCCCTTGAGTGATAGCCTGGACATGAGTTCCTTGGTCGAATTGGAGCATGTAAATCGGTCCCGTGCACCAGTCGTACGGATTCCCATGATAAATGTCCTAATAAGCTCAGAACGGCGCCGGATGAGCGCAAGGGCGTTTAAATTGGGAACTAATCGAGAGACTTCGCAATTGCAAAAATTGTGCCCGTGTCCGTTGAGATATCGATTGCCGGTCAACTTCGTTCAGGATATAAGAAACTAGCAGTTTCGAAACCCCGACTAGTTGAGCAAAATCCAGTTAAAGCAGCTTTTTTACTCTCGTACCTCATTCACTCATCTATCCTTAAGGAGTTCTTATGAGTCACTGTATACAAACTTATCCAACTGTGTCAATGGGTCTGTGTACGAATAGGTTCAGAAACGTATCATACGAGAAAATGTACACGTGCATGAGCCTGTTATGTGGTAGTGCGTAATATGCGCGTTGTCGTGTTTATGCGCGTCCACTTTTTGATGCGGAATACCAACTCATTTTCATGACCCAACAATGCAAGGGAAGCACAAACGGGCACTCTGCGCAGTATGTTGCGTAATGAAACCGCATTCTAAGCCAGAAAGGTGCAATCGTGTGCATCATTTAGGCAGGTTGTGAATGCGATTTCTTTCACAAAGGTAGGAATTTGTTTGATTAAAAAACAACGGCATAACGGAAATATCCTATGGTTTCTACTGTTGACGACCACTATGGGCGGTAGTATACTCAGTACAAACGATTGCACAAAGAGTAGCGGCTGCTTCCGCTGTTTCGACGGTGCGCATGCCAACCTCTTTGAGGGAATCTGTTTCTTTGGGAACTACGGACGGTAAAGCGCCGCCTCAAAGTAAGCGTAGTCACAGTTTGGAAGAGGGGGAACCATTGTGAAGATGAAAAAGGGTGTTTTGTCTGGCGTTGCAGCACTGTCGATGATTGGAGGGCTCGCCGCCACCGCAGCTACGGCGTCTGCCGACACGTCATCTGTGCCGCGCGGTGTCACTATCACATTGTGGAGTTGGCAAGGTGCACCCGAGTTGACCAAGGTGAAGCAGTTGGCCGCAGAGTGGGGCAAAGCACACGGTGATACGGTCAACGTCGTAGACCAGAGCAAGAACGCAAACGGATTTCAATTCTATGCGACCGCCGCTCGTACGGGCAAAGGCCCTGACGTAGTGTTCGGCATGCCGCACGACAACAACGGAGTTTTTGCTCAAGAGGGTCTGCTGTCTCCAGTGCCAAAAGGAGCCATCAACCCCGGTGATTACAGCAAGTCCGTTCTCGACGCGATTACCGTGCAAGGGACGCAGTATTCACTTCCCGTGTCTGTCCAAGCTATCGCTCTTTTCTACAACAAGAAGATGATTAAGACGCCGCCGAAGACATGGGCGCAATTCTCGAAGGATGCGACAAAGTACGGTTTTGGGTATGACCAAGCGAACTTGTACGATGATTACACCATCATCGGAGGCATGGGCGGTTACGTGTTTAAGAACAACAATGGGACGCTAGATCCAAACAACATCGGACTCGACAATCCTGGAGCGGTCAAGGCGTTCACCCTCATGCGTGACATGGTTGCGAAGTATCACTGGATGCAACCTACCACGACGGGTGCAATCGCTCTGCAACAATTCGTCACCAAGAAGATTGGCATGTACATCTCTGGAGCCTGGGACATTGCGAATGTCCAGGCGGCTAAGGTTCCATATAGTGTCGCACAACTTCCGAAGCTTCCGAACGGTCATGCGATGACCCCGTTCCTCGGCGTTATCACGGCATTCGTGAACTCGCGTAGCCCGCAGCAGGCCGCAGACTGGAGTTTGGCAGAGTTTTTGAGCAGCCGTCAGGCGCAACTGCAGTACTACAACGTCAGTCAGCAGGTCCCTGCCATGACAGCGCTACAACACTCGCCGGCTGTTCAACATAACCCGTTGTTCAAGGCGTTCGCGGCCGAGACCCCGGTCGCAGTTCCGATGCCAAACATCCCACAGATGCAAGCGGTGTGGAGCGCGATGTCCGTCATCACCAACATCATTCAAGGAAAGGTTTCGCCGGCCGTCGGAGCAAAAGATTTCGTGCAAAACATCAAGAAGGGCATTCAAGTCCAGAATTCCTAAGTTGGTTTTCAGCCTACCGTGAACGCGACGTAAGAACTGTCCGAGCGATTTGCCAGCGTGTGTCTCTACGCTATGCGAGTTCCGAGGGAATACGCGTGCGGGATGCGCGCTGGCAATATCCTTGCTGAGCGAAATGCATGTATTGCTATCCGTTCCTTATCTGACCAAGAAGACCCCAATCGGTCGCGATGGATCTGCAGACGATGGATCTGCATATGAAGAGAGAGTGGTGAAATGCCGTGGCGACGCCCGCGTCTACCGTACCATCGGTGCAGTTTCGCCGGAAAAAACGCAAAATTGATTGGTCGGCGTACGGATTTCTGACTCCCGCCATCATCAGCATTTCGGTGTTGAGCCTAGCACCTATGGCCTACACCATCTATATAGGCTTTACCAACTACGATGCGATGCACTTCTTAAAGTATCAGTTTGTCGGGTTCCAAAACTTTGTGGAACTGTTGAATCCGAGTAATCCGTTGTCTACGTTGTTTTTGCCGACCCTGGCGTGGACGGTCGTCTTTGCGCTCGCGGTCACGGCGTTCAACTACCTGATTGGCCTGTTTCTTGCTGTTCTCTTGAACAACAAAAACATGAGGGAAAGTAGCGTCTATCGTGCTCTGCTTATGATTTCGTACGCCGTCCCAGGCGTAATTAGCATTTTGGCTTGGCAGGGACTCTTGAACCCCGACTTCGGTCAAATCAACATGTTGTTGCACTCCGTTGGCATCGCTGCAATACCCTGGCTGACCAACCCGACTTGGGCACGCATCGCCGTCATTATGGTTGCGGTCTGGTCCGGTTTCCCCTACATGATGATGGTGTCCCTTGGCGGACTGCAGTCGATTTCCACCGATTTATATGAAGCTGCCGCCATAGACGGCGCTAACTGGCGCCAACAGTTCAGCAAGATTACCATGCCGGCATTGTGGCGGATTTCCGTGCCGCTTCTGATCCCGTCCTTCGCGTTTAACTTCAATAACTTTAACGGGGTTTATCTGCTTACCGGCGGTGGACCTGCCAGATCCACCAACCAATTTGTCGGGTATACCGATACCCTGGCATCCGCTGCGTACAAGCTGACCTTACAATTTAACAAGTACGACTTGGCGTCCGCCATATCCATCATGCTGTTCGTCATCGTTGCAGTGTTTAGTATCATCCAGATGAAATACACTGGCGCGCTAAAAGCCTTCGAGGAGGTGGATTGACGATGTCCGTTGACACGAAAAACGCGGGGTCTGCCTTTCCATCCGACGTTACCAAGCCGCCTGTATTCAGAGATGGCAAGCGAAGGCACCTCAAACCCGGCGAGTCGGTTGTTTTGTGGTCTTCGCGAGTCGTGATTTGGGCCATCATTATCGTCGCCATCGTTCCCATCCTGTTTGTCATTACCGCTTCGTTCAATCCGTCGAACTCGTATTTCTCGTCGTCGCTTATTCCGGCGAACTTCTCCTTTGCAAACTATGCGGCGTTGTTTCAACAAGGGTTTTGGCACTGGATGTTCAACAGCTTTTTCGTCGGAGCGATTGTTGCCATCGTACAGGTGGGCTTCACCTTGATGGGAGCCTTCGCCTTTTCACGTCAGCACTTTTTCGGCAGAAAATGGGGACTACTTGGGTTAATTATCCTGCAGTATTTTCCAAACTTTCTTGCCATTGCGGCCATCTATGCGGCATTGGCCCAATTCGGGATGATCAATGATCTGGGTTCCTACATGCTCGTCATGCTTGGCGGGAGCGCGTACAACATGTGGCTTATGAAGGGCTACATGGACACCGTGCCGCGAGATTTGGACGAGGCCGCCCGCATCGACGGGGCAGGGGTTTGGCAAAGGTTCACCCGGATTATCTTGCCGCTTGTGGTGCCCATGATGGTGGTCATTTTCCTATTCAACTTCACCGGCGCGTTCAATGAGTACATCATGGGTAGTACCATACTGCAAACCCCAAACAATTACACTCTCGGCGTAGGCCTTTATGGCTTGATTCAGGGCCAGTTTGCGAAGAGTTGGGGCCCATTCGCAGCAGGGGCAGTGCTTGCGGGCGTTCCGTTGGTTCTCCTCTATGGATTGTCTCAACGCTACATCGCCTCTGGACTGGTGTCCGGCGCGACCAAGGGTTAAACGTAAACGGCCCGAGTTATTTGGCACGCGATTCATCTTGCATGCCATTCGTTTTGCATCGGTATAGACAGAGCCCTCTGTGGGACTTGCGAACTGGTTTTTCCTTCGTGGCGGCTAAGAGGGGTGGAGCTAGAACATGACAACCATCAAAGATGTGGCGGCGATAGCGGGAGTATCACCATCCACGGTATCGCGGGTTTTGTCCGACTCGCCTCGGATCTCCCCGCGCACAAAGGAACGCGTTCGCGAGGCCCTGCGCAAGCTAGACTATCATCCAAACGCGTTTGCACGCGGATTGGTTACAAACACGGCGGGAGCCATCGGTATCCTCATTCCGCCTGATATGAACGAGTTCTTCCTGAATCCCTTCTTCGCGGAGATGATGAGCGGCGTCAGCGACGTCGCGAGGCGCGAAGGATTTGACACGGTTCTCTCAACGTCCGCCAGGGACGAGGAGGAAACGCTCGACGCGATGATGCATGGACGCAGGGTGGATGGAGTCCTGCTGCTGCGAAGCCGGAAGGCGGATCCGGCCATCACCAGCGTGATGAAGCACGGGTTCCCTGCAACGCTAATCGGCAGCCCCGCCGACGATGTTTTGCTGAGTCACGTCGACAACGACAACGTGCAAGCTTCCTACGTAGCCACCAAACACCTCATCTCTCTCGGGCACGAGCGCATCGGGTTTCTCGGCGGAGGTATGGAACTCGTGGTGACGGAGGATAGAATTGCCGGCTATCGGCAGGCCCTAAATGAAGCGGGCATTCCCGTCGACGAACGGGTCATCACCTCCAGCTTTTTCATGGAGCAAGGCGGTTATCTCGCCATGATGCGCCTCTTGGCACTCTCGGATAGGCCCACAGCCGTGCTGGCTTCGGACGACGTCTTGGCGTTTGGCGCCATGAGAGCAGCCACGGAACTCGGCTATCGACTGCCCAAGGATATGGCCATCGTCGGATTCAACGATATCCGGCTCGCGGAACTGGCGAACCCTCCGCTTACGACGGTCAGGGTAAACATGCAAGCCATCGGCACGGCCGCAGCGGAACTGCTTCTTCGGCAAATTCGAGCCGGAGCCCCATCCTCGGAGTCCAAGATCATTGACACCGAATTGGTGATCAGAGGGTCCTGC
>JAJZAV010000099.1 GCA_021799255.1 Bacillota bacterium
CTTAAAGTGCTAGAAAACAATTTCGACAGTGAAGATTGGGAACCCGCTGCGGTCGCCGCTTCTTCACTGGTGTCTTATCAACACGAGCACGTAGTTACAACACTTATCAAAGCGATGACATCCAAAGCTTGGTATGTAAGAATTAATTCTGCCAAATCTCTGGCCGCAATGAAAGTATCTGACAGGGCTATCAGAGAAATCGCCGCCAGCAATGACAGATATGCCGTTGAGGCATTCGAATCGGAGCGCTCCAAAGGAGGGGAGGAAGTATTCGTATGAAGGTCATTATCGACTTTCTTGTCGTTAGTAATATTTTCTTTTTCTTCTACCTTGTCACCTACGCTTCGTATCTTATGATCAGCAACGTGTACGGCTCCATCAAAATGTACGGCTACAGAAAGCTAGAGCGCCTTCACAACGAACTTAACCATTCCTTTTATTTTCCCATCTCTATTATCGTACCGGCGTACAATGAAAATGTAACGGCTGTACAGACGGTCGATAATCTGCTTAAACTTGATTACAAAACTTTTGAAATTGTGGTCGTGGATGATGGCTCTACGGATAACACGAAGCAGTTGCTGATTGATGAGTACGGGCTTGAGCTTGCCCCCCACACACTGATCAGATACCAGGTTCCATGTAAGCCTATCCAGGAAGTCTATAAAGGGAAATGCAGGAATATTCCGATTGTCTTGATTTCCAAGGAGAACGGAAGGTGTAAAGCCGATGCAAACAATGCTGCTATCAATGTCGTGTCTTATCCATACTTCGTCTGTATGGACGCAGACGAGGTTCTGCAACGAGATGCTCTGACGTATGCCAGCAGAGCGATGCTGGAGAGCGATAATGTAATAGGCGTGGGCGGAAACATCAAAATATCGAACAATGTAAGGTTTAAGGATGCGATGCCGACTTCGGCTGCCCTTCCAAAAAATATTTCTGTCGGCATGCAGGTGTTAGAATACAGCAGAGCTTTCGTTGGTTCGCGTATATTTCAGGATCTAACCAACTCGAATCTGATTATTTCAGGTGGATACGGTCTGTTTAAGAAATCCGCTGTCGTGGCGGTTGGCGGGTATGATCAAAAGAGCCTGGGCGAAGATATGGAGCTTACCGTTAAGCTTCATGAATATTACAGAAGAAACAAGCTTCCGTATGCTATGAAATATGTACCGGACAGCGTCTGCTGGACACAGGTTCCGGCATCGCTCGGGGACCTCAGGCGGCAACGAGAAAGATGGCACTGTGGGCTGATGCAGACTTTCGCGAAATACAGAAAGATGATATTGAACCCTAGATATGGGGTTATCGGTATGCTCACGATGCCCTTCATGATGGTCTATGAGCTTTTTTGTTCATTTTTCATGCTGTTGGGCTTGTTTGTAATTATTGCTTCTACATATCTACATGTAATCGGCACGCCGTATGTTCTATTCGTTTTTCTTATTTACGTTCTTCTTGGAACAATGATGACCATTACAACATTTATCGACAAACTATATATGAAAAATGATTACTTCTCCACTGGGGATGTTGTAAAGGGGCTGGGCATTTCCATTCTTGATGCATTTTTCTTTCGCCCTTACCTGTTCACCATTGAATTTTTTGCCTTTTTTCGCTACAAGAAGATTACGAAGTCGTGGGTTTCTCCAAAACGCGTTCAGGTCAATACAGAGTCGATGTCACTTTAACACACTTCTGTATGAGAGGTGTCATCAGGAAGGTTGAGCCTCGGTGGATTTGGAGGCTCTCGTTTAACGAGGGAACTCACCTAACCTCGTACGCCGTGGGCCGCCCCTGGTTCATTCGTTTAGTTGCAGAGTACAACCTTAACGTGTTGGCATTTAAGAAATGAGCTTGGCATGTGGGACGTGGACACCAGCCCGGATACAAGTTCCAAGTGGAGGACGATGAGTTCATGTCTGCCCCCACCGTCAACATCAGTGACTGGGATGTGGGCAATGTGAAGATTGTCGTGAGTAAGGTGACGTTCGTCTAACACAAACCGTTTTACCCCATAATGGGCCGCCCGCAAAGGCCCTTTATGGGGTAAAACTCTGTGGGAACGCTTGTCGGGGCTCTTTACCGCCAAAGAGCATGGAGTATCCGAGGGCAGTCCATATGGGAGAGAGCCCGATGCCGTGTAAGGCGGCGGGCACAGTGGGGCGGCCGAGAATTTCCTGGCCCTGGAACACCGTTTCGTCGATGTGCCAGGGTGGGATGATCTTGTCGCAGGATTGTCGAAGCCTACGGTCAACAGTGAATACATCCAGGTCCCCAATACTCTGGACATCGGGATCGAATGTCTGAATGATGAAGTCACCGGTAACCATCATGATCGAGTTTGGAGCTCACAGAATTATGCTATTATTGACTCGTGGATGGAAAACAGGTGGAAATCGGTCTACAACCATTGTTGTGAGAACGGGGGTATCCGTCATAGCTCCGCGGACATCGATGTCCACAAGTGGGCGCCCGAAATCGAAGAGGATTTCAAGAAATGGCTGGAAAGCAACACTCCCGATGAACAGAGGTGCGTGCCTTTCGACTAGAGTTAATGGAGTTGCTCGGTAACTCCTGTCCGTCCCAAAAAAGCTTTGAGTCAAATCACCCAGGCCCTAAACGCTGGAGGTCCAATGGAGCTAAATTTTTCTCAGACGAGTCACTTGAGAGCGGGTTCGACGTATTGGTCCATTGTGCAGGAATCACGTATCAGAGGCTGTTTACGGAGACGTCCACCGACGAATACCGAAAACTTATAGACGTCAACCTATCCGGAACGTTTTTCTGCCTAAAGCACGCGGTCACACGCATGAAGTCAAACAACATACAGGGATCTATCGTGGTGATCAGTTCTATCAGCGCCCACCGCCCCTTGCCCTCACAAGCTGTATACAGTTGTACCAAGGCGGCAATGGAATCGCTGGTGCAATCGATTGCCGTCGAGGCGGCGCCCCTTCACATCCGCGCTAACTGCAGTGTCCCTGGGGCAGGCAGAACCCACTTGATTCGTGAACCTCGCAGAAAGACTGACAACGTCGCAAACAAACCAAGTGGAAATGGTATTCCGTATGGGAGAGTGGGTGAGCCTGAGGACATGGTTGGAACGACACTGTTTCTAGCTTCAGGGCTGTCGGCGTACATGACGGGTGCAAGCCTCGTTGTGGATGACGGGCTTGGTCTCAGACGATAAATTCGGGAAGAGGGAGCGCCGTATGAAATTGGCCGAAGTTTTGGGGACGCACGAAACACCCATGTGGTCGTGGTGTAAGCAATTGGGCGTCGACCACGCCGTGGTCGGTCTGCCGCCAGAGAGAAACGGAATGAAACCTTGGGACTATATAAATCTGTTGCATATGAAGCAAAGATTTGAGAACTTCGGATTCCAAGTAGAAGTCATTGAAGCCCGACCTCCGGCTAACAAGATTAAACTCGGCCAACCAGGACGAGATGAAGAAATTGCCACCGTCCAAGAGTTACTACGCAACATGGGCAAACTAGGAATTCGGGTGTGGTGCTACGATTTCATGGCGGAGTTCAACTGGTTTCGTACCTCCACCAGTACGCGAACCCGCGGTGGTGCCATTGTGACTAGTTACGATCACTCGCTGATGAAGGCCGCCCCGTTTACCGAAAACGCTCCCATCAGTGAAGACCAATTGTGGACGAACCTCGAATATTACTTGAAAGCGATTGTGCCCGTCGCAGAGGAAGCGGGAGTCAAATTGGCGTTACATCCGGATGATCCACCTATTTCTCCGATTCGCGGAGTTTCGCGGATCCTCACGAGTGCGTCTGCGCTCGATAGGGCCGTCAACCTAGTTCCAAGCGAGATGAGCGGGATAACTCTGTGCCAAGGCACCCTGGCAACGGCGGGTGAGGACATTCCAGCGACCATCCGACACTTCGCCCAGCGGGATAAATTATTCTTTGTTCACTTTCGGGACGTGCGTGGCAATGCCGAGAAGTTTGAGGAAACGTTTCACGATGATGGGAAGACCGATATGTTGGAAGCAATGAGAACCTATGCGAGCGTAGGCTATGATGGCCCGTCCAGGCCGGATCACGTACCAACCCTGACCGGAGAGAATAACGACAACCCCGGGTATGAATCGCTCGGCAGATTGTTTGCGATTGGCTACATCAAGGGCTTGATGGAAGCAGCATATCGGTAAACAGGGACCGTTTAGCTATGGGAAATAGGGAAACGAGTCACCGCACACCTTAGCGGATGTGCGGTGGCTTCTATTTTGTCTCAAATTGACTCAATCGTTAAGCATGACGGCAAGTCTTGGTATTGGACCGAGGGATGGAACGAATTGGAGGTTGAATGGGATAAACAACAAGGGCACGCGATTTGAGGATTCCGTAGCGCTAAAGACCTTGTTGATGACTTAGACAGCGTAGCTGCACAGCAGGAAACACACGATGAAAACTGACAGGAAACGCAGACCATTCTGTTTGCTCCCTCCCGTAGTCGAATAGTCTGCCTTTACGTGACCCCTACGTTTTACTACCTGGTCTTTCTCGTCGGCTCATCCGCCTGTAACTTAGCAAGGTCTTGTCCCGCGATTAAGTTAATTATCCAACTAATCCACTCCAAGGGGTAGATGATAAGCAACAAAATGGTGCATAATGGATTGACCCGGTTTTGTCTTCGGGGCACGATACATGAATGGAAGAATACATCATGACTGACAGAAGGAACCGGTATGAAAAAGATGAAGCTATTTTCCTGGAAGTTATTCCTCACGTTGCTTGCGATTGAGACAATCGCAGGAGTCTTCTATCAACGTGCCGGCAGATGGGTTTTTGGCCCTCGTTGGTTTAGTCAGAGTATCGTTGAATCCTTCCTTCATCTCGTATGCCTACTTATTGTATTCGGGCCAGTCATCTATTTTGCGGTAACGTTATATTTGAGGATTTACAATGGGCAATTGCAGGTCATAGAGGACAAAAACAACAAATTCGAGTCTCTGTTTTTGAGAAATTCCAGTCCCATCTTGGTGTTAGATTCACACCGCAAGATTCTTCGCTTTAATCCCGCCTTTGAGTCAAAGTCAGGATATACATTGGAAGACCTTCGGCAAATGGATGAAGGGACGTTGCAGGCCGTTCTAGGAATGCGCGATTGGGTGGAGCCCATCAAAAGAGCAACGAGCGATGAGACCTTGGACGAATTTGAAATTCAACTTCGGACGAGAGATGAGCGAACGCGGGTGATGAGCAACAGCGTCATACCGATGACGAAGCACGGCTCCGTCGCGGGATATTACGTGGTCATGAGAGATATCACAGAAGCCCGTGAAGCGCAGCTGCGTCTGTGGAGGATGGCTCATTTTGACTCTCTCACGGGGCTAAGCAATCGCCCGACATTTGCGGAGACTTTGGAATTGGCTCTGAACGTCTCGTCGAAGCATGGGAAACGGCTCGCGGTGTTGTTTGTGGATCTCGATGGATTCAAACATATCAATGATGCTCTCGGACACCGTGTAGGTGATGAGGTTCTAAGGAGAGTGTCACACAAGCTTGTAGCCTGCACGGAGACATCGGCAACAGTGGCTCGTTTTGGAGGAGATGAGTTTGCAATCTTGTTGCCCGAACTTGAGAGTGTGGATGACGCAACGACTGTGGCCCAGCGTATCCTCAATTCTATTTCCTCGAGTGAAAACGTAGATGGCCGTCAGCTTTCTGTGGGCGCGAGTATTGGCATCGCCATGCATCCGGTTAGCGGGAACTCGGTGGAGTCGCTCTTGCAAAGCGCTGACGTAGCCATGTATGAGGCCAAGCGAAATGGGCGTAATCGATATTCCTTGCACCTACCGTCGATGCAAAAGCTCACGTATTCGCGCTTGAATCTGGAGAACGACCTGCGCCAGTCTCTAAAGGCCAAAAGTGGTTTCTTCGTAGAGTATCAACCCCAGGTTGACGTCAAGAGCGGTCGAATCGTCAGTGCCGAAGCACTGGTCAGGTGGCAACATCCAACAATGGGTTTAGTACTGCCAAGTGAATTCATCCCGGTCGCCGAGGAGATTGGACTCATTAGGGACATCGGACGGCTGGTCTTACGTGAGGTATGCCAGCACATAAAGACGCGTGAAGCGGCGGGGGAACCCCCAATTCGAATTAGTGTCAATGTATCGGGAGTGGAACTCGGTGAAGAGGACTTCGAAGAAGAATTCTTGCATACGCTGAAGGAATTTGAGGTGTCTCCCGAGCGAATTGCCATCGAAATTACAGAGACGAGTCTCGCCAAAGACGAGGAAAAGGTTGAGAGGACGTTACGAGGGTTAAAACAATCTGGGATAATGATCTGTGTAGATGACTTCGGTCGCGGATATAACTCCCTAGGACTTCTCAAGAGACTGTCGGTCGATGTACTCAAGATTGACCGAATGTTTGTGAGTAATATTCACGAGAGCTTGGTGGATAGATCCGTGGTCACCGCCCTCATCACGATGTCTCATGCTCACCATTGGCAGGTCGTGGCCGAGGGGGTCGAAACGGATGAGAGCCTCCATGTTCTGGCGGACGAAGGGTGTGATACGTATCAGGGATTTCTATTTAGTCCCTCAATATCGGGGGACTTATTTAGTGAGAAATTCGCCGCAATGTACAGGTAGGAATGTTACTGCAACGACCCGTGGTCCTCAGTGACTACCATCCGCTATGCACGTCCCGAAGGCCACGCTCATGACTAATTCGACACTGGAGGGACTCGATTGAACAAGCGTATTGATCTGGAAGAACTCGTAAAGCTGTCGAGCGTGTATCTCATCACTCCGAATTATAAAGGAGACAAAATCGCGTATTACAGCGACAAGACCGGGCGCATTGAGCTGTACGTCATGGACCTCGACTCTCGGGAAATCAAACAGGTCACGCATGGCGAGGCGCCACGAGCACTGAGCGCGGGGTTTGTGTGGACGCGTGATGACAAGGCCATCGTGTTTGCCAAGGATAAAGACGGAGATGAGCAGCACAACCTGTTTCTCATCCAGGTGGAAAGCGGTGACATACAGCAGCTAAACAATGATCCCACGCAGGAATACGCCGTCGAAGTCCACCCGGACAACGTGCACCTCACCGTGATCTCTACCAAGAACGGCCAGGCGAACATCCATCTGCTCAACATGCGGACTTTAGAATGGATTGAACTGACCCAATATCGGCGACCCGCGATGGCAGGTAGTTGGAGTCCGGACGGCAACTGGCTCAGCTTCGGGACCAATGAGGATGAAGATATGCGCAACATGGATGGCTACCTCATCAGCCGCGACGGGCAGACAGTACGCAAGGTTCTGGACACTGGTTCCGCTAGCCAGGACGACCTCGGAGACTGGCATCCGGCAGGCAAGCACATCGCGGTGACATCCGATGCGTTTGGCGACCACCGCGCGGGTATTCTCGACATCGACAGCAACGAGGTACGCTGGCTGTCTCCGGAAGGTGTCGCGGTCACCGCGGGTCGCTTCTCACCCGACGGACTCTGGCTCTCTGCCATTCGCAACTACGAGTCGTCCTTATCCCCGGTGCTCTACAACACGGAGACCGGCGAAGAACGCGTGCTGAGCCTCCCGGCCGGGTTGGCCATGGGTACAAGCTTCGTGCTCGGTGGCAAAAAGCTGATTCTCAGTCACAATTCGTCCGCCTCCCGCACTCAGGTTCTCCTCTACGATCTCGCTTTTGACACCTACGAAGTCCTCATCCCCGCTGACTATGGGGCCCTGGATCCGAGCGTGTTTGTCGAAGCCGAGCACTTGTACTACACCTCTTCCGACGGCAAGCGGGTTCCGGCCATTCTGTATAAGCCGCGCGACATCCCGGAAGGCGCGAAGCTACCGGCCGTTGTGGAAGCGCATGGTGGCCCGACCGGGCAGTGGTTCATGACCTTTAACCCGTTTACGCAGTTCCTCGTCGACTCGGGCTACGTCGTGTTGCAGCCGAATGTCCGCGGTTCCACCGGATACGGAGTCGAGTGGCGCGATATGAACTTGAAGGACTGGGGCGGCGGTGACCTCGAGGATTTGGCTGCGGGCGCCGAGTACCTGAAGTCGCTCGACTATGTGGAGGGAGATCGGTTGGCGGTGTACGGCGGATCGTACGGAGGATACATGAGTTTCATCTCCGTGGTCAAGAAGCCGGACTTGTTCAAGGTGGGCCTGCCCATCGTGGGCATCACGGATCTCTTCAAGCTGTACGAGGAGGACATGCCGCACTTCCAGTACTACCTGGAACAACAACTCGGTCATCCGGACGACAACAAGGAACTGTATCGCGACAGGAGCGCCGTCACGCACGCCGAGAAGCTGACGGCGAAACTGCTCATCGTTCACGGATTGAACGATCCCCGCTGCCCCATCAGCCAGGCCCGCGGCTTTCGCGATAGGCTGCTGGCACTGGGCAAACGCGAAGGCACCGATGCCGACGCGGACTTCGAGTACCACGAGTTCGAGGACGAGGGCCACGGTCCCGGCGGCGATGTGGAGCAGAGACTGCGCAACTTGCATCTGATTGCCGATTTCCTGGAGCGGCGATTGTAGGGGCCGTGCAACAACGCGGCCAGTACGAACGGGACCCTCTTCACGCGAAGTCTGTGCTGGATCACTTGCTGTCGCGTGACGCTGTTTGCTGACTTCAGAGGAGGGAATTGCCTTGAATTCAACGTCAACTCTCACGCATTCTTCGCCGTCTCATTCGGGGCAAAGGTATTCAAACGTTATTTTCATTCTCAGCGACGATCACGGCGCTTGGGCGATGGGGTGCGCGGGAAATCAGGACATACACACACCAAATTTGGATCGTCTGGCTCAGAGCGGAGTCCGCTTTACAAATTTCTTCTGTGCTTCACCCGTCTGTTCACCCGCTCGTGCATCCCTTGTGACTGGACGAATTCCATCGCAGCACGGTGTTCACGACTGGATTCGCGAAGGAAATGTGGGATCGGATGCAATCGAATATCTGCAAGGCTTGCGCGGCTACACAGAGGACCTAGCTGATGCGGGCTATTACTGTTCACTGAGTGGTAAGTGGCATCTTGGGAACAGCCAAAAACCGCAGAAAGGATTTCAGCACTGGTACGCACATCAGAGTGGGGGTAGCTCGTACCTGAATGCTCCCGTGATAAGAGATGGGGAGTTATGTGTGGAGCCAACGTATTACTCGGATGCGGTTACGGACGATGCCATTCGTATGCTTCGTCAACTCTCGTCTGAGTCACAGCCATTCTATCTCGCGGTACATTACACCGCGCCCCATAGTCCATGGATAAACCAGCATCCCACTGATATCCTAGCCATGTATGAAAGTTGCCACTTCGACTCTTGCCCCCAAGGACCTCGGCATCCCATGGCATTACCCAGTACCGTTCCCGCGTCCGTTTGGACCGAACCGTTAGAGAACCTCAAAGGCTATTTTGCTGCCGTCACTGCGATGGATCGCAATATTGGTCGTATCTTGGATGAAGTCGAAGCGAGACATTTGAGGGAAAATACGTTGGTCTGCTACATGTCCGACAATGGATTCAACTGCGGTCATCACGGGATCTGGGGAAAAGGAAACGGGACATTCCCACAAAACATGTACGATACGTCCATTCGGGTTCCAGCTATTTTCAGCCATCCCGGCCACATTCCACAAGGTGTCACGTCGGATGAACTCCTGAGCGGATACGATTTATATCCGACATTGATGGAATATGTCGGATTGCCATGGGCGGGCGAGGACTCTTTACCCGGACGGAGTTTCGCACAACTGCTGCGAAACCCTGAAGCGTCACATCGCTCCAGCGTTGTGGTGTACGATGAGTATGGTCCCGTAAGAATGATTCGTACCCGAGAGTGGAAGTACGTTCATCGGTATCCGTATGGTCCTCACGAACTCTATGATTTGATAAACGATCCCGACGAGCAAACCAACCTACTATTGAGTGATGATCTTTCTCCGACTATAAAACGCAGGGTGGTAGAACTCAAAGGAGAACTCGAGGCATGGTTCGTTCAATACGCCGATCCACATCGAGATGGTATTCGAGAGCCAGTGGTAGGTCGCGGCCAGTTGAACTTGGCCGGTCCAATGGGCAAGGGCCAATCAGCATTTGCACAGGATAAGTAGTCAAAAGCAGTTTCGTAACTAATGATGGAGGCACATGCCTGCATCAGAGAAGAGAACTGAAGTCATGCATGCGTGTACTGGAGATCCCCAGGGATCTCCTTTTTCGCGTCGAGGGGAGGGGGTGACATGTACGGACGCGTCGACCTTAGGGCGTGTTCACTGCACGGACGCCCTCGGGGAATAAACCTCCCACGTGCAATTCTTTTACGCAATAAAAAAAGATTTGATGTAATAATAATGTCAATTGAGAAATCTGATAATTTCATCGAGTCACAATACATAGAAAATTCTCTGGGTACAGGATGGGACGATCGCAATAATGAGCCAACTTCCAAAAGAGAATGCTAACACGCTGTTGAGATCGACTCTACGTGGAGATGGTTTGCGAGCAATACTACAAGCTCTTCGTATCCACACGAAGCTAACACGCTCGGAGATAGCTCGAATGCTCAAGGTATCTCCAGCCACTGTATCTCACTGGGTCCAGGACTTGTTGGACGGGGACTGGGTGGTCGAGAGTGACGGTAAAGCCTGGACGCCAGGCAGACCTAGTTCATGCCTTACACTAAACCCCAACGCTGCCAATGCCCTCGTGGCGGACGTGACTCATGATGGAATTGAAATTGCCATGGTGAACTTTATCGGGGAGGTGGTGGCCAGGGAGAATATCGAGGAACCAATGGCGGATTTCACAACGGGATCAAACCTTTTGTTGAGTAAGCTACGGAGTTGGATAGCAAATCCAAATGGCATCGAGATATCCGGAGTATCGCTTGTCTTTCCGGGCATATGGAACGACGTCACACGCAATCTCCTGTTTTCGTCGTCGCTTCCGGGATGGGTTGGAATGGATATTCCCACTCACTCTCTCGGCATTCCTGTGATTGTCGATAATGACGCCAACAGCGCAGCCGTTGGAGAGGCATGGTTCGGGGAGCAAGTGGACACCACAAACGCTTTGGTCGTTCTCTTACGCTGGGGAATTGGCTCAGCCGTCCTTCATGCCCGGGACATTTTTGGCGGAAGTAGAAATGGGGCCAGTGGGCTTGGACATATGATTGTTGCAAACGAACCGGATGCCCCGCTCTGCGACTGTGGCAACCAGGGATGTCTCGAAGCCGTGGTGGGCAGAACGATGCGACGTGTATTAGGACGAACCGGATCGCCAGGGGACGTGGACGACTCTGAGATGCAGTCCATCGTGACCCTACTCGGTTCGGCAACAGCCAACATGGTGAACTTGCTCGGTATTCAGGAGATTGTCATGATTGGAGACTCCCTGACAAACGCACCCGCCCTTTGGGAAATGTGGGTCCAGGAAACACGAAGACTTATCATGCCCCACATGATGCACAGCGTCCGTTTTCGGAGGTCTGCGTTGGGAGAGCGTGCTGCAATTCTCGGCGGTGCCTGGAACGTGTTCAATCAAGTGCTCGGTATCTTAGACAAAAGGGAGGCTCTTTAGGTGAATGTGATTCTAGTTCTTATCGACTCTCTTAATCGACATTATCTAGAACCTTATGAACCCAAGTCGAGTGTCACACCGAATTTTACCCGGTTCGCCAAGAAATCGGTGCGATTTGGAAACCACTTCGTCGGATCTTTACCATGCATGCCAGCACGGCGCGAGCTGTTTACAGGACGTAAAGATTTTTTGTGGAGACCGTGGGGACACGTAGAGCCCTTCGATACTTTGTTACCGCATGTCGCCTCTGAAAACGGATACAAAACGATGTTAATTACGGATCACTATCATTATTGGGAAGAGAACGCGAATGGATACATGGAGTCGTTTCAGGGCCTGGAGATGATCCGCGGCCATGAATTGGATAATTGGCGAATCGATCCATTGGACGACTCGACCACACCTCCGTGGGTTGAAGCCATTGAGCGCTACAGGCCGGGTCAAGGGAAGAAGTACTACAGCAACGTGCGCGACTTCGGAAGCGACGAGGAGTACTTCTCAGCGAAGGTCTTTAATCGCGCTGCAGAATGGCTGGACACGAACTACAAGCATCAGAAGTTCTTCCTACAAGTTGAGCTATTTGATGTGCATGAACCGTTTCATGTGCCCGAACCATTTCGTTCAATGTGGC
>JAJZAV010000100.1 GCA_021799255.1 Bacillota bacterium
GCGGCGATGGGTTAGAAGGACGTGCCTCAGAGGATGGTCGTGGGAGTTCTGTGCTTCTTCGTTGGCTCATGGGACCTGTCCTACGACTCGCTCTCGCGAATCGCATTCGTTCATCGTTCGATGAACTTCAAAACCTGGCGTGTTTAGTTTTCAAGGAACGATTTCGGTCCGACACTCTCTCCCGAAGAAGGAGTTTCCCCACCCGTCCATCCTCAAAAATCGTTGATGCGACGCGGTTTTTCGGACCTTCTTGGCCGCCCGCTCTCGCGGCGACATCGACTAATATACCACGCTGCAAAATCCGAGTCAAGGCTTTTCGCGAGAAATACGATGTCATTTATGTGCTTGATTGCTCGAAAATCAGAGTCGAGTACGAGGGATGTCAGACTTGATTGGTCGGGGCGTTGGACCCGACTACTCGAGAAGTCAGACACGACTACGCGGGATATCAGATCCGATTGATTGTGAGGTCAGGCTCGTTCGAAGATCGATGTATTCGTATCTGCAATTGCTGACTTGCTTCCACAATGACGCTCTTCTACGCACCGGTTGGTGCAGGGAATGTGCTTCTAAAGATTCTTTTCCGCAGAAACGTTTTTGTTTTTGCGAAATCAGGAGGATGTGAAGGGAAGGAAGGACATGGTGGAGATCAATACAAGGGAACGTGGAGGTTACGAAACCGGCTTTGGCACAAGAGTGGGTACAGAACTAAATTTGGGGCAGGAGTAGGTAGGTGGTTTGGCGCAAATTATGATGCCGACTGAGGGTTGTGCAATAACTCGTAACTTAATTGGATATGTACCCAACATGGCACTCCAAATATAGAATGAACAACACCGGCTCTTCAATCCAACTCTGCGAACCACAGAATTTAGCAAACGCGATTGGCGCGCCAGCCTTGCAGACGTCTCAACGGATGCAGACGTCTCAACGGATGCAGACGTCTCAACGGATGCAGACGACTCAACGTACGCAGGCATCTCATCGGACGCCGCGAACTACGCCGTCACGCCTTTTTGCGACTGTCCAGGGAAATGAACACGATAAACGACACCATCACAATGACCAACAATCCGCCCAACATTGCGCCCTGCTCAAACAGCAACCGAACAATGCCATTCATAGCGTACGCCCCTCTCTGTTCCCCTCTGCATGAATCAATTTACCACGAAAGGCTGGGCGTCACCAACCACACACGAATCACACACCGTCTGTCGCTGGTGACGCCGTCCTTTCGGTCAATATCGTTTCCGTGAACGTGGCTCTCCTTGCTCCCGAGGATGGACGGAGAATCGTAGCCCCGGCAGCGGCAAGAGGTACACACCGAATACACCTCGGATCTTGTATTCGCGAGTTCACGTAACGGCTTGAATCAATCTCTGTCTACCGGTCTACTCCTCGGAGTCCTCCCCAAGGGCCAGTGCGACGGTGGCCACCTCTTCATCTTCGCGAACGTTGATGAGTTTCACGCCCTGCGTGTTGCGGCCGAGCGTGGAAATCGAGTCGACGTGTATGCGGATGGCGATGCCGGCGTTGGTGATGATCATGAGATCGTGGTCCGGAGTCACCATTTTCAGCGCGACGACTTCTCCGTTCTTGCTGGTGCAATTCAGGGTTTTGATACCCTTGCCGCCCCTGGTCTGAATCCGATAGTCGTCGGACTTTGTCTTCTTACCGTAGCCTCTTGACGTGACCACGAGGACTTCCATGTCCGGTTCGGCGACGTCCATGCCGATAACCTCATCGTTGGGATTCAATTGGATGCCCTTCACGCCCGTCGCGCCGCGGCCCATCGCTCGAACATCGTTCTCATGGAAGCGGATGGACATCCCTTGGCGCGTCGCCATGATGACTTCCTTGTTCCCATTGGTCAGTTTGACCCCAATCACCTGATCTTCTTCCTTCAGGTTGATGGCAATCAGACCCGTCTTTCGGATGTTCGAGTAGTCCACGAGCGGAGTCTTCTTCACGATGCCAAGCTTCGTCGCAAAGAACAGGTTCATCCCTTCAACGTCCTCGGCATCAAGGCTGCGAACAGGAATGACGGCGGATATTTTCTCGCCTTGATCGATTTGCAACAAGTTGATGATGGGAAGCCCCTTCGCCTGTCGGCTATATTCTGGGATCTCCCAAGCCTTCAGCGCGTACATTCGGCCCCGATTGGTGAAGAAGAGCAGGTAGTGGTGAGACGACGTCGTGTACATGTGCTCCACGAAGTCTTCTTCGCGCGTGCCCATCATCGTAAGGCCACGTCCGCCGCGACGCTGGCTGTGGTAGGCGGAAAGTGGAATCCGTTTCGCATACCCGGCGTGCGTGATGGTGATGGCCACGTCTTGCACGGGGATGAGATCCTCTTCGTTGATCTCGCCCTCCGCGGCGACGATTCGCGTGCGCCTGTCGTCGCCAAATTTCTCGCGGATCTGCAGAAGTTCTTCGCGGATGACGCCGAGCAATAGGGCTTCGTCGGCCAGAATGGCGCGCAGGTGAGCAATCAGCTTTTGCAATTCCGCATACTCCGCTTGAATTTTCTCGCGCTCGAGTCCGGTCAAGCGCTGCAGCCTCATGTCCAGGATGGCCTGAGCCTGTTCCTGCGACAACGCGAAGCGAGTCATTAATCCTTCGCGCGCAATATCCGGGGTCTCGGAAGCGCGGATCAGGGCGATGACCTCATCCAGATGATCGAGGGCTATCAGCAAACCTTCCAAGATGTGCGCACGGGCCTCGGCTCGGTTTAAATCGTACTGAGTCCGGCGGCGCACAACATCGCGCTGGTGGTTCAAGTAGTGAAAAACGGCGTCCTTGAGCGACAGGACCTTCGGCTCACCGTTCACAAGCGCAAGCATGTTGATGCCAAACGTAGTTTGCAGCGCGGTGTGCTTAAAGAGATTATTGAGCATCACCTGAGGATTCACGTCGCGGCGAAGTTCCACCACGATGCGCATTCCATCCCGGTCCGACTCGTCGCGCAAGTCGGTAATGCCATCAATTCTCTTGTCGCGCACCAACTCGGCAATCTTCTCGATGAGCCGCGCCTTGTTCTGCATGTAGGGAATCTCGTTGAAAACGATGCGGGTCTTGCCGCCCGACATCTCTTCCATCTGGGAAGTGCCTCGAATGGTGATGGAGCCTCTCCCCGTCTCGTATCCCCTCGTTATGCCTTCGCGGCCGAGAATGATGCCCCCGGTTGGAAAGTCCGGGCCCTTGATGACCTGCATGAGGTCCGCCGTCGTGCAGTCCGGCTTGTCAATCATCATGACGACTCCATCGATAACCTCGCGCAAATTGTGCGGTGGGATGTTGGTCGCCATGCCGACGGCAATGCCTGTCGATCCGTTGACCAGCAGATTCGGGAACCTCGACGGCAAAACGGTGGGTTCCTTCTCGCTGTCGTCGTAGTTTGGAGCAAAGTCTACCGTTTCCTTGTTGATGTCGCGAAGAAGTTCCATCGCGATGGTCGACATGCGGGACTCCGTGTAGCGCATGGCCGCCGCCGAGTCGCCGTCGACGGAACCAAAGTTGCCGTGCCCGTCTACTAACAGGTAGCGGATGGAAAAGTCCTGAGCCATGCGGACGAGGGCATCGTACACGGCGGAATCGCCGTGCGGGTGGTACTTACCGAGGACGTCGCCGACAATACGCGCCGACTTCTTATAGGGCTTGTCTGGCGTCATGCCCGATTCGAACATGGCGTACAGGATTCGCCGTTGGACCGGTTTCAGGCCGTCGCGAACGTCCGGGATGGCCCTGGCGACGATAACGCTCATCGCGTAATCGATGAACGAGTTTCGGACTTCCTGACCGATGTCTATTGGCACGATTTTTGACTCTAGTTCGTCTGACAACGAATTTCACTCCTCTTACAAATCCAGACTCCTGTTACACGTCGAGGTTCTTGACAAACCGTCCGTGCTCTTCGATGAATTCGCGTCTCGGCTCAACCTTGTCTCCCATGAGCATGTTGAGAACCATGTCAGCCTCAATCACGTCGTCCATCGTCACCTGCAGGAGCGTGCGCGTGGCCGGGTCCATCGTCGTGTCCCACAATTGCGTGTGGTTCATCTCTCCGAGGCCTTTGTAGCGCTGAATTCCGATGCCGGTGCGGCCCATTTCTGCCATGATTCTATCGAGTTCTTTCTCGTTGTACGCGTATCGGATGGTCTTGCCCTTTTGCACCTTGAAAAGGGGAGGCTGGGCAAGGTAGATGTATCCGGCTTCGATGAGCTCTTTCATGAACCGATAGAACAGAGTCAACAGGAGAATGCGAATGTGGCTGCCATCGACGTCCGCGTCGGTCATGATGACAATCTTGTGGTAGCGGGCTTTAGAGAGATCGAAATCCGCGCCCACCCCAGTTCCGATGGCGGTGATGATGGCTCGAATTTCCGCATTCGCTAGGATTTTATCGAGCCGCGCCTTTTCCACGTTGATGATCTTCCCGCGAAGCGGCAGGATGGCCTGAAAGTTTCGATCACGGCCTTGTTTCGCCGAGCCTCCAGCCGAATCTCCCTCAACGATGAACAGTTCGCTGATGGATGCATCGCGAGTAGAACAATCCGCCAGCTTACCCGGGAGGGTGGTGCTGTCCAACGCTCCCTTGCGCCGAGTCGTCTCGCGGGCCGCTCGCGCCGCTTCGCGCGCCCTTGCCGCCATGACCGACTTCTCGATGATCTTCTTGGCTACCGAAGGGTTCTCGTCGAGGAAGATCTGAAGCTTTTCCCCGAAGAGTCCTTCGACGATGCCGCGAACCTCACTGTTGCCTAGCTTTGTCTTCGTCTGGCCCTCAAACTGGGGTTCCGGAACCTTGACGCTCACGACGGCTGTGAGCCCTTCTCGGACGTCGTCACCCGAAAGGTTGCTGTCCTTCTCCTTCAGGATGTTGGCTTTGCGCGCGTAGTCGTTCACGACGCGCGTGAGGGCGCTCTTAAAGCCGAACTCGTGCGTCCCACCCTCGTGGGTGTTGATATTGTTCGCGAACGAGAACAACGTGGTGTTATAACCGTCGTTGTACTGCAACGCGATTTCCACGGTGACGTCATCGCGCTTCCCGGTGACGTACACGGGGGTCTTGTGTATGGGTTCCGATGACTTGTTTAAGTACTCAACGAACTCGGACACTCCACCCGAATAACAGTATCTTACCGTGCGATTGTCCCGTTCGTCCTCAAACACTATCTCGAGGCCCGCGTTCAGGAACGCCAGCTCGCGCAAGCGATTCTGGAGCGTGGAAAAGTCGAACTCCGTCGTTTCGGTGAAGATCTCCGAATCCGGAAGAAAGGTTACGCTGGTCCCCGTCGAATCGGCGGTGCCTATGACTTTTAGATCATACTTAGGGGCGCCACGCTCGTACTCCTGGACGTAAACGTGACCATCCCGTTTGACCTCGACCTTGAGCCACGAGGACAACGCGTTGACGACCGATGCGCCGACGCCGTGAAGACCGCCTGACACTTTATACCCGGATCCGCCAAACTTGCCGCCGGCGTGAAGGACGGTCAGGGCCGTTTCCACGGCGGGACGCCCCGTCTTGGGATGAATGCCAACGGGAAATCCTGCCCCGTCGTCAATCACCGTCACGCTATTATCAGGATGCAGTTGCACGATAATCTTGGTGCAACGCCCGGCCAACGCTTCGTCGACTGCGTTGTCGACGATTTCCCAGACCAAGTGGTGCAGTCCTCTTGCGCTGGTTGATCCGATGTACATCCCTGGGCGCTTACGAACCGCCTCGAGGCCTTCGAGAACTTGAATCTGGGATTCATCATAGACTTGCTCTTGTGCCAATCTGCTTCCCTCCAAGGCTTATCGCAAAAACTGCGCATGAGGTACTACTGAATTGTCCAACGAGAGGCGAAAAATCGGCTCTTCTCGGAGGTCATTCCATGTCCCTGTGCCCGTTCATCTCCACGCCATATGCCCGTTTTCTCAAGGTTAGTGAGGAAATGGGTGAATAATATACTTTCGTGTTTGTGACGATGAACGACTTGATGTCGGACACGTCCACGACTTCGACGCGACCTGCGTTTTTCTCGTGTTCCAGGAAGGATTTCGTGGACATCTTGTCCTTGGCTTCAATATCAAATATCGCGACGACATCTTCGGTGTTCACTACTGTGTCCCCGCCGATATGTATGAACATGATAGCCACACCTATCCTCTCCGCTGTATTATACCAGACTGAACCTCGAATAAATTGCCGTCAGCCTTGAGTTGGCGTTCCAAGTGGTAGAGGCTCGTCGTCGTGATCACCGTCTGCACCTTGTCGCTCATGGAGAGTACGAGCCCCGTTTGCCGTACGTCGTCGAGTTCGGACAATACGTCATCAAGCAACAGTACCGGAAATTCGCCGACTTCGTCGTGGATGAAGTCGATTTCGGCGAGCCTGAGCGCAAGGGCGATGCTTCTTTGCTGCCCTTGGCTTGCAAACCCGTGTACAGGCTTGTCGTCTAGGTGGAACAAAAGGTCGTCACGATGCGGTCCGATGCTGGTAAATCCATGATGCCTGTCGCTCGCTCGTTTAGCAACCAACGTCTTGTAAAAGGATTCGTTCAATCGCATGGGATCCGGATTCTCGGAAATCTGCGCCTCGGCGACGTTGGACACATAATCTATTCTTAACCGTTCTCGACCGTCGGAAACCGCTTTGTACGTATCCGCAGCGAATCCCCGAAGTTTGTGCAAAAACCGAAGACGTCGCACAATGACCTCGACTCCGCTTTGGACGAGTTGTTCATCAAGCGTGTCGAGGAGCGCTTCGTCGAGCAGATCCCGCTTAAGAAAGGAGTTTCGTTGCGCTAGGATCTTCGAATATCGGCTTAGGTGATGCAAGTAGGCGCTTTGGGTTTGGGCGAGCTCCACGTCGAGAAAGCGCCTGCGCAGCCCTGGAGCACCCTTGACGAGCGCCAAATCCTCCGGAGCAAATAAAACGACCTGAAAGCGGCCGACAAACTGCGTCATCTTGCTCTGTGCAACGCCGTTGACGGTAGCGCGTTTCCCTGTCGATCCGATGCGCACGCTCACAGCCTGTTCCCGCCCATGAACAACCAGGTTGGCATCTACTTGGGCGACGGGTTGGTTAAACCGAACGAGATCGAGATCGTGATTCGTGCGGTGAGACTTTCCCACTGCCAGAAGGTACATGGCTTCCAGTGCGTTGGTCTTTCCTTGGGCATTTTCTCCAAGTAAAATATTGGTGCCTGCGGACAAGTCGAGTTCCTGCAACTCGTAGTTCCGAAAATCCTTCAAGCACACGCGCTTGATGTACATCGATTATTCGTCCACCAATCGATACTGGTTGCCCCTTATCTCGATGATGTCCCCATCGACGAGCTTTCGTCCGCGCCTGTTTTCGGGCTGTTGGTTCACCAAGACTTTCTCTTGGGACAGAAACGCCTTGGCTTCGCCGCCGGAGGCGATGATGTCAATCTTTTTGAGAAGCTGAGCAAGCGTGATGGGTGCGCCTTTGATGAGAATCGTCTTCACAAACATACCTCTTTGCTGCCTCACACCCTAGATGTCCATAGCGTCCACAAAATCCCGGGTGGTGAGGATCATCTCATGAGAACTGGAGAAATCAGCTGTAAACCGAAGTCGTCCCCTTCTTGCCTCATCACGAAGGGTTGGTTCCAGCCGTTGAAGTAGACGTGTACAACGTCCATGTCCATAGCGCGCAAGGCATCTAGGACATATTTGGCGTTAAACGAAATGGTGAGATTATCGCCTTGTTTGGAGATTATGTCAATGGTCTCGGATAGGTTCCCAATTTCAGGGGAGTTTGATGCAATGACAACTGTGTCGTCGGCAACCTCGAGTCTGACTTCCCGGTCTCTTGCGATGAGAGAGGCTCTATCGATGGCTCCTCGAAGCGAACTGAGATCAAACGCAACTTCGGTCTTGTGTCCGGAAGGGATGATTCTTTCCGTATCCGGGTAGTTGCCGTCGATGAGTCTGGAGTAGAACAGGGTGCTGCCTATCTCAAACAGACTATGGCTCGTAGTGAATTGGACAGTGATGGGGTCGCTCCCTGGGGGAAGCAACTTTGCAAGTTCACCAAAGCTTTTGCCGGGGATGACCGCCGACCATTCCTCGACTCCCTCGGAGTTTTCTACAGTTGTTTGCTTCCTGGCGAGCCGCAGTGCATCGGTTGCCGTGGCCGTAAGCAGTTGATCCCTGAACTCGAGATTTACGCCGGTGAGAATGGGTCTGGCTTCCAAGGTAGACGTAGCGAACACGGTGGATGTGATGAGCTCGTTCAAGAGATCCGAGGCAAGGTTCAGGCTGCGCGATTGATCGAACGAAGGGAGACGTGGGAATTCGTCCGCGTCAATTCCGTGAAGGTGAAACTGTGCCTTTCCGGACTGGATGAGGGTCATGTAATTGGCTTCCACTTGGATGGTGACAAGGTCCGCCGGAAGCTTTTTGACGACGTCCGAGAAGTACCTGGCTGGCAGAACGATGTTTCCGGCGTCTTCGACGTCGAGGCGATTGTCGTCGTCCGAGGTGATGGTGCTCTGGATGCCGAGTTCTAAATCATAAGCGGTCGCCGTAAGTTGTCCTGTGGAGGCTTCGAGCAGGATGCCAGTAAGAACGGGTTTAGGGGTTCTTGTGGCGACGGCTTTGGACACGATGGAAATGATGTCAATGAGAGCAGGTTGGGAGATGGTGAGTTTCACCGTCGTGAGCTCCTTTTTGTAGAAGTATAAGAGTGATCTTTTTAGAGTGAGATCTCGTAGTAATAGTATTAGGTGCTGTGGATTCTGTGGATAACCCATCTGACATTCTACCACACTAGGATCTTGCCCTGTGCAGAGACCTGTGCATGTCCTGTGGACAGCGAAAGTATAAATGTGTGGATTACGAAAGGGTCCGGATGGCTTCGCTCAACCTTTCGATGGTCGTCCTCAGCGTGCTGTCCTTTTCCATCTCCGTCGCAATCTTTTCGCAAGCATGCATCACCGTAGTATGGTCCCTTCCGCCAAACGCCTCGCCTATCTTCGGCAGAGAGAGCCCTGTCATTTCGCGCGCGAGATACATCGCCACCTGGCGGGCAAAGGCGACGGGGCGAGTACGCAGTTTCGCTTTCAATTCGTCCGGTTTGATCCCGTAGTGGTCCCCAATCACTTTCTGAATTTGGTGAACCGCGATGGTCTTCGGGCGATTGGGGAGCATGACGTCTTTGAGGGCGTCTTCGGCCAGCGTGACGGTTACCTCTTCGTTGACGAGCGAGGAGTAAGCCATCACGCGTATCAAGGCGCCCTCAAGTTCACGAATGTTGGAGTCAATCTGATTCGCGATGAAGTAATAGACGTCCTCCGGCAGCACGATGGCTTCGGACTTGGCCTTGCGCTGCAAAATCGCGATCCTCGTTTCGAGATCGGGCGGCTGAATGTCAGTAAGCAGGCCCCATTCGAAGCGCGATCTGAGCCTGTCTTCCAGGGTAGGAATCTCCCTTGGCGGCCTATCGCTGGAGATGACAATCTGTTTGCCGGATTGGTGCAGAGAGTTAAAGGTGTGGAAAAACTCCTCCTGGGTTGTCTCCTTGTTGGCGATGAACTGAATGTCGTCGATGAGCAACACGTCCGTGGATCGGTATCGGTTGCGGAAATTATCGAAAGTATTATCCCGAATGGCCATGATGAAATCGTTCGTAAATCGTTCCGTGGTCAGATACACGACGCGCGCGCGTGGATTCTTTTGGCGAACCATGTGTCCGATGGCGTGCATCAGGTGGGTCTTACCGAGTCCGACTCCTCCATAGATGAAAAGGGGATTATAGCTGCGTCCCGGGTTGTCGGCGACCGCGAGGCAAGCGGCGTGAGCGAATCGATTGCTCGCTCCGATAACAAACGTATCAAACGTGTAGCGCGCGATAAGCGGGCCGTTATCCGTGGTGTCAGGGGCGGGCAAGGTCGTTGTCAGCACTGGGGTTGGAATGGGTGCTGCCACATCGCTTGCGGTAGTACGACTGGGGAAAGGAGGGATTCCCGCCTCGGCGGTTTCGTCCGCTGACTCGTCGACTGGGTCTGCGACGATCTCAACAGAGAAGCGTTTGTCGGTAATCGATTTGAAAGCGCTCTCAATCACTCCTATGTAATGCTCTCGTAAGTAGTTCTCGGTAAATTTGGTGGATGCGCTAATGGAGACGTGGCGTGTCGATGGGTGATACGCGACGATCTTTGTTTCCGAAAACATCGCATCGAAGGTTTTGTCGCTCATTTTCTCCCTAATGATAAGGAGGGCATGATTCCATAGGTCAGCATAAAAATCGGTGTCAAGAGATTCATTGTTCATTAGTAGGTCTATGTCCTCCCGTAAATCAACAGAGAGTTGTGGCCCGAAGGGTATCACCCTGGCAAAACGACGGTTGATGGAATGGAAAGATATGAACAGGCTGTTTAGGACTTTATCCACAGGTTGTGGGTAACACTGTGGATGAAACGATGTTATCCACAACCGTGATGCCCATGTGGTAAGAAACATCATAACAGATTCAAAGAGAATCGGGCAATCATTGTGATGCGTTTATCCACAGTTCCTGAGTTATTCAATGGATGGCTGTCCACTGGGTGTGCAGATGAGGATAAGCGTGGGGATAAATTGAAGGATGGTGCCACATGTTCGGACGGAAGCCTCCGATTGGTTGACAACAAACCTAGCGTGCTGTTAGAATAGTCGGCAGTGTCTTTGTTGGCGTAAGGAGGTGGCGTTGTGGGTCCGACCTATCAACCGAATGTGCGCAAGCGGAAGAAAGTTCACGGTTTCCGGAAGCGCATGCTGACGAAAAACGGTCGCAAAGTGCTTGCCGCCCGTCGAAAGAAAGGCAGAAAAGTCCTGTCCGCCTGAGGCCACCTTGGTGGCCTTTTTTTGATGTTTTAGGATTTTGGTTGACTCTGGAAGGAATGACACGACGTCGTGAAGCCCGTTCACCGGTTGAAGGAAAATCGAGATTTTCGACGCACGTTCTCGCGCGGAAAGTCTTTTGCATCTCCACGACTGGTGCTTTACTGGACGCCTACCCGAAATGGGACGTTTCGAGTCGGGTTCTCCGTGAGCAAGAAGGTGGGTAATGCCGTGGTTCGAAATCGAATGAAGCGGCTGCTCCGTGAGTGCTTTACGCAGTACGAGCCTTCTCTCTCGCAGTATCGAGTCGACTTCGTGGTGGTTTGTCGGCCTGCGGCCGCGACGTGTTCTTTGCAGGAACTCGATAGGGACTTGCAGCGGTTACTTGCGAAGGGTAACTTCATGGTATCATAAAATTGTTTGAAAAATACCGTTGGGGTGTGTGAACAAGTGGGGATATTGAGGGCACCGCGCCGCCTTGTAATGTCCATGATTCGGTTTTATCAGTTGTTCATCTCACCGCTTTCTCCGCCTCGTTGCCGCTTCCAACCGACTTGCTCGCAATATGCGATGGAGGCAGTTTCGAAACACGGTGTTCTGAAGGGCGGATGGCTGTCAACGATTCGGTTGTTGAAGTGCGGACCATGGCATCCGGGTGGGTTCGATCCGGTGCCGTCCGAAAAGTAGGAGGATACTTGGATTGGTCGCAGAAAAGCGCAAGTCACCAAACCTCTGGCTATGGGCGATTTCTGGTATCGCCGTACTTTCGTTGTCGGGTTGCGAGATGTATCCGCCGAAACCTGGTCAGTGGCCATCGGGAATCTGGGGAGACCTACTAAAGTTCGTCTCCAGTGTCATTACCTTTGTCGCACACGTTTTCGGGAATAACTATGGAATTTCGCTGATTATTGTGACCATCCTCGTTCGGCTTGTTGTCCTCCCGTTGATGGTTCGTCAGATTCGCTACCAGAAGATGATGCAACAGATGCAGCCGAGGATAGCGAAGATCCGTGAGCAGCACCGTGGGGATTCGCAGAAGATTAACGAGGAAACGATGAAGTTGTGGCAGGAACATGGGATCAATCCGGCCGCGGGTTGTCTGCCCATGGTCATTCAGTTGCCCATCCTGTACGCCTTGTTCGGTGCCATACGTGGGAATACCGATCTGAATAACTATACGTTTTTGTGGATTTTCAATTTAGGACGACCCGACCACTTTTACATTCTGCCCGTTCTCGCCGCGGTCACCACGTTTTTGTCTTCCCGGGTGATGATGGTGGGACAAGACACCCAGAATACCCAGTCCAGAATGATGTTGTTTATCATGCCAATCATGGTGTTGGTGCTTGGCATCCGG
>JAJZAV010000101.1 GCA_021799255.1 Bacillota bacterium
GGAACCTTGACACCTTCATCGCGCAAGTACCGAATGAGTTCCGTAGCAATGGCGTCATTGTAACAAAACACCGCCGTGGGCCTGTCTTGAGGGTCCATGCCGCCTATCCGCCTTGCGTAGCTGTTGGCAACAATGCCTACGGCCTCTGTCGAATAGAAGGCGAGGAAATCGGATTTAAATTCTAGTCGCATCTGCCCCATCACATCCATGAAGCCTTCGAAGCGGCGCACCCCTTGGCTGTCGTCCAGCTTCATGATGGCGCCGATTCTGGAATGACCCAAACTGCTGAGATGGCGCGTCGCCAGTTGCCCGCCCTCGACGTCGTCCACTTCTATCAACGGTACTTCCAACTCGGGATATTTCGCATGCATCATCACCACGGGAATGCCGCGCTCGGCAAGGACCCGATACAGATCTATGTTTGTGTTCGGCGTTGCGCTCTTGGTCGCTTCCACAATCAAGGCGTCCACGCCTCGGTCCAGGATGTCTTCCAGGGCCCGCCTCTCCCGCACAAGGTTGTTCTGCGTGCTGTACAACAGAGGGCTGTAATTGTGCTCGCTGAGACGCCCCTCGATACCCCGGATGATATGCGGGAAGATATAATCCGAAATGTACGTCGTGACGACTCCCACGATTCTGGTGTTCTTCCCTACGAAGTCCCCGTTTCCAGAGCCTTTGTAGTAGGTCCCGCTGCCCTGAATCCGCTCCAGCACGCCCTTTTGGACGAGTTCCCCCACCGCCTGGCGGACCGTCTGGCGACTCACTCCGAATTGTTCCGCCAAGTCTGACTCCGTCGGCAGCTGATCTCCCGGCGAAAGTTTCCCGGTCTCCATCCACTGCGTCAACGCGTCGCGGACCACCTGATATTTCGGTATCGATTTCTCAGTCATTTGGTCACCCGTATCGTCCAGTCATTTATGTTGGCGAGGCATTCGAAAACGAGTAAACACGCTTGTCAAAACCCGGCCCTCTTTGCGATTATTGTACGTATGTATTGATCCCGTGTCAATCAATTTGTACATATTGGAAGGAGACACTTCAAGGAGATGCTCGAGCGATTGACGGTCAGGTTTCCTCTCGTCCTTATCATAACGGAATAGGGCGGCAGAACGCGAGTCATTCAACGTTCTACCGCCCTATGGTAAGGTAACACAATCGCCAGTTACTTCAGGAGTCGTTACTTCAGGAGTCCCGAAGTTCCTTCTCCGAGCCCACGGTTATTTCTGCAGCCTCAGCACGTTCCACGAGAATTTCGGCAGCGTCACCGTCAGGGAGCCATTGTCCAGAACTGCGCCGGCCCCGCGGGACGGAGTCACCCGATTCGGGTCTTCGGCCGTGTTGCTGGCCGCTTTATCGTCCCCCGTCAGCACGATGTGCTCGACGACTCGGTAGCCCGCGAATCCGCGCACGTCGCACTCTAACGCGAGATGGTCCGACTCACTCCGGTTGACGGCAAAGACGGTCAACTCGCCCAACTCTTCGTTCCAAATGGCCGTCGATTCCAGATACGGAACGTCGGTGAAGTCCTTGCTGTCGTACTTCGGAGACTGAATCGGGCACTGCAGAACGGAGCCCCTGCCGTACACCGACGCGTGCATGAACGGGTAGTAGATGGTCTGCCGCCACGCGTCGCCACCCGTCGTCGTCATGATGGGGGCGATGACGTTCACGAGCTGCGCGAGGCTCGCCATCTTCACCCGGTCCGCATGCTTCAAGAGCGTAATCAAGAGGCACCCGACGACGAGCGCGTCCTCCAGGTTGTAGATGTCCTCCAGCAACGGCGGGGCAATGGACCATGGTTCAATCTTCTTGTCCGCCTCGTTGGAATGAAACCAGACGTTCCACTCGTCGAACGACAGGTTGATGGTCTTCTTGCTGCGCTTCTTCGCCTTCACGTAATCGCAGGTGGAAACTACCGTGTGAATGAAGTTGTCCATGTTGAGCGACTGCGCGAGGTAGTTCGCCGTGTCGTTGTCCCGATTCCCGTAGTAGCTGTGGAGGGAGACGTAATCCACGTTATTGTAGGACTCCTCCAAGATTGTCGCCTCCCAGTCGGGAAACGTCGGCATCCCGCTGCCGGAACTGCCCGCCGTAACGAGTTCAATCGTGGGATCCACCCATTTCATCACCTTGGCGGCCTCGTTGGCGATACGCCCGTACTCGTACGCCGTCTTGTGCCCGATTTGCCATGGCCCGTCCATCTCGTTGCCGAGGCACCAAACCTTGATGTTGTGCGGTTCCCGGTAGCCGTGCTGAATGCGCAGATCGCTCCACCTGGATCCGCCTTTATGATTGCAATACTCCACCAAATTGCGGGCCGCGTCGATTCCGCGCGTGCCGAGGTTCACGGCCATCATCACTTCGCTGTCCGCCTGCTTCGCCCAGTCGAAGAACTCGTTGGTGCCGAATTCGTTGGTCTCGGTGGTGTGCCAAGCGAGATCCAGACGCCTCGGCCGTTCGGCCACGGGGCCCACGCCGTCCTCCCAGTTGTACCCCGAGACGAAGTTCCCGCCCGGGTAGCGCACGATGGGCACGCGCAGGTCTCGAACCATCTGTAGCACGTCCTGGCGAAACCCTTGCTCGTTGGCCGTCTTGTGCCCCGGCTCGTAGATTCCGCCGTACACGGCGCGTCCGAGGTGTTCGATGAAAGAACCGTAGATTCTATCATCCACTTTGGAAAGCACGAAACTGGGATCCAGGATCATCTTCGCCTCTTTAGAATTACCCAAAGTAAAAGCCCTCCTACAATATGAGAGTCTACTGCTGTGACAGGGATATGGTGCGGTTGACCGCACCACTGGAACGTTTAACTTTAACTAATTCTATATCAATTTATATTCATGGACAACGGTATGGAGCCGAAAATTTCGGCGCATCGTCGGGCCCCGTATTCCCCGCCTTCGGCACCGCTCGCCTTTGACCCGCGGCCTTTCGCGATACGCCGCTTGTCTCTTAATAAAACGGCGGCTTGATGATGATGGGACCGAGCTTCGGCCAGCCCTGCTTGGTCCAGAAGACCCGGCGAATCTGCAACTTTGCCGCGCCTTCCTCTGCAACGTCGTAGAAGTGGTAGACCATGTAGAACTTACCGTGATGGGTATATACCGTCTGTCCACCCGGACCAACCATGTCCCCCTGGTTGCCCAAGAGGCGCGTGCCGCCTCCGTTCATCAAGGGCTTGCCGGATTCATCGACGTACGGACCCGTGATGCGCCGCGAGCGACCCACGTGGATGGTATAGGTACTGTTGACTCCGCGGCAGCAGAACCCGAACGAAGCGAACAGGTAATAGTAATGGTCATGGTAGACGATGGATGCGGCCTCGAGGGCGTCGGGCGCCGCCCGCTGAGCGATGGAGTAGACGTGCGGATTCTTCGCGGGCTTGCGCGTCTTCGGGTTCAGCCGGACGAGTTTGATGCCGGACCAGAAGGAGCCAAACGCCAACCACGGGTGTCCCGAAGCGTCCAGAACGAAGTTCGGATCTATGGCGTTGTAGTTGTCGACGCCCGACCACGACCGGAAAACGAGACCGTGATCCACCCAGTGGTAGTTCTTACTCTTGGGATTCAGGGTCTTGTTGGTGGCGAGCGCAATGACGGAATTATTGGTCCCGAAGCTGGAACCCGCATAGTACACTTGGTAGCGATCCCGGTAGTACGACACGTCGGGGGCCCACAGGTTCTGCAGCGGGCCTACATCGTCGTTAATCCACTGCGGAATCTGCTTGAACATGGTGCCATCGAAAGTCCAGTTCACCAGGTTCGTGGAACTGCGGATCTGGATATTGCCGTTCCCCACCAGCCCCTGCGGATCCCCCGTCGAGAAGACGTACCAGGTCTTGCCTTGTTTGATGATGGACGGATCGTACACGAAGTCGTACCCATGATTCGCGTTGGCGGCTTGCGCGCTCGGCGTCGCAATCAGCGCGGCCGTAGCCAAACCCGCCGTCAGGGTGGCGGCAAGCGGCCTGACGGAGCGCTTCATAGGATATCAGTCCTTCCGTCGGGATGGGCGAGACCCCTCTCTGTTGCTCTCGAAATATTGCGAGAAACACGGCAAGTCCGCGTGGCTTGCGGTTCGCCATTCATGCCCCCCATCTTGCAAATATCAGGTCAGCACCAAAACGTTGACCGAATGTGGCGGAACCTCCAGCCGAAGGCCCTTGTCGCAGTTCCAATTCACCGGAGTTTCCTCAATGCGAACCATGTTGCGGTCTACGTCGTTGAATGCATCTTTGGATTCGCCCATCAGGCTGTAAAGCGTCCCGCACCGAAAGTCGCTTATCTTCTCGAGGTCTAGTTCCATCTGTCGTGTAGAGTTCGAAGACGAAAAAGGTGGGCCGAAGGACAATTCCGTCGGGGTGGGTAAAAATGCATCCCCGCGTGTTCACCGACGGCGCGAAATTGGCCATCCCGACGACATCGCTGTGCTTTAAACATTGATTTAGGAAGCACGCATTGAACACGGCGTCCGCCATCGTGTAGCTGGAATTGATGTCGTTCAAAATGTACTTCGTCTTTAGAATGGGCCCTTCGATGTCCAACGTATCGGCCAGCGGATGATAGGCGCCTGAATCCGCCGAAGGGCCTCCATCACGTCCTGACGATACCCGTTTTCGTTCGAACGCGAGGAATCAGGATGGAAAATCCCGCCGTAAATTTGCCGATGAAAGTGCTCCAAGAAATGACCATAGATTTTCGGGTCTCTCTTCCCTACCACTCTTCGTGGATTCACTTCTATCCGTGTAAGCGGTGCCATCAACGATTCTCCTTCGCCAAGGACTTCGTGTGCATACAAGACATTTGTGACGTCATCGGGTGCTTCGTTTGCACCCCCAGTAGAGTCCCCCACCATGCTAGTGGAGCTGTGAGTGCTTCCTGATACGGATATAGCCTTTTATTTTTCATTTTTATATAATGTTATATGTTATATAAACGACGAGAGTCAATATGCTTTTGAACGACAGAAGGGGTGACCGCGATGAAAGATGGAGGGTTTGCGCCCGTCCCACTTACCAATGTGAAGATTACCGACGATTTTTGGTCTTCGTATACGGATCTCGTTCGCAACACGGTGATCCCTTACCAGTGGGAGGCCCTGAACGATAGGATCCCTGGAGCCGAACCGAGCTACGCCATTCGCAACTTCGAGATTGCGGCTGGAGTTCGCCAAGGGGAGTTCGGCGGCATGGTGTTTCAGGATAGCGATCTCGCCAAGTGGCTCGAAGCCGTCGGCTACTCCTTGGCGACGCATCCGGACAAGGACCTGGAGGCCATCGCGGACTGGACCATCGACCTCATCGTCAGCGCCCAGCAGGACGACGGATACATCAACACCTACTTCACCATCAAGGAACCCGACAAGCGCTGGACCAACCTGCAAGAGTGCCACGAGCTCTACTGCGCCGGCCACATGATGGAAGCCGCCGTCGCCTACTACGAGGCAACCGGGAAGCGTAAGCTGCTGGACGCCATGTGCCGGTTCGCCGACTACATCGACACCGTGTTGGGCCCCGAAGAGGGGAAAATCCACGGCTACCCCGGCCACCAGGAGATTGAGCTCGCCCTCGTGAAGCTGCACCGCGTGACCGGCGAGGAGAAGTACCTGCGGCTCGCCGAGTACTTCATCGACGAGCGGGGCAAGTCGCCAAGCTTCTTCGAAGCGGAGTGGAAGCGCCGCGACGGCATCTCGCACTGGTCGAAGGGGCGTACCCCCTCCCCGGACCTCGCGTACAACCAGGCCCACCTGCCCGTACGCGAGCAGTCCGTCGCCGTCGGCCACTCGGTGCGCGCCGTGTACATGTACAGCGCCATGGCTGACCTGGCGCGCCTCACCGGAGACCCCGAGCTTCTCGCCGCCTGCCAGCGCCTCTGGGACAACGTCACGAAGAGGCAGATGTACATCACCGGGGGCATCGGGAGCACCCACATCGGCGAGGCGTTCTCCTTCGACTGGGACCTCCCCAACGACACCGTGTACGCGGAAACCTGTGCCTCGGTGGGCCTCATCTTTTTCGCCCAGAGGATGCTCGCCATTCATCCCAAGTCCGAGTACGCCGACGTCATGGAGCGCGCGCTGTACAACATCATCCTCGCCAGCATGTCCCGCGACGGGAAGTGCTACTTCTACGTCAACCCGCTCGAGGTCTGGCCCGAGGCCAGCGACAAGAACCCCGACAAGCGCCACGTGAAGTCCGAGCGGCAGAAGTGGTTCGGCTGCTCGTGCTGCCCGCCCAACGTCGCCCGCCTGCTTGCCTCGCTTGGCCAGTACATCTACACTGCAAGTGGCGACACGGTTTACGCCCACCTGTACATCGGCAGCAAGGCTGACGTGGAGGTGGCGGGATCGAACGTCGCGATTTCGCAGACATCCCGCCTCCCCCGCGACGGCTGGGCTCGCTTCGAAGTCAACGTTTCGGCCCCCACCCACTTCCGCCTCGCCCTGCGCGTGCCCGAGTGGAGCGAAGGCGACGTGCGCGTGATGGTGAACGGGTTGGCCCACGAGGGCACCGTCGAGGACGGGTACCTCATCGTGGACCGCGAGTGGCTCGACGCCGACATCGTCCAGGTCACGTTCGCGATGCAGCCCCGCCTAATGCAGGCCCATCCCAACGTCCGCGCCGACGCCGGCAGGGTCAGCATCACGCGCGGCCCGCTCATCTACTGCCTTGAATCGGTCGATCACGCCGCGCCCCTGTCCTCCCTCTCCCTCAACCCGCAGTCAGAGCTTCGCGCGACGCTGGACGATGGTCTGTTTGGCGGCACGGTGGTCATTGAGGCGGACGGAGTCGCGCAGAACACGGCCTGGGGCGAGGATGAGTTGTACCGTCCGTACGCGCCGGAGTCACAGCCCGCGAAGATTCGCGCCGTTCCATACTATGTGTGGGGCAACCGCGGCACCGGCGAGATGACGGTGTGGATGGATGCGGGTGAAGTAGCAACCGACGTAAGATTACAGTTAAGGCATACTTAAACGGCCCAAAATAGTAAAGCGAGAGGGCATCCACATGCCCTCTCGCTTTACTAATGAAAAAGCTACCCGTTCACTCGGGACGACGGGGCGAACCGCGGAAGAATAGCTATCTTTTTTAACTTGAGGGCATTCTTTTCTATCAGATGCCATGATAGTCCAGCAAATATGAGCGTTATTGGCAAAGCAATCGCGAAGAGCACGAGCGGCTGACGTATCCCCACGTACTGAACCAGCATCTGTTGAATTGGAAACGCGTAAATGTAGATGCCGTATGACCAATCGCCATAGCGCGAAAACCCAACAAGTCGAACCCGAGGCGTGTACGCGAACCAAAGCACAAGATAGCCGAGCGTTAGCGGAATGGCCCACCTTGACTCATTCATCCATAGGCTTGCCAAGGCGATGGCCAACGCCAGCAGCGCCACAAAGCCGTTGACAGGTACGTAGCGTCGAAACACGTAGAAGAGCATTCCAGTCGCAAAAAACGGCAAGAGATTAAGAGAGTAATCAACTCCGATGGACGTCATGCTGAAGATCCAAAGAGCCACCATGATGTATCGATTGGTCAGAATGGAAAGCATCCCGAACAGCGCAACCATGACGTAGCAAAGAATCTCGTACTTGATGGTCCAAAGCGAACCATCGACCGCCCCAGAATACGGAGTTGCAACAAACACCCCAGGCAGATGATCTCCAATGAACGATGCAAAGGGAAATTCTGCCCAATATTGAGACGAGGAGTCCGTCGTGACAGCAGGCCCCAAGATAAAGGCCAAGATCACGACGACGACGAAGAGCCCTGGGATGATACGCAAAATTCTTGCTTTAGCAAATACAATGACATTTTTCGTCCTATCAAAGCTCTGCGTCACGAGAAAGCCACTAACGACGAAGAATATGTCTACCGCCAATGCGCCAAAGTCCAGCTGGTAACGAGTCGCCCAAGCCAATGGTTCGTGCGTGTTACTCCCTGTGGTGAGCGGCCAACTATGAGAGAACAATACCATGACCGCCGCAACGAAGCGGATAAAGTCGAGGTTGTTCTTTCGGTCATTCACTCTTTTCTCCAACCAGCTCATACGAGAGCGTTTGCAGTCACCTTCATCTCCTGCAACGGCAAGCCCCTCCCCCCCACATTCCGATCGTGAAAACCTATTACTCACATCATTCTAGTAATGTACCATTTATTATCATTTCTCATCAAGAGTCCCATGTTCCAAGGGTGGTGCAAGTAAAGTGATTCGGGCAATCACGCAGGGCGCAATACTTCGACTAATGAACGCGCGGCAATGAACGGTTCCTCCGCCAACCTTGGCGCCGCGCAGGGCGCTTGCCCCGCCCCGATCAAGACGTCATGACCGATAACAGTCCGTTCGTGCCCTATGGAGTCCCAATGTGGATTGGGGTGCTCATTGGGATCCCATATAATCCACGCATTTCTCTGGATGTAAGCTTTGCAAACCTACGATAAAATCATAATATAGAAAATGGTTCGGCTTTTGGGGGGATGCGGGTGAAAGCAGCTGTTCGACTATACCGATTTCTCCGGGGCTGGCGATGGTGGAGGATCAAATTTCGGGCGTGGAGAAACGGCAGCACGCTCAAGATTGGAACTGGGAGCTATATTCTGTCCCCGACCGTATCAGTATCAATCGCACCGGGAGCGACGCTTATCCTCGGAAACGACGTCTGCCTTCGTCGGTACACCACCATCTCGGTGTTGGAGCGCATAGAAATTGGCGATGATACGCTGATAGCAGAAATGGTTACGATTCGAGACCATGATCATGTTGTATCCAATAACCCCAGTATTCCTCACAGAAAGGCTGGCTTCGTCAAGGCTCCAATTGTTCTTGGAAAGAATGTGTGGATTGGGAATAAGGTTACGGTTACCAAGGGCGTACGCATAGGTAGCAACTCCGTAATTGCTGCTAATTCTGTGGTCACGAAAGATGTTCCTACCAACGTAATTGCTGGCGGGACTCCTGCAAGAATAATCAAAAACATAACCTCTGAACCCATGTAAGCCCGTACTAAGTTAGTTACAAGAGAATCATCCACCTGAGAGGGGACAAGTACAGTGTCTACAGGCGCGGTAATAGGATTAGGGTATGTCGGTTTACCACTGTTAGTTCATATGGCCGAGGCCGGTCACACAGTGGTTGGCGTAGACACGAACGCCGACAAGGTAGCGACGATTCGTTCCGGACAGTTTGACTTGGAGCGTGACTATGGTAGCCGGGCGGGAAAGTTAATCCAATCTGGTCAGGTCGTGGTGACAACCAATTTCGACGAGTTGGCCCAAGCTGACTTTATTAGCATCTGCGTTCCTACCCCCCTGGATGGAATGAAAACGCCCGACCTCTCGTATGTTCGATCCGCTACAGTTGAGATCTCGCGCAGATTGCGTCCCGGACAAACTGTAGTTCTAGAAAGCACTACATTCCCAGGAACAACGGCAGATCTTGTTCGCCCCATCCTCGAAGAAAGCGGCCTTCATGCCGGAGTTGATTTCTACCTTGCCTATTCACCCGAACGTGTGGATCCGGGAAACCCGCATTTCGACACTCAATCAACTCCTAAGGTCGTCGGGGCCGACGACCAGACATCACTGCAAAAGATTGTCGACTTTTATGGCTCCTTCATAGAGAATGTCGTTCCGGTTACAGGGACCAAAACAGCCGAGATGACCAAACTCCTAGAAAACACGTTTAGAGCTGTCAATATCGCATTTGTGAACGAGCTTTCCATCATGTGCGAGCGTCTTGACATAAACGTCTGGGAGGTAATCGATGCGGCCAAAACTAAGCCATTTGGCTTTATGCCCTTTTATCCCGGACCCGGCATCGGCGGACACTGCATCCCGCTTGATCCGTTATATCTGTCTTGGAAAGCGAAGTCAGTCAACTTCTTCTCCCGTTTCATTGAGACGGCTGCGGACATCAACAATAACATGCCCCGCCACGTGGTAGAGAAGATAATCCGTATGCTTGGAACTGCGGGCGTTCCGGGTCACCTGGCCAAGGTACTTCTTCTCGGAATGAGCTACAAACCGGATGTGGCCGACTACCGCGAGTCCCCAAGTTATGAGGTCATGGAACTACTCCTCCATGAAGGAGTACAGGTGGCCTATCACGATCCATACGTCCCCAGTCTCCCTATTGGTAAGCATGTAATGGAGAGCGTATCTCTGTCCGACATCGAGGCGTACGACTGCATCGTGGCATTGGTTAGACACTCCGCGTTCGATGTCTCGGACATCGCTAGTAGAGCCAAACTCATTTTTGATACCAGGAACATGTTCCAAGGCATCGACGGCCCCATCGTGCGGTTAGGAGACGGGACTCGTTCCCAACAAAGTCACGGGGACGGAAAGCATGTCGTTCCGCTACGGGGATAGGGAGACATCGTCATGATTTTGGCAGTCATCATCGTACTTTTAGTGTTTTCTGCTTACCATACGTTCAAGTTTGCCACACTGCGCTCTCAGAAGTCTCGACTGTTGGCGTCGGTTAATCGGATTTCATCGTCAGAAGTTGACAGGGCCAATATTGGCAGCATCAGTTTTCTCGTTGCCGGATGGAATTGCTCGGCTGACATCGAACCATTCGTGTCGGCCTTTCGAGCACTGCCGCTGGACAACAAGCAGTTGGTGATGTGCGTCGGGGGAAAGGACGACTCCTATCAACGTGCATGCACGCTGCATGGTGATGACGTATTAGTCTTCGAACAGGTGCCCGGTATGGGGAAGCAGAAGGCCCTAAGGGCGAGTCTTCCCCATGCTACAGGCGACTGGATCTATCTTACGGACATTGATAGCCGAATCTACGCCGATTGCGTTGTCAAGATGGCGTCAGCCTTAGCTTCAGCTCCTTGCGAATGCGTCACTGGAGGCATGGCACCTCTTAAAGAGCAGGAACGCGATTCTTTTGTTACTGCCCAGTGGGGAATAGACCGATACGGCAACCTGATGACGGGTGAGTTCACATCGGGAATTTTGGGCGCCAACACACTTTTGACCCGCAATGCTCTGAAGGATTCGGGCGACTTTGGGCAGGAGGCACCAAGCGGAACTGATTATACCCTCGCAAAAGAACTCTTGAAGGCTGGTCACAAGATCCTACACCTAAAGGGAGCTGAAGTTAGAACGGAGTTCTCCACGCACCTTGACAACTACGTGAAGAGGCGTAGTCGCTGGTTGAGAAATGTTCTTGTGCTTGGGCGAAACTATAAGTGCTATACGGAAGTTCGTTCGGTTCTAGTGACAATTGTTCTCGCCTATCTGTACCCAGTCCTCATGATAGCTGGATGGTTCAGCCAATGGATATGGGTGCTGTTCGTCTTACTTTTCATGCATTCCTACTTAAATCGGGTGCGTTATGGCAAACTCAGCGGTGTCCGCACCTCGGCAGTCGGTATTATCGGTACGATAGTTGGAGATGCCTTGGCGGCGATGAGGGCTGGGCACGAGGCCCTTATTGGAACGGTAAGATGGTAGAAAAGGAAGGACCAATTGGGGCCTCGTTGGTTCCCATTCGGTTGTCCTTAGTCTGGTGCACCTTGTGAGTGGAGGATTGTGAGTGAGCAGGTTGGCGACGCAGTTGCGCGAACTACAGGCCATTATTCAAGATGTAACCGTCAACGGAGTTGCTGCCTCTATAGTCACCCCAAGCCTGCTTCGCAGCCTCATCTACCGCCTGAGCGGGTTACACGTTGAGACACTGAGCATTTCCCCACGCTGTACGTTCGTTGGGAGAAAAGTTCTGATTAAAGACAAAACCTTCGTCAATCGTGGCGTGTATTTTGATGCGAGTAACAATATCGAAATTGGTAGCAACTGCGCAATAGGAATGGAGGTCATGTTTTGCACTTCAAACCACGTTTACGATGACCCGCGCAAAAGAGCTGGAAACGTCAAAAGCGCACCGATAGTGGTAAAGGACGGATGCTGGATTGGTGCCAGAGCCTGTATTATGCCGGGTGTGACTAGTCATAATGAACGACACCGGCCCCGTTTCGTAAAACCGTAGGTTGCGTTGGCCATACTGTAAATGGTAGCCAATGCAGAGCTACAATACGAAAGGAGC
>JAJZAV010000102.1 GCA_021799255.1 Bacillota bacterium
AATTGATTCTTACATACCACGATTTGGATGTCATCGCTTTGATAAGTGTTGTAACTACGTGCTCGTGTTGATAAGACACCAGTGAAGAAGCGGCGACCGCAGCGGGTTCCCAATCTTCACTGTCGAAATTGTTTTCTAGCACTTTAAGAATCGCTTCGCCATTTTGCGCACTGTGGAATTTTGCCAGAAGTCTGATGATGCAACACGTAATTTCTTTGGACGTAACGCCACTCTCGAGAAGGGCTATGAGTTGTGCGTCATGTTGGTGGTTTCCTGTATATCTCATAAAATTAATTACACCAATTCTGTAGCACTCGTTGAGTCTGGCAAAAACACTCATAAGTTCTTCTGCGAGGCGCTCTCTATCTCCGGTAAACGTAAGCAAACCGTCGCTCAGCAGTTTTTCACTATGAAAAACGCCCTTCTTCGACAGCAAAAGTAACGCTTTCGCAACGCTTTTCTCATTTCCAAAGCTATATAGGGCAAGAAGGGCATTCTCGCGTACAAAAACGGAATCATCTAATAAATAACCCAAAATAAGGTCATCGAACGCAGGATATTTTCCGGCTTCGTGGAGTTCAAACCCCACGAGCATATAGGCAAAGCACGCGCGCTTTGTTTTGCTTCTCAGCTGTGAGCCGAACGCTGCAATGAAAGCCACGTTGTCGTACAGGAGTCTTTTAATATCCGAATGGTGCTTAAGTGCTTCTTTATAGGCAACACCAAAAGCCGCAAGCATTGTTGCGTTGTTAAGTTTATGGATTTGCCTCTTGTTCAACACATATGTACCTTTGTCTGTGCACTCACGAAACACATCAAGCCAGAATTTTTTCTTTCTGCTCACATTCCTGTCATAGTTTTTCATGAAACGACCAATGAACATATGTGATAGGATTAAAGACAGTATGATAATCACGTACGCCAATAGCATGAAAAGTACATCCCATTTTGACATCGATTAGCGGTCACCAGCCCTTACCAGAGACTAGGGGCTCTCTCTCCCTTTTGATCCTTCACTACGTGTCGTTCGCCATTTTGAACCCGTCAAAGTCGATATACCTTAGACAGAGTTTACAGTTTGTCTTTACTGCATTCGAGATGGCGAGAGTCTAGTCAGAAATTTTCACCGTCATATATGTAAATCGAATTCGACATCAACCGACATTATCCTGGTACCTTATGGAGCACTTGTGCGCGAGAACGACATTTCGCTGTCACCCACGAAATTGAATATTCATTCAAAGATAGCTATTCGACCTTCAGCAGTTCTGTGAGCGTCAAACTGGTCCCACCGAGCTCCGGCATCTTGGGACGAGATAATCTCCAGAAAAGCGGCAATCTTGCTCTAAAGGAAATGGAAATTTTTTACGCTAGGTCAGTGCCAGAGTCTGACCGCTCACTCGCAACTCGGATCTCCGCCCAGTCCATTCTTCCCGCGTAGTGCTGCACTCTACTACGGTGATTTTCCGCATGAAAAAACCTCCCTCGACCTCTCGGGAGGCATTATCGTTGAAGTAAATCAGTCCGCACAGGTGTGCAAAATTTTGCTTGGCCTGACCGTAGCGTTTTTTTTTCGTATCGCGAGACGGGGCCCAAAGGTAACTGCCCAGCTAGTTCGTAAAAACTCCCTTTGGAGTTTTTACCGGAACTTTGCGGTATGACTCGGTCGTCTTCAAATGAACTGTAATTGAGATACCCACTTGCTGCACCTTTTTCTTGCCATAAACACTAGAGGTGACAGTAGGCAAGCTCGTACCATTCAATTTATTCAACACCGATTGAGGAACAAAGATACTGATGGTCTCTTGTTCTCCTTGGATTACCTCAGAACCCCTGATCTTCATGGTTGTAACTACAACTGTACCCGAGGAATGACTAAACAACATCTGTACGTTTTGAGGCGTAGGTGGTGCGACGGTTCCCATATACTCCATAGCACTTTGGCCCGCTGATTCAATAGCCGGAGTGCTTAGCTTGGCGATAACCTTATGTCCACCCTTGATGCTCGCTACTTGGCATTTTGTAACGCCTTGGCTTCAGCGTTAATCATAATCGTCAAGTCTTTTGAAGTAAACGGTGCCGTCTTCTGCCAACTACCGTAATCCTCATAAATGCCGCCTTTGCCAATGAAGACGGAAGAATCCCCCTGCGATCCGGTCGTCGTTGTGAGGTCAAGGAGATTCCCCTTGCTGTATTGGGCTTGCTCCTGTTCCTTGATACTAACGTGGATAGCCTTTGTAGCGGGAGATTGGACGACTTCGGAAGTAACTACGGTCGCCTGGCGATATGGGGCCATGAACGTTTCCTTAACGACTTTGTTGATGTTGAAGGCAGAACTGGCCTTCGCCTTCGCTGCCGACGTAACCTTCTCCTTTTTTGTTTGATGAGTCACAACCCTCTTTGCAGGATGTGCATGATTCACCGGAGCAGCGTAGGCGGTGCTCACCAACATGGCTGGAGTGAGCAGCATTGGAACTAAGACACTGATGGTTTTTTTCACTCGATGTTCTCTCCTCTAGGTGTCCACAATGGAATATTACGGAACGTGGTAATGCTACAACATTCTGCAGTATATCACTAGACTCCATATGCCGCCCGCGAGTCCCGAACTACTTTGCTAGACCCAGAAGGCTTCGAGTTTGACGATCCGCTGACTTCCCTATTCTCCACTCCAGGCTCGTTTCGTAGCATTCCAACAGTTCAAGGTAGCTCCGGAGATGTATTTCACTGGGTCGACTCGTTTTCTACAAAATACTCTAGCCGTCGTTGATATGATATCAACACCATGAACGTGACGGGGTGACCACAATGATGACGGAAGCACAGTATATTTTTGTCACAGATGTGGGTGTGATACGGCGATGTTCGAGATTTGCTCACCTTGTCCTTACTGCCATGCTAAACAACCCGATTTTGTTGTCGTCGCACGTTCAAAAACACAGTCCCCAACCTATATAAAGGACAAGCTACGGGAATTGCGGGAGACATGGTCGACGCAGCATCATCGTAGACCCCACTTGCCATTGCGTTAGAAGTGTGAGAACGGTCCCGAGATGTGCCCGGAGTTCGTCCTATCTGCGCCGAGCCGCGGATGGTCCAGCCCCCACGATGACGCGCGTACGGTAATTGCGACCGGAGTGGCGGGCGGTGTATAGAGCGGATCGAATAATGTAACGCATGATAACCATAAGCAATGTACACACCACGACGTACGCAGCCATGTAAAGGCGACTGAAAGCCACGGCCTTCAGGACAAACGTGAGAAACCCGAAGATGATTAGGCCGACTACGTTCACGCGCACGGCAATCGCCAGCTCTTCAAACGTGTTTCCGGTTCTCCGAGACGGGTACCGCGCCACAATGAGCAGCGACAACAACCAAGAGAATACGGTAAACAGGAACGTCTTCAAGTACATCACCGGATCCGATATACCGGGTCGGTGAAGAAACAGCATGAGCAGCCTGTCCGTGAGCACGAAGCCGATGAACACGACGGCCACGTCTACCATGTAGCCAAGCGTGCGACCCCGAGACGAAATGAGATGCATGCGCAAACCCCTCCCCTATTGCGTGGTCGAGAGTTGGCCTCCCGATTCTTTGTGTAGTGCCACGCGGTTGTCGGCGCATAAGAGTGAGACCCGAGAACCCTATTGGGGCAAATCAGGCCGTCTGAACGGGAATCGAAGGCGTCGATGGGGTACCCGAGCGCGGGAACTCCTTGTAGCGGACATAATTCGTCCATTAAGTTATCAGCGCTCTAGCAATCCTCGGTGTTTAATCAATTTCCAGCATTGTATCATTCGATGCAACGATTAGGAGATTAAGTTCGAGTCTATAGGTCTATGAGGGAGATTAAGCGTGGATTTACACGGGGGCCGAGAGGTTATACCCCCGTGTTTGATCTTAGGCAATAGCACGTTACGATAAACCGGTAATAATCCCCGCCTCGTCAATGTCGATATTTAGCGCCAGCGGCTGCTTGGGCATCCCGGGCATGGTCATGATGTCACCCGTTAGACAAACGAGGAAGCCGGCTCCGAGGGACGGGCGGATGTCGCGAATCGTGATGGAGAAACCCTTCGGGTCTCCGATTAACTTCGGATTGTCCGAGAACGAATACTGGGTCTTCGCCATGCAGATGGGTAGGTTATCCCACCCGAGTTCAGGATAGCGTCTGAGTTGGCGACGGGCAACGTCAGTGAAGCGAACCTCCACGCCCTCGTACACCTTGGTCACCACAGCACGAATCTTCTCCTCGATGGTAAGGTTCACGTCGTAGAGTGGCTCAAAGCGGCTAGACCCCGAGTCGGCCAGTTGGACAATTCGTTCAGCGAGATGGACGCCGCCTGCGCCGCCCTCGGCCCAAACCTTCGTCAGAATGACCTCCAACTGATGCTTCGCGCACAGTTCCTTCACCCGGTTCACCTCGGCTTCGGTGTCCTCCGTGAAGTGATTCAGGGCGACGACAAAGGGAACTCCGGATCTCTCGACGATGCGGGCATGGTGGAGCACGTTATCGAAGCCACGCTCTAATGCGGCGAGGTTCTCGTGGTGGAGATCCTTCACCTTGACGCCGCCGTGGTACTTCATGGACCTTATGGTGGCCACCAGCACGGCGGCGTCGGGGCCTAGAGCTCCCTTGCGGCACTTGATGTCGAAGAACTTTTCGGCACCGAGATCCGCCCCAAAACCGGCTTCGGTCACAACGTAGTCTCCAAGCGTAAGTGCCATCTTCGTGGCCATCAGCGAGTTGCACCCGTGAGCGATGTTGCCAAACGGGCCCCCGTGCACGAGGGCGGGTGTGTTTTCCACGGTCTGCACGAGGTTCGGTTTGATGGCGTCCTTGAGCAGAAGGGCCATGGCCCCTTCGGCACCGAGGTCACTGACGAAGACGGGATTTTCGTCATAGGTGTAACCGATAAGGATCTTCGATAGGGCCTGCTTGAGTTCACCCGGGCTTTCCACTAGGCAGACGATAGCCATAATTTCCGACGCGGCCGTGATGTCGAAGCCGGCCTCGCGAGGGACGCCATTCGCTGGGCCGCCTAAGCCGGTGACGATGTTGCGCAGAGACCTATCGTTCATGTCAAGGACCCGCTTCCAGACCACGCGCTGCGGGTTTATATGAAGCGAATTCCCGGCGTAAATGTGATTGTCAATAAGCGCGGCGAGAAGGTTATGAGCGGTTGTAATCGCATGAAAGTCGCCCGTAAAGTGGAGATTAATGTCCTCCATCGGCACCACTTGAGCATAGCCGCCGCCAGCGGCCCCACCCTTCATTCCGAAGTTCGGTCCGAGAGAAGGCTCACGGATACACACGATAGCGTTTTTATGAATCTGGTTCAGGGCCTGTCCAAGCCCGATGGTTACGGTTGACTTCCCCTCGCCCGCTGGCGTCGGGCTCATCGCGGTAACCAGAATCAACTTCCCGCGCGCCTGGCGCGCAAGCAGCGATAGGCTGAGTTTCGCTTTGTTGCGTCCATAAGGCTCCCACTCGTCTTCCCTCAAGTCCAACTTCGCTGCAATTTGTTGTATCGGCAACAACTTCGCCGCTTGCGCAATCTCAATATCCGATGGCATGTGTAGGTCCCCACCCTTTAATTCCTAAAACTTGATTGGCTAAAGACAGTGCAACTACCTTCATCATAGTCGCTTTATTCGTGGACTAGTCATGTCCTAGGCCTTCATCGCGCTGGCAAATCAATTGCCCGCTCTTGTCTGCGAAGGAAATGGCCATGCCTAACAGCTCACCGGGAAGGATCCCGGGTGTCCGTGGACCGCTTTGTTCTCTATGCCCAGCCTTGAGTATATTATATTGAAACTACCAGTTTTTCAACCATAAATTAGAAGATGATTCACCTATCTACTAATTCAAATCTTAATTGTAAGTAGTCTTGCGTTGATTAGTCGAATGTGACTATTATAAGGAGAACAGGTTAGAATTCCTTATAACACGGATAGTAAGGCACGCTGAGAGGCACGCTGTAACGTCTCTGTTGAGGATGAAACTTGTTCGCATTGAAAATGGGTCCATGAAGGAGTGACGGTCCGTGTTTGAAGTTCACAACAAGATATTTACGCCCACTAAGGAACATGCGGATAGGTTACAAGCCGGGTTTGCGCACGCAGGGGAACACATGAAGGCAGTGCCGGGATTCAAAGAGTTCCATATGCTTAAGGCCGCGGACGGCAGCCACTTTATCGTGCGGGTTGTGTGGGATTCGAAGGAGCAGTTCCAGGCCTGGACTCAAAGCGATCACTTCAAAGAAGCCCACCGCGGTCAAGGCGACAGCAGCGTGAAGTCCGAACTCGGCACCTACGAGATCGTCTTGTAATCTGATCGTATTGTAAACCGGTCGTACGCCACGAGAAAGTTCGCTTTCATGAATACCGGGTCCGCGTCTGACTCATCAGGCGCGGGCCCGTGCTTCACAAGAGGTTGAGGAGCCACTCCCGCTCCGCCCGCATCATGTGCAGTCGGTGACCGATGGCGAGGTCGACTCCGACGCCAAACCCGTGCGGCGGAGTCGCTGCCAGCGCAGCGATGGCAGCGTCGATGGCGGCCAATCGCTTCGACAGCCACCCCACCCTTTCCGTTTCCTCCAGCGAGTCGATGTACATCAGCGCAATCTCCACGGGCATCTCGAAGCCTTCGAGCTTCACCAGATACTCGCGCAGCAATTGGTCGAATAGCCGTCGACCTTCGTCCGTCAGCGTGTAGACCTTCCGCGCGGGGCGGTTCCCGACCTGCTCCAACTCCATTCGCACGTGACCGCTCTCGCAGAGGTTGTCCAGCGTGGAATAGGCGGTGGATCTTTTCATGCCCACAAACCCGGATAGGTTCTTTTCGATGAAATCGTTAATTTGATACCCGTGTTGGCTCTGGGAAAGAAGGAGTCCCAGCAAGAGAAGTTTGCGTTCTTCCATGAGCACACCTCGAAATCGCCAAGTCAATTCCGTTTCATGGTCACATTCGATGAATTGATTGTCAACTTGATGCGGGAGCGGATGGACAATCTCCCAGCCGCCCACAGTTGCAACTCCCTGAGTCCCGGAGTGTCGATGATGACGCCCCCGCCTGGCAGGATCAGAAGTTGGCGGCTTGTGGTGGTGTGTCGACCGCGGTCATCGGCATGCCGGATTCCGCTCACCGCCTGGACAAGATCCCTCATCAACGCGTTGGTGAGCGTGGACTTGCCGACGCCCGAACTACCCAACAGGGTCACCGTCATCCCTTGACCGAGGTACGGCTTGAGGGCCTCCATCCCGATGTTCGCCTCTGCGCTCACGGCGTGGATGGGCACACCCGGTGCGACGCTCTCCACCTCGGCCAGCATCCTCCTAAGGTCGTGCGGTTCACACAAATCGGCCCGCTTCCCGGATCACCACCCAATCGCCCACGGCAGGAAAGTCACCGCGCCCGCTTGCCTGGTATCGTAATTTTCCAGTAACCTGTGCGAGGATCTCCCCTCCCTGGACCGAGACCGTGTACATCGCCCGCTGCTCGGACGTCACGCGGCCCACGATATATGGACCAACACGGCTACCGATTCGGCGGGTAGGCAACTCGTCTTGAGGTGATGTTGATGTGGTTATCGGCGGGATCGAAAGAACTTCCTTTACGAAAGTTTCAAACCGATCTTGCCACTGCGAATTCCATCCGAGATCGTGCAAATTGATGGACAAGACAAGCGTGGATTCCTCCTACGTATACAATTGGATAGGACTTCTGGATTGGACTTCCTATGTCTCAGACAAGGTTGTGGGCAGTTCCAGTACTTGAGATTTATGTGAATGAACGGGTATTCGGAAGAATATGGAGTGCGAAAAAGCCCCAAAGCAATGGTTGCCTGAGGCTTGTCAAGTCAGAGCGGATACCGCGGGGTGGTTAAGCTCCAATTAAGATGAGCGAAGGCAACCAAACAGGCGCGTCTAATACGCGATGCATACTCTGCATGGCTACCTCACTCCCCTTCATGAAATGATAAGGCAACGATAGTGCGATTGGATGAATCATGCAAGCATGGATGGCTGCAGACCGCCCAAGCAAATAACGGTCTGGGCTGCGCTCCAAGGGCCGGTGCTCCCCACGAATGGTTTTCAATCCGCTCAGTGTCCAAATCTCGGGCTTCGAATCGACGCCGGACTCATGCTTGACGACGGGAGGTCCTCCATTTGCCCCAAAATTGTCAACGTTCGATATGCTGTCATGATTTGCCCGCATACTTCCATTTATGAACCATTACTCTAAATAATGAAGGAATTGATTGACTGCAGTGCTTTGAAAACGCGTTCACAACTTGTTTGCCATGCTGAAATCGCCATAGGTGTGTATTGTATCCATCCAACCGCAACGCACAATCTCTTCAATCGTATCGCCACGATACGTTCGGTAGAGACACGGGCGAAAGCCGGTTATCTACTGTAATTGCGGAGTGCTATCATTATCGATTGGGACGTCGATGCCGCTACCGTCACGAGACAACAAGCCGATTAGCGGCGTTTACCCCACTCTGGCTCACGGGAGTGACGGCGTGCATGTTGAAGAAGCGGTGGGCGAGAATGGCCTTGCAAGTGTCATCGCATTCGATTCTCCAGAACTACGTCTTGGCGCTGGCTGGATAGTCAAATTTCCAACATAATTATCTTGTTACGTTTATTTTATTATTCTTCCTCATGATTCCATAATCGGGCTATTCGGTTATGAATTCCACGAATCGGACGGAACGTGACGTGGGGATAAAAACTGGCTAGACTACGTATATATACGAAACCACTTGAAACGGGGGTTACCGTCATCCGGGGACCACTTACTGACATTCATACACACGTGCTGCCGTCCGTGGATGATGGTCCGTCTACCATGGACGACGCGGTGGAACTTATAGAACTATACTCGTCGCTCGGAGTAGAACGAGTCATCTGCACACCTCACTACCGCAGCCCGCACTACGATGTGCCTGTGTCCGATGCGGAGGCCGCCTTCAGCCTGCTGGAAACTCGGTTGGCTGAGCTAGGCGTGTCGCATCCTGCGTTGCGGATTGGTGCGGAGGTACATATGTCGCGCGACTTCGAGTCGGATCTGAGGTCGGATACCTTCCCCACCCTCTGCTCCTCGCGCTATATTTTGGTGGAATTCCCCAACGATTCTTTGCCCGATCACGCCATTCGCTGGGTCCACGAGCTTCGAGTCCGCGGCTTCCACCCCATCATGGCCCATCCGGAACGCCATCTCGAGGTTCGGCGCAATCCGAAGATAGTCAAGGACCTCATCGGCCAAGGGCTGCTGATGCAGATCACGGCCTCGTGCTTCGCTCCGGCGGAAGCGCGATTAGGCGCGGAAGAATCGGGTGCTGGGGTCTCAGGCTCGGGTGGGGCCGGCGAGGGTAGATCGGGCTCGGAAGCTGGTGGATCTCGCGGGTCGCGCTCGGGTGCCGACGGATCTGGCTCGGGTGGGTCGGGGTCCGGTGGCTCGGGCTCGGGTGGGACCAGTTCCGGTGGGCCTCGGTCGGGGGGGGCGCGCGGTGACAAGGCCGGTTTTGGCAAGTCCAATCGCAGCAAAGAAAAATCGGCCGCCCTTCGCCAATACGAGAAGATCGCCTGGGACATCCTCGCAAACGGCCATGCGGCCGTCATCGCGTCGGACTCTCATGGAGTCCATCGACGCCGACCTGAATTGTCCGTCGCGTACGACGCCATCGAGGCGCGGTACGGGGAATCGGTGGTGAACACCCTTATCGACAACGCCAACGCAATTTGGGAAAACCGCCCCATGTCCCCGGTCACTCCCGCCATCCAACCGACGAAACGCTGGTTCTCGTTCCTGCGCGGATAACCAAACCACGTAGGGGGCTCGGTGGGTCGCCGGCTTAGGGGCTCGTAGGTTCAGGAGCTCGGGTTCGAAGGCGCCGCGACGCCGCGGGCTACCATGCGGTTGACGCTGTCGGGCATCAGCTGGCGGTTGGCGGGGGGCGCTGGTGGGCATCACCTTGGACAGCCCGGGTGCGCGTTCGTGGTGCTCCTGCTTAGGGCGCCCTAGGTTGGCGCCCATTTGTCGTTTCGCGGGTGAGTGCAGGAAGTCACGTTTGGCAGGTGCCGGTTCTCTCGTGACGTTGCGGGCGAGTTCGCGGACGGACGTTTCGCAAGTGACATTGCGGGCGAGTTCGCGGACGGACGAACGAAGCGCGTACACAGCAGGAAGACTACGCGTCATGCCCCATCGTGGTGGGTCACGCGTGTGCAGCGATGAACGCCCGACAGGCAGCCGCGCAACGATGGCAAGCGGAGACCGTCCTTTGCGAATCGATGTCCGGGTATACGGTGCACTCATCGGCACAGGCGTCGCAAATCTGGGCGCACAGCTTGCACAGCTTGAGCGAGTAGCGACTCTCACGCTGCAAGAAGCACCAGGTGGTGTGGCAAATATCGGCACAATCTCTCAGCATGCGAATCTGGTGGATCCGCGTGCGAGCGTCCGGAGTTGCCATCAAGCATGCGATGGTTCTTTCGCACTGGACCCCACAATCCTGAAGGACGCAGAGGATGTCGCCGAGGTCCCAATCGGGATCGATATGAATAGACGTCACCGACGTATGAGTCTGCGCGGTCACCGATCCGACTGCTACGGGTGCAGGTTGTGGGACTGGGGTCGGCTTAACATACTTCGGAACCGGAATACCGTTGAACTTTACCTCGGGTCCAGACGGGCTTTCTTTAGCGAACTGCTCAGACGGGCTCTCGCCCCCGTGATACGGTGCAAAGTGCGTCGCCGAGGGGCTTTCCCCAGAAAGATCCCATGTGCCTTGGGACTTGCTTTCGCTTTCTCCCTTACCTTTTCCATCGTCCGACTCGCTACGTTCCAATCTCCAGTTATTATGCTCCTCCACGCTTAATCCTCCCCACTGTGAGTAGCGGTGTCACAGGATAGTATGTAGGAAACGTCTGGAATGTGCGTTTGCCCGGGGGGGATTGGCCTAGTCGGGGATGGAGCGGATGGGCAATGGGAAAGGCGAGAGAGCGGGCGTCGTCGTTCGTGACGCGACTCACCGGCATCCTGGAAAATGCGACGGCACCGATCCACCCTATATCTACCAAGATACACCATGTCTTGACACATCCAGCGTATATGAGGTGATTCGAAGTTTTCCGCTCGCGGGCTCAAGCCAGTGCTTTTGGGCCAGTCCCCGCAATAACTCCTGAGCGTGCTTGGGTCGAACGTTCAGCCAATCGCAGACCTGTTTAACGGTAATTGGAGTTGTTCGACGAGAAGAAAGCCTCAGGATCTCGCGCTCCTCGAGTGACAGTTTACTGACTTCTAAGACTGCGTCTCTCCCTCGCCCGAGCATCTGCTGCAAGGTCTGTTGACACGTGCGGGGGTACAATCGGACGCTGTCGTATGAAAATCTCAGAAGTCTCCAATCGTCAATGAGCAAAGCATTCTGTCGAGCGAGATGATCTCTAAACTTGTCCTGTGTAATGCTCTGCCAATGCCACTCGAATCCATCAATTTCAATGGCCAGGCGAAAGTGGGATTCGATATAGGCAAAATCGATGTATCGATATCCGTCCGTGTAGTCTCGTATTTCGTACTCCGGGTGAAGGTGCTCAAACTGACCAAAGGCTGGCCACCACACGTTGAACAAAAACAAGTGTTCGGCATGACCTAGACCTTTTTCTAGCCGCTTCATGCGAGTCGGTGAACTACGTTTGAGATGATGTTCCACAAACTTTCTGTAAGCCTCTTCAAAGTCCATTCCCGGTCATCTCCCCGAGCCTTGGATTCTAAGCCACTAGTGAGATGGTAGCGTGATCGTGGACCACAGTCGATGATTTAAGGAATAGTCCCATGCCGCTTTGGATGGGCGGCACTGGGAATTCGGTGCGCGCGGGACCCTTATCCGAGTGCGGCTACGGCCCTGCTCAGTCTCGCGCCAAGCACAAGCGTCTCACACACCCCTATTTTCTTTCCACTCGCAAATCTAGCGTCTCACGGACGCTTGTGACACAGCACGCCCTGCACAATGCCCGCCGAA